>JBDHFW010000029.1:0-18812 GCA_039590175.1 Gemmatimonadota bacterium | reverse complement strand
GAACCCACCGCATACTCCGGCGATGATGCGCTGTGAGCTTGACCGCCTCAGCGAGCCTCTTGGTTCAACCATGTGGGACCTGTGTGCTAGCGCGCCGTTTCAGCGCCAAGATAGTGATCAGGGCGGCCCCGAAGGAACCGCCCCCATTTCGGCGCTGGTGAAAAGAGCCTACTCCGCTGACGCGGACACGAGCGGCGAATCGTGGTGGTGGGCTTCCTTCCACTCACCTCCGTCCCAGATCCAAACCGCTGTGGCCCGCCGCGGCCCCTCCACCACTCTGCCGTCCGGCCAAGTCACCGAGCCGTCTAGATAGAACGCGGCGACGGCCACGTCCACGTAGAGATCCACTGTCAGGTCTCGGGCACGCCAATCGGACTGCGCGTCCCTGAAGGTTTCTTCTACCGCCGCATAATCTTCTTCGGACTCAAGCACCCAGAGAGGCCCCTCGTCCATGAGAAACCCGGTAAGCCGTGGCATGTGATGGTCGGCCATAGTCTGGAGATCGCCTGAGTTGATCGCCTCCCAGTGGGCGTTGATTGTCGCTTCAAGACTCTGCACATCGGCTTGGGGCGAGGCAGTTTCGTCGGCAATAGGCTCTTGCTCCACACTCGGGGCGCAGGCGGTAGCCGCGATGACGAAGCCGGAAAGAGCAACAACAGCAGCGGGCGTTCTCATCGGACACCTCCACGAAGGGCGGGACGGTGGTGGTATGCTCTGCTCAGTCGGGAACCACCGAGCAGCTTTTGCTTCAGCCTAGGGCAGGGATAGGCCACCGCAAGTCGGGAGAACCTTTATTCGGTGGCGTATGGTCGGAGGACGAGATCAGGAGCGTGGAGGGGCCAGATGCGGCAGGGGGCGGCCCGCCGGCGTGGCCTAGCCGTTGGTGCTGCGTCAACGGACCTCAGACGCAGAGACCACCCCATCCCGCAGCCCAGGTGCTGGAGAGTTTAGCCGAATGCGGGAGAATGCAGATCTCGCACTCATTCGCCCTATTGAAGCAAGTGTGCTGGTGGGGGAGCCCGCCCTAGGCTGGGATCATGAGTAGCGACGCCCGGGCATTGGGGGCCTCAATCGCCCGAACCGCCCAATGCGCAGTTTCGTTTCTTTTCGTTTGAAGCCCTAGGGTCTCAGACGAAACGAAAGGAATCCCGATGGCAACATCCCATGCGAGAAGACTAGATCAGGAGCGTGGAGGGGCAAGATGGAAGTGGGGCGGCCCCAAAGGAACCGCCGGTTGCTGAAAACCCTCAGTCCATGCCGGCCGGCGGGTTGTCGCGGTTCCAAATCTCGCGTGCAATCTTCCACGAGCCGTCAGGCTGTCTTTGGAAGATAACGATGACCTTCCCACTTTCCCCGATCACCTCGCCGCCGGCCACCGGAGTTAGCCTGATCGTGTAAGTGCCTCGGTGAAACGCCCAGCCGTCTGCCACTACGATCTCTTCAGTCGGCCATGTAAGCTCGCCCGAGAACTGCTCGAAGAGACCGCGAAAAGCTTCCTTGGCGGCCTCCGGGCCTGTATAGGCGGGTGCGTTTGGTGGCATCCGTACGGCGTCGTCCGTATACCAAGCAGCCAGCGTGGTGGCATCGCCAGCGTTGAACGCCGCTGTCCATTCCTCAGTCAGGGTCTGGATCGCTGCGGCATCATCCTGCTCCTGCGCCAGCGCGGGTGTGCCAAACGCGAGAAGGAGCCCAATCGCTGCAAGGCTGAAACGTCTCACGGTGACCTCCTGTGGCTGGGGGGACGGAGAGAGTCGCTTCCCCACCATAAGCGCAGGGGCCAGATGCAGTCAGGGGCGGCCCCGAAGGAACGGTCCCACGCTGTTACCCGGGCCTTGACCTTCGCTTCCTTACTGGATGTAGCCGAGCGCCCGCAAGGTCTCAAGCTGCTCGGGGGTCAACGCCACTTCGCCCGACGGCGCGAAGTGTTGGGCAAGCGCTTGGTGCGCCTCCCACTGCGCCTCGAGGAAGTGTGTGTACCTCTCCGCGAGTTCGGGTCGTTCCTCATGCAGGCTGTGCTGGGCATGAGGGTCGCTCCAGAGATCATATAGCAGCAAGGGCACAGGACGCCTTTGTATGGCTTCATAGCCATCGCCGACGCGGCTCTTCGGAATATCCGGGACGACGCCGTGAGCGAGGCGACCTGATGGGTTCGGGTTGATGAGCAACGAAGCACCCCAACGCCCGTCGACAACCTCGATGTAACCACTTAGCTCGCCCGTGTCCTCGACAGCGAACTCGTCCAGGATCACCGGCCGCGTCTCCCAGCCATCGTCGCCGAGCAGAAGGGGGGCCAGAGATTGCCCCTGCATCACCTCAGGCAGCGGCAATCCGGCAAGACTCAAGATCGTGGGAAGCATGTCGATCATCGAGACGGGTTGGCTGAAACGCTGGCCGGGAGCGATCCGCTCCGGCCAGACCACGATCAACGGAATTCGGGTGACGGAGGAATTGAACATCGGGCCCCACTTGGGCGGAAACGGATCGGGGAGGTGGGCCGCCGCGCCGGCATGATCCGCGGCGACAATGAGGAGCGTGTGCTCCCACTCGCCACGCTCTTTGAGGCGCTCTACCAGCCGGCCGATTTGGTAGTCCTGATGTGCCATCGACTCATCGTAGAGACTTCGAGCCGCATTGAAGAAAGACCCATAGTCGATGCCGGTCTTTTCGAGCGCTTCGAGGCTGAGCTCGGGACGGTGAATAAAGCCGGCTGCCGCCGCCAGCTGCCGTTCCCACTCGTAGTAGGTCTCGCGCAGCTCGGGAGTGCTGAAAAGGCCAGCGAAGGGGGCGGGCGCATCCCGCGTCTGGTCCCACTTCGGGTGCACGTCCGTGGTCTGGAAGTGCACCCAGTAAGGCTCGGCAGGGTATGCCTCGCGCCACCGCCAGTAGTCCTGGTGCAACTCAGCCGAAGAACGTGAGTTGGGACTGACGAGGGCCTGCCGGAACACATCAACTCCGCGCTCCAGGTTGCTCAGAGTGCCGGCATATGGGTTCGAGACGAACACCGCCGTCTGGTAGCCGGCCTGGTGCATGTGCTCCGCCATCGTCACGGCCTGCTCCGGCACGGGATCGGCGGCTTCGCCCCGGATGCCGCCCAGCACACTGTTATGCAGGGACGTCATGAACGAGGCGGTGGAGGGCTTCGTCCAGCTCGAGTTGCTGTAGGCGTGCTCGAAGACTGCACCCTCCGCCACCAGGCGCTCGAGGTTCGGCGTGGTGCGGCGGTTGTAGCCGTAGACGCTCATGTAATCGGCCGCAGCGCCGTCGATGATGTAGAAGATGACGTTGGGCTTCTCGGTGGCGCGACCGCCCGTCAGCGTCGGGGCGGCCCACAGCGCCACGGTGCCTGCCTTCTCCGCCTCCGCCTCGAGCGAGAGGGTCACAGTCCGCCCCGCCAGGCCGGACAGATCTACCGAGCGTTGCGCCCACCGCTCCTTGTCGGTGTAGGTCTCCATGAGCAGGGCCTCGTTGCCCTCGGAACTCGCGGTAACCCGGAAAGTCACCGGGTCATCGTCCCGGAGCACCCCGAGCCCTACGTCGAGGCGGCCGGCTTCGGGTACTCGGACCCGGTATTCAATCCGTCCCGGCGCATGAGTGTACAGGGTGCGGCGATGCGCGCTCGTGCGGACCTCCGTTCGCACCGCCGCCGACGCAGCGGCGTAGTTGGCCTCCTTGGGGATGACGCTCACAGAGAGAATGTCGATGCCGGCAGGCTCCCGGGCATTGATCCCAATAGCGAGTTGCTGCCACGGGCCCTCCCAAGCTCCCTCCCACGGAAGCGACCAGTCAGCCCGCAGCAGGTAGGTCTGTACCGAGCCGTCGTTGATAACGTCAACGACCTCACCACGAAAGCGGAAGGGGTCGTCCCGGGATCCCGGGTCCTCGCGTAGGTTGAACGCGAGGCGAAGTTGCCGAACCTTCTCTGAGGCACGGGCGCGCACGAGGACGTACCCCCAGTCCTCGCGGTTCCACTCGGGCAGATCGACGTAGATAGCACCCCCCAGGAGATCGCCCGAGGGGAGCCGGTTGGCTTCCTCCACGCTCAGGCGCAAGGCGTCCTGGGTGCGCCTCCGGGCTGGCGTCAGAAACGGAGGGAGGCGTGCCGAAGTCCACGCCGGCTGCGGCTCGTCGAAGCGCCACTCGACTGCCTCTGGCACCTCGGCTGGAACCTCAGAGCCCACGATCGTTGCCACGTCGAGATGATCTTCCAGGTGGAGGGGCAGCTCGGCGGTGAGCACCGGAGAGTCCGACGGCGAGCCGGAGCAGCTGATGAGTGGGAGGGTCAGCAAGGTGGCGGGAAGGATGCGAGTGACGACGCGACCGACGCTCATGGCTGTCCTCCTCTCTCTCCACGCAGCACCCTGGCCCTGGCTCGGGCTCAAGGGAAGCTCAGCAGCCGGTATGGTAGCTCCGCCACCCAGAACATGCGCAACTGTATGGGCGCCGACCTACTGCACTCTAGTACGAGATCAGGAACGTGAAGGGGGGTAGTTACGAGAGAGGCAACCCGCAGGTCGTCACCTCTCCATGTTTCCTCTCCAGGTTCGGTCCGTATCAGGTGCGGAAATGCGGAGGAAGGTCCATACCTTATGCGGACTATTCCGCAGAAGTACGCATATGGTGCGGAAATCGGGCCCTAGCCCATATGTTTTGCAAGCAGGAGGTCACCGGTTCGAACCCGGTCGGCTCCATTGTTGTAACCTGCTTACATGCAGCGTGTTAGAGCGCTGTCCTGCATTCGCCCGGCGAACCCGCTCTCCAGGTTCGCTCTCCAGGTTCATCGATGAACGGGAATCGTCGGGAGCCTCAGTCGCAAGCTGGGGTTATGACCCGCCTCCTCCTAGCGCGCGACCAGCCGTCGGCATGCTAGGTTGAGATAGCAACTCAGAAAAGGAGTATGAATGCCCAACATCATGACAATCGTGCCAGAGCGGGCCACAGGCGTCCGGAAGCTATTCTTCCATTGGGTTCGTCGTCAGTACGGTGGTGTTGTACCGGGTGTGTTTCAAGTTCTTGCGGTCGATCTGAAAGTTGCGCGGCCGTCGGGCTCCCTATATCGCCACCTTCACCTTCGCAGGTCCTCGTCTCTCAGCCGCCTCCAGCGCGAGATGCTGGCAACGGTCGTCAACGGCAAAGTAGGTGGCGCTCCTTGACTGGGCCTCCACACGGCGGCAGTTCGCCGCCTCACTGGGGATGAGCATCTCAGCCATGAGTTCGCGACGACGTGGTCCGAATACCAGTTGGACTCCAAGACTCGGGCACTGCTCGGCTACGCCAGCAAGCTCACGGAGACGCCGAGCCTCGTGGACGAGGACGACATCGGATCGCTAAGGGACGCCGGCTGGAACGAGCGTGCAATCTGGGAGATCACAGCTCTGATCTCCTTCTTCAATTTCAGCGGTCGGCTGGAAGCAGCCTCGGGTTTGCCTCCAGACCAGATCCCAGAGGGAGCCGAGTTCGCCGAGGCTCGAAGTAGTTGAGAGCCGCATAACACGCGGCAGCCCAGAGCCTCTTCCCAACGCGCCAGGCGCTGTGGGCAAACAACACTTCGCGGTTTCTCGGCCACTCGACGGGCGATGCTGAGCTGAAGAGTCTTCACGAAAGATCGCAATGAACGATCACTCGGCAAACTCGCGATCCTCGACGCAGGACCTCCTCTCGAAGGTGTCGAGGTACGAAGCGCTCTTCGAGTTGACCGGCGTGATCAACGCGGCGAGCGGTATCGAAGCTGTCGGTGAGGTCTTGGCCCGCCGGCTCAAGTACATCGTGGACGTCTACTCCTGGCGCTATGTCTGCTTCGACGGTGATCCTGAGGGCGCCGAAGGGCCGGAGCCGACCGCCGTCGTCGTCGACGGCTACCGAGGTGGTGCGGATGTCATGCGCACAGTCCCGACCGCCCTGTCGAGTTTCGAGGCGCAGCTATGGCGTGACCGCAAGACACACATTCTCTGCGGCGAATCGCTGGACGACGCTCTAGATCAGCTCCCTACACATCTTCAAAAGGACGATCTGGAGCAGATCTCGGTGAACGCACTCGTCGAGAACGGCAAGACTCAGGCTCTCTATTTATTTGGGAGGCGACGTCAGCCGTTCAGCGAGCTCGATATCAAATGCCTTTCGATGGTGTGCGGTTTCTTCCACCGCAAGGTCCACATGCTCTGGGAGCAACAGAAGCATCGGGATCTCGAGCAGGCATACCTCCAACAGGAGGTCATGCTGCGTCAGAGCGAGAGGCTTGCAACGCTGGGCCGGCTGAGCGCCGGTATGGCTCACGAGCTCAACAACCCTACGGCCATCGCCAGGCAGGGGGCAGAGCAGCTCCGGGCGTCGATCGCCCGTCTCGAGCGCGCTCAGTTTGCGCTCGGCGCGGCGGGGCTTTCGAGCGAACAGCATGAGCTCATCGCGGAGCTCGAGAAGGAGGCTGAGGCGCGAGCGAAGAAGCCGAGCTCGCTCGATCCGGTTGCCCGCAGCGATCTCGAACAAGAGGTGGAGGACTGGCTCGACGACAACGGCATCGAAGACCCCTGGGAGCATGCGTCGACGCTCGTCGCGATGGGGCTGTGCTCCGCGGAGCTGGAGGACCTGACGAAGAACTTCGACCCAACGGTGGCGCCGGTAGTGATCGACTACTTCGGTAGTCAGTTCACGGCCTACACCCTGCTGGAAGAGATCGGTCACGGGGCCAGGCGAATCGCGGAGATCGTCAAGGCCCTCAAGGGATATTCCTACATGGACCAGGCTCCCGTTCAAGCGATCGACGTGCGCGAGGGGCTGAACGACACCCTTGTCATGCTGAGCAGCAGACTTCGGGACGGGATCAAGGTCAGTCTCGACTACGCGGAGGATTTACCTCGCGTTCAGGGCTACGGGAGTGAGCTCAACCAGGTCTGGACCAACCTCATCGACAACGCAATCAGTGCGATGGGCGGCCAGGGCGCGCTCGACCTGAAAGCGTATGAGGAGGACGATTGGGTCGTCGTCGAGGTTGCCGACAGCGGGCCAGGGATTCCGCTCGAGGCTCAGGGGAAGATCTTCGACCCGTTCTACACCACCAAGGCTCCGGGAGAGGGCACGGGCCTGGGGCTCAATATCAGCCACGGCATCGTCGTGGAGAAGCACCGTGGGCAGATCTCGGTAGCCTCGACGCCGGGCGCGACCCGTTTCACGGTCAAGCTCCCAATCACTGACAAGACCTAGCCGGACGACACTACGAAATGGCCAAACCCATCATCTTGACCGTCGACGATGAGGAACAGGTGCTCAATGCGGTAGAACGTGACCTCAAGCGGCACTTTCGCAAGGAATACCGGGTCATCAAGGCGGGCTCCGGGGACGAGGCGCTGGAAACGGTTCACCGGCTCAAGCAACGCAATGACGCGATAGCTCTCTTTCTTGTCGATCAGCGAATGCCCGAGATGAGCGGCACCGAGTTTTTGGCTGATGCTCGAGGGATATATCCAGAGGCGCGCAAGGTGCTGCTCACGGCGTACGCGGATACCGAGGCGGCGATCTCCGCGATCAATACGGTTGGGCTCGACCACTACCTCATGAAGCCCTGGACGCCGGCCGAGGAGAACCTGTATCCGATCCTGGACGACTTGATCAGCGACTGGGAAGCTACGGCGACCGTGCCCTACGACGGTATCCGCGTGGCGGGCACGCTATGGTCGGCCGGCTCGCACAACATCAAAGATTTTCTGGCTCGCAGCCAGATTCCCTACCAGTTCCTCGACGTCGAGCGCGACGCTGAGGCCCGTGCCTTGGTCGAGCGGGTGAACGACGCGACCTACCGACTACCGGTGGTGTTCTTCCCGGAGGGGGACGTGCTGATCGAGCCGAGCCTGACCGAGGTGGCCGCGAAAGCGGGACTTCGGACGCAGGCCGCCAAGCCCTTCTACGATCTGATCGTCGTCGGAGCGGGGCCCGCCGGCCTGGCCGCCGCAGTCTACGGTGCCTCGGAAGGCGTCCACACCCTTCTCATCGACAAGGAGACGCCGGGCGGTCAGGCCGGTACCAGTGCGCGGATCGAGAACTATCTCGGGTTCCCAAAAGGACTGAGCGGTGCCGACCTAGCTCGACGAGCGACGGCGCAGGCTGCACGCTTCGGTGCCGAGATTCTGTCGGCCCAGGAAGTCGTCAGCGTCGGACTCCGAGATCCGTATCGCGTGGTGACGCTTGCCGATGGATCCGAACTGGCATGCAAGGCGTTGATCATCGCGACCGGAGTGTCCGTTCGAGAGCCCGATGTACCCGGAATCAAAGCCGTGACGGGAGCCGGCGTCTACTACGGCGCCGCCCGGACCGAGGCGACCAACTGCAAGGGCGAGCACGTGTTCGTGGTCGGTGGAGCCAACTCGGCCGGCCAGGGGGCTGTCTTTCTGTCTCAGTATGCTGACCAGGTCTCGATGTTGGTCCGTGGCTCCTTGGCGAAGAGCATGTCCAGATACCTGATTGAACAGATCGAGAGGCGCGACAACATCGATGTCCAGTTGGGGGAGGAGGTCGTCGAGGTGCACGGCCGCGAACGGCTCGTAGCAATTACGATTCGTCATCGTGAAACGGGTGAAACTCGACGGGAACTTACCCCAGCGCTGTTCGTGTTTATCGGAGCGTCACCCCACACGGGGATGCTGGGCGATTTGGTCCAATTGAGCTCGGCCGGGTTTGTTCTCACCGGACCTGATCTGTTCGTCAATGGCATGCGACCCGCCGGGTGGAAGCTGAAAAGAGATCCCTATCTCATGGAGACCAATGTGCCGGGGATATTTGCCGCCGGTGACGTGCGGCATGGAGTCATGCGTCGAGTGGCCTCGGCGGTGGGACAGGGATCGACGGCCATCAGCTTCGTGCACGAGTACCTGAAGACCGTATAGCCAGGACGGTTACTTTGATCGGAGAGTATGGTCCGCCTGGACCACGAAACGAGGAGAAACGTGAAACGTAAGCCCCAGGTCGAGTATGCAGACGCCTCACCCGAGGTGCGGGCCATCTACGACGAGATTATGGACACGATGGGCTCGCCCGAGATTCTCAACTTCCTCAAAGCCGTCGGCCACAACCCGCACGCGCTCCGTGCGGTTTGGTCGATGCTGAAGGAGACGGTGATCGAAGGCGAGATCCCGGCACTGCTGAAGCAGTTGATCCTGTTCAAGGTTTCAATCGTCGCCGGCAACGAGTACTGCACCTCGCTCCACGGTCATGCGGCGCTGAATCTCGATCCGACGCTCACCTACGAGGATCTGGTCGCGCTTTCTGGGGGTTCCTGTACGGCCAATCTTCCGCCGTCGTTTCCCGCGGCGATCGACATCGTCTCTCGAGCATCGCTCGATCCCAAGAGCGTCGCGGATCCGGACTGGGATTTTGAAGATCAGCTGAGAGATGAGGGCTTCTCAGAGAGCGAGATTGACGAGCTCCTGGCCGTGGGCTTCTTCAGCGTCATGATGAATATGCTTACCGACACTTACGATGTCCCGTGGGAGAGCCCGTTTCCGCCACCTTCGGACTGAAACCTCGACGCAGGGGTCGACGAGGATCGAATCGGCGTGCAGGTATCTCCGGCTTCCCAACCATCGATCGAAAGGAGACAGCCCTATGAAGGCTCCCATCCATCTGTCTGGCAGCGTCCCGGTTGCCATCGCGCTGCTCGCAACGAGCGCCGGCGTTTCTCGCGCGCAGCTCCCCGATCCCGGCATGGAGGTCGATCTGGAGCGCACGGCGCTCGTCATTACGGATCCACAGAACGATTTCCTGAGTCCTGATGGTGTGACCTGGGGAGTTGTCGGCGAGAGCGTAACAGAGAACAACACGGTCGAGAACATCGAAAGTCTTCTGGCGGCAGCAAAGAAGAATGGAATCAGCGTTTTCATTTCGCCTCATTACTACTACCCGACCGACCATGGCTGGCAGTTCGAGGGTGCCCTCGAGGCGCTGATGCACAGCATCGGTATGTTTGATAGGAAAGGGCCGTTGAACCTGGAAGGTTTCGAGGGCTCCGGCGCGGATTATCTGGACCGCTACAAGCCGTATATCCTCGACGGCGAGACCGTGATTGCGAGTCCCCATAAGGTCTACGGCCCCGAGAACAACGACTTGATTCTCCAGCTGAGGAAAAGGGGAATCGACAAGGTCATCCTGGCGGGCATGTCAGCCAACCTCTGCACGGAGTCCCACATGCGGGAGTTCCTGGAGCGGGGCTTCGCAGTGGCGGTCGTGACAGATGGTACAGCAGCGGCGATCGTACCCGAGGGAGACGGCTACGCGGCGGCGATGGTGAATTTCCGCTTCATGGCGAACGACGTTCTCACGACGGAGGAAGCCGTGAACGCGATGGCCGCGGCCGCTAGATCGGAGTAGGCGAAAGCAAAGCCAGGTATGACGCGGATTCGAGTCTTTACGACACCCACCTGACCCTACTTCAAAGCGCGGAAGCGCGTCATACCGCCTTCGCCCAGCCCGCGACCAGCATCGGCATGACGGTGGCTGAATAGACGAACCGGATCACCAGGCGGGAGATCCAGTGAAGGGAGCTCGCGAGAGATCGCGGGCTTTCGTCAGCTGGAGGGCGGATGCGCGGGCGGAATCATGAAAAGGAGCGTCGCAGTTCCGACTGAGCCCTATGGGCCTTCGATCACGAAGCGTGCGGTCGCTTCCATGCCGTCGCGAACGTAGCGGAACCGCACGCTGTCTCCGCACGGGATGCTTCGGTAGAGGCGGCTGAATCGGTCATCAGGGTCCTCCGCCTCTCCTGGCTCGGTCTCCAACCGGACGCCGTTGATTGCGACCACGATATCACCGCTAGACAGGCCACCCCTCGCAGCGAGGCTCCCGGCTTCAACCGTCTCGACGAGCACGCCCCATTCCCGGCCCGTGTGGTCCTCCACGTCGTCTATCGTTATTCCTAAGGGCACACTGCAGCTAGCCTCCGCACCGAGACCCTCTCCTGGCTGCTGGCTGCTCCATCGCCAGGGAGGTATCTGATCCAAGCGTCGCCTTAACTGTCTGGCGAGGCTCGCGTCCGACTCATTGGCGCGCATAGGGACGATGGCGACGTAGCCTTCCCCCACGGCACGCACGTCCGTGCCTTGACCCGCACGCTCCGGGTGTGCGAGAACCTCCAGGCGCCACGTCTCGCTCGCCGTCGTATCCTCACCTTGAACCACGCGACGCGCCTCTCCAGACATGAGCCCTCTCGCGCGCTCCGTCACCCTGGTGCCCAGGATCGTGGACGGATCCCCTACGGGCAGGCTGACGGTCAGGTACTGGGGCGCTTCAAGCGACGCCACGACTTCGCTCTGGATCAAGTCGACGACCCAGGAAGTTGCCGCGTCCACGGCCGCGGGGTCGTCGTCCTCCAGCCCCGAGACCGCCACCGCCGGGATTCCGAAGTAGGCGGCGGTTCTGGCCGCCCCGATCGTTCCCGAGCCGAACCAGTCGTCTCCCAAGTTCGGACCTCCGTTGATTCCGGAGACGACGACGTCTGGGGGGCGATCACGAAGCGGCCCAGTGAGCGCGAAGATCACGCAGTCTGCCGGGTAGCCCTCCAACGCCCAGGCTTCGATCCCGGGACCGAGATCCCGCCGCTCCACCTGGTACTCCCCAAGGCGCGTCGCACCCATGAAGTTCGACGCTCCACTGCGGTCGCGCGTCGCGGCGACTACCACGACGTCCGTTCCCGGCACCCTGGCGAACGCCCGGGCGAGCTCGACGAGGCCCGTGTCGTCGATTCCGTTGTCGTTCGTGAGAAGTACGCGGGAGGGCCAACCCTCGTGAACGGCTTCGCCCTGACAGCCGGCTGCCAAGATGCCCATCAAACAAGCGACGACCGCCAGGAGGTACCGATCACGAAAGCGCTTAGAAGTCAAGGAATCTCTCATCAGGTTCAGGATGCGCTCAGACGATTCGCCTGCTCCACAGTTGAAAGTTCCCAACACCTGCTTCGTGGACTGCGGTGGTGGTCCGATCTCCCTAATCCGTCTGTGAAATCCTAGGCTACCGATAGAACGCCTCCTGCGACACTATCGACGAGTGGTACTTTCTCGAGGCGGCGTTCCCGGTGCCCAGTGGCGACTACTCCGTGACGGTCGAGTTCGGGCCATTCGGCGCTACGACGGCCGCGACCTTGTTTGAGGGCTCCGTTTCCGTGCTACAATAGTTGGAAAGACTTTGGGATTGAGCGAGGAAGAGCCGCCTACCTCCACCTACCCGCGCGCGACCTGCTGGGGCACACTAGATTGTTGTGAGTCGCCTCGGCAGCACCCGACTGCCAGACGACCACCTGCCAAGCAGCCATTGAAATGGCGAAGTTTTGCTCCCAGAGCCCCTTGGAGACTTGCCTATGCTCTACATGATCATCGAAGATTTTCGTGACGGTGATGCTGGACCAGTCTACCGCCGCTTCCGCGAGTCCGGGCGCCAAGAGCCCGACGGCCTTGGCTATGTGGCGAGCTGGGTCACACAGGATCTGACACGGTGCTATCAGGTGATGGAGTGCGATGACCGGGCGCTGCTTGATGAGTGGATGGCGCGCTGGGCTGATCTAGTTACGTTTCGCGTCGTCCCTGTCATGACGTCCGCTGACGCGGCCGCCATAGCTGCGTCGCAAAGCCAGGATCCCGGACATGGAAGCTAGCTTTGCAAACGCGGCCTCGTGCGCTGGGGCACGCTAGATTGATGTGAGTCGCCGCAGCAGCACCCACCTGCCTGCGACAGCAGACATAGCCAGAGCCCGCTCGTTGAGCGGGCTTTCGTCATCTAGGGGTGCAGGTCATCGGGCCCGGCAGCGCCAACCGGACACGTTGGCGGCAGGAAGGAAGGAGGCAGCGGAGATGGCAGACCGAGAAACATGTGCCGGCTTCAAGCTGAACGGTACGCCATGCAATTCACCCTTCGTCGTCAAGGGGACGCGATACTGCAGCGCACACCAGCCCGGCGGGCGCGAAGAGATGCAGAGGCGCGGACTGATGGGAGCTCTGGCCTCTCGTCGTACCAATGGACTCGGTGAGGAGGAGCTTAGCCACCTGGAGACTCATGAAGACGCGAAGCGTCGTCTCGACCTGATCGGTCAGGCGGTGCTCACGGGTCGGCTTCGCGACGGTCAGGCGAACGCGGCGGTACGGAGTGTTGAGGCGTGGCTGCGCGCCGAGGGCGAACGTTTGACGGTGTCGATCGTAGAGGATCTCCGTCGTCAGGTGCAAGACCTAAAGACTCAGCTTGGGAGGAAGCCGGCGAAGGTCCGGGCTGTCTCCGGATAACCGAATCGGAATCCCAGATGAGCTGTCCCATGCACGAAGGATACACGGGGCTATCAAACCAGTCTCAACGGATCTCAGCAGAACCCACCCTGCCCCGCTGCCCAGGTACTGCGGTCGGCGCTCGAACACGAGAGAACGCAGATCTCGCGTTCAGTCGCCCTTCTAGCTCCAGGACGCTGGTGCGTGGAGGTGGAGAGTGACCGGAATCAGGAACCTCGACTCCTGGGTCCGCCGGATGCGCGACGACGTCGCGGCACTCGAAGTCCACCAAGACGTTCGGGACCGATTCAGCGACTACGTTGACGATCCGGTTGGCTTCGCGCTCGAAGTTCTGGGAGCCGACGAGATTCCCGAATACCAGCAAGCGGTGATGCGCGATGTCGCAGAGAACGAGCGCGTGGCTTGGGTCGCGGGGCATGCTGTCGGAAAGAGCCACGCTGCGGCGATGCTCCTAGCCTGGTACCTGCTCACTCGTCCCGGCTGCCCGTGTATCATCACGAGTGCCACGTTCGAACGCCAAGTGGGACGAGTTGTCTTCGCTAAACTCCGCACGCTTGTGGCCTCAGCACCTGAACCGCCTCCGCTGGACGTCTTCACCACGAGAGCTCAGGTCGCCGGATATCCGGAGTGGGGGTGTGAAGGCGTACCTGCCACGAAGCCGGGGAACTTTGCCGGCTTCCACAGCGACCGAATGCTCGTGATCGCCGACGAGGCGAAGGCTCTCGACCGAGCCGTTTTCGAGGAACTCCACGGCGTACTTGCGTCGGCACGAAACGAAGCCCGTCTACTGCTCCTCTCCACAGCCGGCGCCGCCCAAGGCTACTTCTACGACTGCTTCGCCCGGCGCCAAGAGCTCTGGAAGCTCCACCGGACGCCGTCAACGGACGCCGCCGTCTGGGCTGGCATCCGGGGTAGTGGTCCGGCTAGCGGTCAGCATCCAATCGGAGGTACTGCCCCACCGCCCGGTTGAAGGCCTCCGGCTGCTCGATGTTCATCATATGGCCGGCGCCCGGGATCTGAACGCGCGTCACGTTGGGGACGTCGGCCACGATTCGCTCGGCGATTCTCCGGGCGTCGAGGCCGGCATGCTCGCTGGTCATCACCAGCGTCGGAACGCTGATCCGAGCCAGCTCGTCGATAGCGCGAGGCTGCTGGAAGCGAACGGCCATCTGAGCGGTCATCCCCGCGAAGTTGTCGCGGACCAGCTCCTCGATCTTCTCGATGGCCGCGGGATTGGCGCGAGCCTGGCTGAACGCCGGGCCCCGGAGGAATGCCTGGATCGCGCCCTCCTGGTCGCCCTGCTGTGCTGCGCTGAACACCTCCCGCATCACCTGCATCACTTCGGCCGAGAACTGGTATCCGGCCACACCCGGCTCTGCGACGATCAGGGCCGTCGTGAGCTCCGGGTAGGTGAGAGCGAAGTCGATCGCGATCCCGCCGCCGAACGACAGCCCGACGACGCAGGCCTGATCGACGCCGAGCACCTGAAGTAGCTCGCGCAGCTCCTCGCTCGGCATGTATTGGCTTTCCCGCCTCGGCGACTTGCCGAACCCAGGCACATCGTAGCGTATGACTCTGAAGTCCCGCGCCAGGACCTCGAACTGGTCATCCCACATGCGTCGATCCATGATGCCGCCGTGGATGAGCACGATCACCGCTCCCGAGCCGGATTCCTCATAATAGAGCTGGCCTCCTTGGAGGGTGGCGAACCCCGTCTGGACTTGTGTGCTCTGGCCCATCGCATCGTCTCGCGACTCGGCGAGGATTCCGATGATCAGAGATGCGACCACGATGCCCACTTTCCTCCTCCGATCCAAGCGCCTCATGCTCTCATCTCCCCGCATATCCCGATTTCTCCCGATTTCTGACCCGATCCGTATCCGCCCGGGCCAGTCGGCTGCCCATCTGGCTCCGGCGCCGTTTTGCCTGGCCAGCCGGTCACCGGCTTCACGCCGAGGTAGCCTCGCCGTCCGCACACGTCGTGCGGCCTCCACCCGTTACCTCCACCCACCACCTCGGGCAGCTTGCCTCGGCGAGAGGCCGGTTCGCTGTTCCTCGCCTCGTCGCAACTCTCCAAAGCCTGGCGGTACGCTTACCGAGTCAGTCGTACATTTCGACCGAGCTCTCCGCGGTCTTTACGAGGGGCTTGATCTCGGCCGGAACCTCGAAGACCGATTCCTCCACCTGGTCGAACTCCGCGGTCGTGAACTTGAAGACCTGCTCACCCGCTGCCGCCGAGCGCTGCACCCAGGTCATGGGCAACGACACTCCATCCACCTCCTCGTAATCCCGCAGGATCGTCGTGGTCTCCGCGTCGCCCACGGGCGTCGTGTAGGTGCGGATCGTCCCGGCGAGGCGGCCCGTTTCCACGTCGTAGAACTTGAAGTACTCCTCGTCCCACCGGGTCGTGACCTTCACCTTGTAGACGGAACGCTCGTCGAGCTCGGTCAGCTCCACGGTCTCCCTTGAGACGACGAAGCACTCCGAGTCCAGAGGATTGTAGAAATTGGCGTTCTGCTTCAGCTGATCGAGCGCGTGGCCCTCGAGCACCTCCGGGCCGAACGTCGGATTGATCCGCCACCCGATGCGGCCGTCATAGCCGCTGGTCACGGTACCGAAGCTCGGGATCTGGATTTGGATCCGTGACTTGGCCGGTGCTGCCGAGAACACCTCCACGGTCCCCGAGATGCCCTGCGTCTCGAAGCTGCCCGCTAGACGTCGCGAGGTATGGCTCTCGAGCGCGGCGCGCCCGCCGACCGCCTCAACGTGGCGATCCACCAGCGCGGCTGCCGGCGGCAGCTCCTGCGCGAGCACGATGCCCTGTGCCGGAGGCGATCCGACGACGGTCGCGGTGGTCCAGATCGCGAACATTATCGCCGGGCGCTTCCACATCTTCATCTGACTTCCTCCCTTGCTTTGGCCACAAGACGGTCGGTCCTTCGCGGCGGCCGTGAGATCGTCATCGGCTGTTGGAGCCACGATCGCACGGAAGGAAGGGTCTGAGAAGCACGGGCGCCACGAGCGGTCGAAAGGCGGGAATGAGCGGCGTGTTCAGGGCATTGTTCCGGGGAGACCGTCGTCCAATCACCGGGGGCTTGCAAGCGTCGGATTGTGCGCTTTCCCGCGGCTCCCGCACCTCTGCGCGGCCGTGCCGACAGCTAGGACGCGAGCGCTCGCCTCACCTCGGCCGCGCGCCGGCGGGTTACGCGGACGACGGTTCCGTCGGCCAGGGTGAGCGTCGCCGAGCCATCACCGCCCGCGCGAATCTTCTCGACCTGGTCGACGTTCACCAATTCGGATCGGCTCACCCGTAGGAAGCTCCCTGCCGTGCGCCTCTCCAGCTCGCTGAGCGTGTAGTCCGTGAGATACTCCCGGGAGGGTGCGTGGGCCCGGACGAGGCCCTCTTTCGTCGTAAAGCGGGAGATCTCGGCGAACGGGATGAGCCGGCGGGCGGCCCCTTCCCTCACCAGAAGACGCGGCCTTCGGGCCTGCGCTCGGCCGGCGAGCGCCCCGTAAAGGCGCTCGAGCAGATCGCTGTCGAGCTCCGGGCGTTCGCTACCGAGACGAACACGGGCGCGCTCGATCGCCTGGCCCAGCCTGTCGAGCGTGACCGGCTTGACAACGTAATCCAGCGCTTCGTGCTCGAAGGCCTGGAGCGCATACTCATCGAATGCCGTCTGAAAGATGATGAGGGGCTTCGGGTCATCCAGGTGGCGAGCCACATCGAAACCGTCCACTTCGGGCATCGCGATATCGAGGAGAAGCACGTCGGGCTTGCGGTCACGCACGAGCTCCAGAGCCTCGACGCCGTTCTCGGCCTCGCCAACAACTTCGACGTCCAGCTCCTCGAGCATGATGGACAGCCGCCTTCTCGCGGCCGGCTCATCGTCGACGATCAGGACCCGCATCGCGCCTCAGTCGGGCTCCGCAACGCTCCTCGGGGCCTCCTCATCCACGGGGATCTCCACCACGACACGCGAGCCCCGCGGAAGCTTCTCGATGCGCAGATCACACTCCTCGCCGTACAGCGTCGTGAGCCGCTTCCGGAGGTTCCCGAGCCCCGTCATCTCCTCGACCCGTACTGGAAAGCCGACGCCGTCATCGGCTACGGAGAGCGATAGTCTTCCGTTCTCGCGTGCCGAGGCGATGGTCAGCACGCCGCCGTCAAGGCGCGTGCCGATCCCGTGCTTGAGCGCGTTCTCGACCAGGGGCTGAAGCGTCATCGGCGGCAGCTCCAACTCGAGCGTATCCGGCGCGATCTCCCACTCTACCTGCAGGCGGTCGCCCCACCGCTCCTTCTCCACCCCCAGATAGGACTCGAGGTAGTCCACCTCCTCCCCGAGGGTGCCGAGGGTGCGGCGCGAGCGATCGAGGGTGCGGCGCAAAACCTCGGCGAGGCTCTCGACGGTGCTCTCGGCGGCCCGGCTGTCCGTCCGAATGAGGGAGGCCACGGTGTTCAGCGTGTTGAACAGGAAGTGGGGGTTCATCTGGGCCTGCAGGGCGGCCAATCGGGCCTCCGTGGCTTCGGACCGCGCCTTTTCGGCGGCGGCGGCCTGCTCGCGGGCGTGGCGGTAGAGGAACCGCGTCGACTGGGACACCGTTCGCAGGCCCAGCGCCAGATACCATGCGAACAACCCGATCACGATCCAGGAGAACGGCCGGCCGGCGACCGAAGGGATGTAGAGGGCAATCCCGGTCGCGAGGAGGGCGCTCGCCACCACGCCGAGAGATGGCAGCGCCAGGAAGATGCGATCGAGCACCTCCGACCGCATACGAAGCACGATCTTCATTCGCGTGCCTCGCGAACAGTCCAGCGCCTGGAGCTGGCTCACCTTGTGGAGAACCAGGGCGACGGCCAGCACGTAGACGCCCACCAGACCGAGGGCAAGGCCGGCGAGGCGGTAGGGTTCGGGGCGGGCAGCGCTGAAGACCCATTCCCAGGCCGCGAAGGCGAGGGCGGCTGTGATAAGGACCAGGTTGAGGACAAGCCCGATCTTCGCCCTCAGCGGCGCTTCGGCGATCGCGCGCAGCACGATCCCGAGGGTGCTTCCGCCGTCCTCTTGCTCGGTGCCGGTTGCTGGGGTTTCAACGTGATCGCGCTGGCGCATGTCCCTAACCTCGGTTGAGGCCCGCTCGACGGCCAGCTCCCCGGATACGACCGGTCAAACCCGACGGGTGAGCGGCTGGTTTCCACCGAATACGTCGATGCGTCCGATCCAGCACAGTATCCACCCTGATCTCACCCTGATCCCGCCCTGAAACCCACCCACCGAAAAAAAGCCGCTATCTCTCGCGGCTTCTCATCGCTCGGCCTGCTGCGTCACAGGCAGGTGTGTTTACAGCTGCTATCTCAATCTAGCAGCCGAAGTTGCTCGCGCGCTGGGAGGAGGACGTGTGCTGCACTTCCATGCCCGCTCATCCCGCGTCGGCACGCTCTGCTGACCGGAAGATTGACCTGCCCCCCATAAACGAGACCAGTCGTAGAGTTAGAATATCGGCTGTGCGGTGCCCCCCGATTGTGGTCCACTACGGGTGAGGATTTCGGAGCCCGATCCGGCCCTGGGT
>JBDHFW010000028.1:0-19926 GCA_039590175.1 Gemmatimonadota bacterium | reverse complement strand
CTGGCTATGCTACTACAACCTCACCCGGCGACATGCCGGAGTCGGACGCCGTACACCCTTGCAGCGACTCGTCGAGCTCCGGGTCACCAACGTCCTTGCGACGCACACCTAGGGTTCCACGCTAACCCCTTTCCAGAACGCGACGTGGTCCTTGATATGGCTCGCGGCTTCGGAAGGTGCTTGGTAGTACCACGCCGCTCCGCCGTTCACCTGATTGCCGACCACGACGTCGTAGTAGCTGGCGAGGCCCTTCCACGGGCAGGTGGTTTGATGATCGCTCTCCCGGAAGAACTCGCGGTTGATCGACTCCGGCGGGAAGTAGATGTTGCCCTCGACGGTCTCGAAGGTCTCGCTTTCCGCCAACACCTGATCGTTCCAGATCGCTCGTGCCATCACTCACACCTCGTTTGGTGGTGGTCCAGGAAGCTCGGGCGGGCGGGCGCGAACCCCCCGGGGCCGCCCCCACGTCCACCGATGTATGACCGATGTATGAAGGAGCGCGGCTCATGTTCCAGCGGATACTCGTTCCGGTAGATCTGACGGATCGCAACACGCCCGCGATCGAGACGGCTGGCGGGCTCGCCGCCGGGAAGGGCGGAACGGTGGTTCTGCTTCACGTCATCGAGACGCTGGATCTCCCCTTCGAGGAGCTCGAGGAGTTCTACCACAAGCTCGAGGGCAAGGCGATGGATGCCCTGCTCGAGATGGCCGCGCCGCTTCGAGAGACCGGGGTGGACAGCGACCCGAACGTGCGCTACGGCGACCGGGCGGAGGAGATCGTCGGGTTCGCCAACGAGGCGGGCACCGACCTGGTGGTGCTCACCTCCCACAGGATCGACCTCGAGAGCCCCGGAGCGAGCTGGACGACGCTCAGCTACAAGGTGGCGATCCTGGTCCAGTGCCCGGTCCTGCTCCTGAAGTGACGTTGGACCTAGGGCGCGGGCTTCGCGCCTAGGGCGCGGGGCGATCCTTTACCGGGATCACGAGCTTCAAGCCCGACCAGACCTCGTCGACGGCACACACCTTGACGTCAACCAGGCCGTTTTGTAGCGCCAGTCCCCTGACCACATCCTCGGTCACGTCCGTGGGCACTTTCGAGGCCTTCTTCGGCCACGACGCCCAGACGGCCCCGTTCCAGACGATCCGCCCCTTGAGTCTCGGCAGCGCCGCCTCGAGCCACGCTCGTTCCTTCGTGAAGGCATGGATAACGTCGTACCGGCGGTCTCCCTCTTCGGCTGAGCCGGCGTTCTCGATTAGAACGTTGTCGGGCAAGCCCTCCAGCAGCTCCTCGTAGTCCGCCGGTGCTCCGAGGGCGAGGACGACGTGGCCCTCCTTGATTCCGAGCTTCTTGGCGAGCGGGGTACCGGAATAACCCGCGGGCATTTCAGCCTGCCTTTCCGAGGTAGCGCTTCAGGGCCGGAGAGAGCGGGCGCACGAAGGCCAGCCTCAACTCCGGGTCCGGAGGCGACTCGTCTCCCCCCAGACGTCGAACCTCTCCTCCCTCCCGTGCCGCGACCGGAACGCCGTCCCGGTAGACCACGCGGTTCGACGGCACCGCCGGTATCCGTTTTCCTGGCGTGATGATGCCGGCGAGGTTGAGAGGATCTGCGGCGCTCAACGACAGGAGTTCGCCGGTCGGCTCGGCGCGCCGCCGCGCGGCCCGCAGGCTGCCCACCGCTTCGGGCAGTGCGAACTGCTCGCCGGCGAACCCGGAAACGAAACGTCCGCCGCGCACTTCGCCGCGAGCCTCCAACCGGCGGTAGATCAGCAGGAGGTCCCTCCAGGGCGGCAGGTTGGTCTCCCGCTCGAGAAGACGGCGAAACACCACGCCGTACCGCCGGATGAGGATGCGGGCGACCGCCTCGGCGGCCGCATCGGGCGCGCCGAAGCGGGCCCGCGGCGCCTCGGCTGCCTGGGAGTCCTCCCCGTCTGGCCAGGTCTCCGGCCGCAGCAACGACCAGCGGCCGGCGTCCTCCACGCTGTACGCCGACGAGGGCTTCCGGCGCCTCGGCGCTTTGCGGCCCGGCTCGCCCAACGGACGGCGCTTGCCCGACGGGGTGAGCAGCGCCCTGAGTCCGGCGAAGCCGTCGGAGCTGACGAGGCCGTGAGCCGCCAGCTCGCCGAGCGCTACCTCCACCTGCGTGGGGAGGAGCTCGGTCGCGGCCACGACTTCGCCGAAGAAGGAAGCTCCCCGCCGCCCCAGCGCCTCGACCACCTGTTGGGCGTAGGTCGAGAGGCCTTCCGTCGACGCCGGGCGGGCGAGGGATCGCCAGAGCGCGGCGCTGGTCCTCGGGAAGAGTGTCATCGGCGACGATCGCAGGGGCCCGGAGGCGCGAAGCGAGCCGACTCCGCCGGCCGGCGGCGAGAGACGGCCCCAGGAGACGCGGCCGGTGAGGCAGAGCGCGTCGAGGAACTCCGGCTCGTAGTCCTGGCATCTCGAGCCCAGAACGTCCGGCTCCCACGCTCCGGCAGGGATCTCGTAACCGTCCAGCATCTCGACCACGGCAGCGACCCCCTCCGCTCCCGCGACACGGTGGTCGGGCTCGACCTTCTGCCACTCGAACAGGAAGCGCATCAGGTCGGCCGCGGCGACGGGCTCGATCTCGGAGCGAAGCCTGCCGATCGTGTAGCGGTGGATCCGGGCGAGCAGCCGCCGGTCGCACCATTCCCTCTCCTCGGTCCCCGGCGTGAACGCGCCGCGCAACACCGCACCTTCCGACTCGAGAGCGAGGAGGGAGGCCTCGGCGTCAGCTCTCGATACGCCGAGCTCCCCGGCCAGCCGGCCGGCCGTGATCGGCCCGGCGATCTCCAGACGTCCGCGAAGGAGCTCGCGGGTCGCCTCTTCCCGTGACGGTGGATCCGCCGTCAGGTGGGCCGGGAGGGCCAAGTCCGGTTCGACCCTGGCGTCCGGGAGCGCCGCACGGAGCTCCGGCAGGCGCTCCGCCGCGATCCGCATCGGCCGGGATCGGTCCGAAGGGAGAGCGGTCGCCGCCCGCCCGGTCCTGACGAGCTCCTCGAAGAGGGCGGACCAGGAGCCGGGGCCCTCGGTCGAGTCCAGGAAGCCGCAGGTGATGAGCGCATCGTGCAGCTCGTCCGCGTCTTCGGCCACAGGGCGCGCCTCGGAGCGAACCCGCTCGATCGCGTCGGCATCCAGGGCTCCCAGATCATCCACCGTGGAAGGCTCGAACGCCCTTCGCGTGTAGACCGCGCGGGCCCGGCGCTCCTCGAGGGGCGCGTCATCCAGGAACTCGTACGGGCGTGCGTTCAGGATCTCGTGCGCGAGGGGCGATGGCTCGGGCGTGTCCCGGGCGATCAGACGAAGCTCTCCGGCCCGTATCTTCTCGAGCACCGCCCGCAATCCCTCCAGGTCCATCGCTTCCTGGAGGCAGTCCTCCAGCGTCTGTCGCACGAGAGGGTGGTCGGGGACCTCGCGATCGCCGGCGATGTTCTCCAGGCAGGCGGCTGCGTCCGGAAAGACGGCCGTGAGCAGGTCCTCGGCCTGCATGCGCTGGATCTGCGCGGGCGTCCGCTTTCCTCCCCAGCGGCGAAGCACGGCGAGCGAGATCCCCGCGTTCCACCTCCAGCGGGTCTGGAAGAGCGGGGAATCCAGCACCGCCTGCACGAGGACATCGCCTGCCGTCTCCGGCTTCAGGTACCCGAAGACGTCCTCCAGCGGGAAGCTGTGCTGCGGGCCGAGGGAGAGGAGGAGCGCGTTCTCTCCGGCGGCGGCCTGAAGCTCGAAGTTGAACGTGCGGCAGAACTTCTTTCGCAGCGCGAGACCCCAGGCCCGGTTCACCCGATTCCCGAGTGGCGCGTGGATCACGAGCTGCATGCCCCCGGACTCGTCGAAGAAGCGCTCCAGGATCAGCGTGTCGGCGGTGGGAAGCGCTCCCAGCAGGCGGTGGCTCTCCGCCAGGTAGGCCACGATCTGGAACGCGGCCGCTCGCTCGAGACCGACCTCATCGACCAGCCATCCGATCGCCGCTTCCCACTCCGCCTCCTGCTGGAGTTCTTCCTCGGGCCCGGTCCGCCCGGCAGACGCCGGCCCCTGCGCACGCTTCGCATCCACGGGAGGCAGAAGCTCGCCGATGCGTGCCCTGAGGCGTGAGATCGAGGCCGAGAGCTCCTCGCTACGAGACGGAGCCTCCCCGAACCAAAACGGGATCGTGGGCGGCTCACCGCGCGCGTCCTCCACTCGCACGACCCCGCTCCCGATCCCCAACACGCGCCAGGAGGTGTTTCCGAGCTGGAAGATGTCGCCCTGCATGCTCTCGATCGCGAAGTCCTCGTTTAGGCTCCCCACATACGTGCCCTCCGGCTCGAGGAGCACGCGGTAGTCGGCGTTGTCGGGGATCGCTCCCCCGGACGTGATGGCAGCCATTCTGGCGCCCCTGCGGCCCCGGATGCGGCCGTTGACGGCGTCGTGGTGGACGTAGGCGCCCCGCCGCCCCCGGCGGGTAGAGAATCCGCGGGCCACCATTTGAACGATCTCCCCGAACACCTCTCGGTTGAGATCTCGATACGGCCACGAGCGCCGGACAAGGCTCAGGAGATCCTCCTCGTCCCATTCCTCGCTGGCGGCCTCTGCGACCACCTGCTGGGCGAGGACGTCGAGCGGCTCTTCCGGGACCACGATCCGGTCGAGCTCGCCGGCCCGGACCGAGTCGAGGAGGGCGGCGCACTCCACAAGGTCATCGCGGCTCAGCGGAAAGAGCCGGCCCTTCGGCGTGCCACCGACGGTATGGCCCGACCTGCCGACCCTCTGCAGAAAGGCCGCGATCCGCCGGGGCGACCCGATCTGGCACACGAGGTCGATCTCCCCGATGTCGATCCCGAGCTCGAGTGAGGCCGTGGCAACAAGCAGCTGGAGATTTCCCGACTTGAGGCGCTGCTCGGACTCGAAGCGGGCCTCGCGCGCCAGGCTGCCGTGATGGGTGGCGACGTTCTCCTCTCCGAGCCGCTCGGAGAGATGGCGGGTCATGCGCTCCGCCAGCCTGCGCGTGTTCACGAAAACCAGCGTGGTACGGTGCTGCCGGGCGAGGTCCGCCAGCCGATCGTACACGTCCGCCCAGGCCTCTCCGCTCATCACGGTGTCCAGGGGAGCAGGGGGAATCTCGAGGCCCAGATCCCAGGACCGGAGGTGTCCCTCGTCCACGATCTCGCACTCCGGGACGCCGGCTGCATCCACTCCGCCCGCACCGACGAGGAAGCGGGCCACGTCCTCGATCGGGCGCTGGGTCGCAGACAGCCCTACGCGCAGGAGCGGACGGCCCGTGACGTGCGCCAGGCGCTCCAGGCTCAGGGCCAGGTGGGAGCCGCGGCGCGACTCCACGACGGCGTGGATCTCGTCCACGATCACGGTCCTCACGGTGCGTAGCATCTCCCGGCTCCGCTCCGCCGTGAGCAGGAGAAAGAGAGACTCGGGAGTGGTGACGAGGATGTGCGGCGGACGTCGCAGCATCGCCTGCCGCTCCGATTGCGGCGTGTCGCCGGAGCGGACGGCCGCGGTGATCCTCACCTCCGGATACCCGAGCTCCGCCGCGAGCACCCGGATCTCGCGCCGCGGCTCGGCAAGGTTGTGGTGGATGTCCGCGCTCAGCGCTTTGAGCGGAGAGACGTACAGAACACGCGTCTCGTCCGGAAGCTCGCCGCCGCGCTCGACCCCCTCGCTCAACAGCTCGTCCAGGGCGTTCAGGAACGCTGCCAGCGTCTTACCGGAGCCGGTGGGAGCGGCGATCAGCGTCGGACGTCCCGAGCGAATGGCTTTCCAGCCCTGAGTCTGCGCGGGCGTGGGCGCCTCGAAGCGACCCTCGAACCACCGGGACACCGCGGGGTGAAAAGCGGAAAGGGGCATCTGGTACCTCAAGGCCGTCTGTCAGGGCGTCTGTCAGGTCGTTCTGTCGACCTGAGGAATATTCGACACATTGCGCCGCCGAGCCAGTTCGTTCGTGTACTCCGCCGAGCCGTTCGAGGTCGATAGTGAGGATCTGGGACATCGAGCCCGTCCGTCTCTGCCGCGCCCACCTTCTGGGTGAGCACCGGGAGCTGCACGGCTTGTGGAACATCCTCACATTGGTGCAGGAGATGAAGAACCGCGGCTACGACCACAGCTGTCCGTGCCTGTTGAGTCCGCCGGAAGGGAGAGAGACGGGATGATCACGCGGTTCAAGGTCTGCTGCATCGGGGGACGCGAGGAGGCCGCGCTCGCGATCCGCTACGGGGCCTCAGCGCTCGGGCTGGTCTCCGAGATGCCGAGCGGTCCGGGCGTCATCCCGGAGCATCTGATCCGCGAGATCGCGGCGTCGACACCGCCGGCCGTCTCCACCTTCCTGCTCACCTCGCGGACCGATCCCGACGAGATCGCCGAGCAGCACCGGAGGTGCGGGACGACCGCGATTCAGCTGGTCGACCGCATCGAGCCCGACGCGTACGATCAGCTCCGCGCCGCTCTGCCGGGCGTGCGGCTGGTCCAGGTCGTGCACGTGACGGATCCCGAGTCGCTGGACGAATCCGTCGAGGCGGCGCGCCACGCGGACGCCCTCCTGCTCGATTCCGGTCGGCCCGATCTCGCCGTCAAAGAGCTGGGCGGCACCGGCCGGACTCACGACTGGGAGGTGAGTCGATCGATCCGGGAAGCGGTCGAGGTTCCGGTCTTCCTCGCGGGCGGATTGGGCCCGGAGAACGTGGCCGAGGCCGTCCGGGCCGTCCGGCCGTTCGCCGTGGATGTGTGCAGCGGCCTGCGCACCGCCGGACGACTAGCCGAGGCCGAGCTGGCGCGATTCGTGGCGGCTCTCGCCTGACGGACGCGTCTCCCAGGTAGCCTGGCCCGCGTCTTGTAGCCTCTGTCCAAGTTCGAGAGTTCCCTCGCCAGGGTCGGATGTAAAGCGATTTCGAGCTGAACGTCGCAACGGACTGTGTCGTAGATGGTTAACAAAAAGCGCGAACGGCGCGAAGAATACAAGGAGCGATCGAGCGTCGAGCGACGCATTGGCCGGGACCCGCGCAAGAAGCCCGTGTTGATCGACTTCCCGGATCGGCGCATAGGGGGGGATCGGCGCAAGGATGAGCGCCGCAAGGCGGAGGATCGACGCGCGTCGAGCGGTCCCGGAGACGGCGACGGGAAAGGCGACGGCTCGAAGCGGGCCCGGCCGCCAACCTACCGCGACTCAAAGGGTGATGGTCCCGACCGCGAGCCACGCCGCCGGACGTACCGGGACACCTGAGTTTCGATGCTGCGGCTCACCAGCAGTACAAATCCCGCCGGCGGGTAAGGTCTTCGACCACCGCTCTCTTGAAACCCTCCTCCCCTTCGATCTCGAGCAGCTTCTCGCGATAAGGGAGCAGGTCCACCGTTTCCAAGCGCGCCTTGACGGTACGGAAGGGGCGGGGGAGCAGTTCCCCCGGGGCCTGGATGTGGTGCAGGCCGCGGCTGTAGCACAGCAACATCCGGCCATCCGGCACTGCCCGAATGATGTCCGCGATCCCGCCGCGGATCGTCATCGGGTTGCCCGCTTGATCGAGGCCCGTCCTTCTCTTCATCCGGCCCTCGGGAAGGATGACGGCCACGGAGTCGGGCTGCCTGGCTTGCGCTATGAACCGCTCCCAGGTGTCGTCGCGCTCGCGGGTGATCGGGACCACGTCCTCCGCCACGAGGCGGAAGAAGCGGCCGACGAGCGGTCGCTTCGCCGTCTTGTCGGCCACCGGCACGACTCCGTACCTGGCGATCCGCTTCAGAACTCGGTCCGGGGCCCCGCCAGCGAAGAGAGGCTCGTAGAGGCTGGTGTGGTTGAGGATCGTGATGATGCGGGCGTCCGCCCAGGGGTCGTCGGGTACATCTCCGACCCACCGGACCTCGTAGCCGAAGAAGAGGCGGCTGACGAGCTTGACCGACCTGAGGAAGGCGTAGCTGATGTGGCTTCGCACATCGAACAAAACTAGGCGGAAACCCTGAGGCGTGCGACCCGGGGGACCCGTAGATTGGCGGGAGATCCCGCTGGGTTGAATCAGACGAAACGAGACTGCGGTGTCACATCCAGTTCATCGGCTGACCGAGACTTGCGTCGCGCTAGCGGTGCTGCTGTCGGGCGCTGCCGGAAACGGCGTCGCGTCGCTCGAGGCTGCCCAGCAGGAAGACGTCCTCCGTTCCGCGAGAGATTCAGACGACGCTCCGGAGGCCTACTTCCCCGGAACCGGCGACGACTGGGGGCGGCGCCTCCCGGCCGAAGTCGGAATGGACTCGGCCGCGCTGGCGGCGGGCGTCCGGTTCGCGCTCGAGAACGAGAGCCCGTTCGGGCACGATCTTCGGAAGTACCTGGAGGAGCGGCTGCTGACCTCTGGTCCCCACGGCGAGATCGTCGGACCGATGAAGGAGCGCGGCGACCCGAACGGCCTGATCCTGCGCGGCGGCTACATCGTGGCCGAGTGGGGCGACACCGAGCGCGTGGACATGACCTTCAGCATCACGAAGAGCTACCTGTCCACGACCGGAGGACTGGCCTGGGACGCCGGCTTGATCCGGGATCTCGATGATCCCGTGACGGACTATCTGCGTCCCGGAGAGGGGAGGGAGCTGTTCGAGTCGACCCAAAACGCTTCGATCACCTGGCATCACCTCCTCACGCAGACGAGCGAGTGGGAGGGCACGCTGTGTGAGAAGCCGGACGTGGCAGATCGTCGGCGAGGGCAGGACCGCGAGCTCCAGGAGCCGGGCACGTTCTGGGAATACAACGACGTCCGAGTGAACCTCGCGGCCTACAGCCTGCTGCGGGTGCATGGCCGCGGCTTGCCGGAGGTGCTGCGGTACCTCGTCATGGATCCGATCGGCGCGTCGGATAGCTGGCAGTGGAACGGCTACCGGACCTCGTGGATCTCGGTGGGTGGTGGGCGCGTGCAGTCGGTGAGCGGTGGAGGGCATTGGGGTGGCGGGATGTGGATCAACTCGAGGGATCAGGCCCGGTTCGGCTACCTCTTTCTCCGGCGCGGTCGCTGGGGGGACGAGCAGATCCTCTCGGCTGAATGGGTCGAGCTGGCGACGACGCCATCCGAGGTCCAGCCGCAGTACGGCTACATGTGGTGGCTGAACACGGATCACATCATGTGGGAGGGTCTTCCGGAGTCCAGCTTCGCGGCGCTCGGGGCCGGGACGAACGCCATCTGGATCGATCCCGAGGACGATCTGGTGGTCGTCGTGCGCTGGATCGATCGGGAGAAGCTGGGCGAACTCCTGAGGCTGGTGAAGGCGGCGGTTGAGAAACCGATGAGTTCGGCCGCTCTGGAGGGGCGCTGAACCACCTCTCCGACTCGAGCTTCGTGGCCGCGTCCCTGGAGAGTGCCGCCGAGGGGCTATCCGTCGTCTCGGTGCCCGCACCCCGGCGTCCCGCCGCGGCCGCGCTGGCAGCACTTCGCCGGACGGGAAGCTCGAGCGCCGTCGGCTGGCTTCCGCCCCAGGGCGCTCGGCTCGTCGGGCTCGGCTCGGCGGCCACGCTCACCGGGCCCGTGAGCTCGGCAGCGCTCCGTCGGGAGGCGGACGCCCTGTTCGCATCGATCGACCTCAGGAGCCACGAAGCTCTGCCGGAGTACACGCCCCGGCTGTTGGGGGGCTTCGCCTTCGACCCGTGTGCCCGGGTCGATCCCGCCTGGGAACGCTTCGGGGAGGGCCGGCTTGTCCTGCCCAGATGGACTTACGGTCGGGAGGGCGAGCACGCCTGGCTGTCTCTCGCCGCGAACGCGCCGCTGACGACAGGCGAACGGGAGGCCGCGCTGACGGAACTGGCGATGCTCCGGGAGACGCTCGAGCGCCTGCCGGAAGACGATGCCGGGTCGCGCGCGTCAGTTTCGGCCGGCGCGGAGGCTTCGTCTGGCACGGAGAAGCCGGCGCTCCCAGGCAAGGTGATGAGCGAGTCGAGCTCCTCCGCCATCGGCGGTCGGACATGGGAGACTCCGGAAGCGTGGAGAGGGCGCGTGGAAACGATCCTGCGGGCGATCGAGACCGGAAGGATCGGCAAGGTCGTGGCGGCTCGTTGCACCGAGATCCCCCTGGGAGGATCGGCGGATCCAGCCGCCATCCTTCGGAAGCTCGTCGAACGCTTCGAGCGGTGTACGGGCTTCTACCTCGAGATGAGCGGCAGCGCCTTCCTCGGAGCGACACCGGAGCGGCTCGTCGGCCTGGCGGGAAGCGACGTCGGGACGGAAGCGCTGGCCGGCTCGGCGCCTCCCGGAGGTGGGGAGGATCTGCTCGAGAGCGAGAAAGACCGGTTGGAGCATCAGCTCGTGCTGGACGAGATCATCGCGCGGCTCGGCCCGCTCTGCGACGAGATCCGATCGGGAGAGACCCGACCGCTCGAACTCCCCAACGTCGCGCACCTCCGGACGCCGATCCACGCGCGCAAGCGTCGAGCCGCGGGTCCGCTCGATATCGTCTCGGCGCTTCATCCGACTCCGGCGGTGGGGGGCGTGCCGCGTGACGAGGCCGTTCGGTGGATCGAGAAGCGCGAGCCGGTGAGCCGCGGGTGGTACGCCGGGCCGTTCGGCTGGCTGGACGCATCCGGGGACGGGGAGTTCGTCGTGGCGCTCCGCTCCGCTCTGTTGCATGGCGGGGTGGCCCGCCTCTACGCTGGTGCCGGAATCGTGCGAGGGTCGGATCCGGAGGCGGAGTGGGCGGAGACGGAGGTGAAGATGAGCGCCGTCCAAGAGGCGCTCGGTGCCGGAAGCATCGTGCCGGCATGAGCTCCCACCGAGACCCGAACGGCTCTGATCACTGGGGCGCGACGCAATCGGTCTGGGCGCGCCTCCTGATCGACGCGTTCGTCAGGGCCGGCGTGCGCGACGTGGTGATCAGTCCCGGCTCTCGCTCGACGCCCTTCGTTCTCGCCGCTCACCAGCATCCGGAGCTCCGCTGCACGGACATCCTGGACGAACGCTCGGCGGGCTTCTACGCGCTCGGCCAGGCGAAGGTCAGCGGGGAGCCCGGCCTGCTCCTCTGCACGTCGGGGACGGCGGCCGCCCACTATCTGCCGGCCGTGATGGAGGCATCGCTCAGCTACACGCCGCTGATCGTTCTCACGGCCGACCGCCCCTTCGAGCTGCAGGAGTGCGGCGCCAACCAGACCGTCGACCAACTGAAGCTCTTCGGCGGCCACGTGCGCCGCTTCTTCCATCTGGGCCGACCAGATTCGGCCGAGCGGGCCCTCAGAGCCCTGCGCCGGACGGCCACGCAGGCGGTGGCGATCTCGATGGCGCCGCAACCCGGGCCGGTCCATCTGAACGCGCCGGCCCGGAAGCCGCTGGAGCCGACATCTGACTCTGATGATGAGGCCGCCGGGCGCAAGGAGGCGCTGGAGTGGCGCGACGAGCTGGAGCGGCGGTGCGATCGGCTCATGAGCGAGCCCGTTACCCGCGTCGCCGCTGCCTCCTCCGTCTCGCAGCCGGAGGCTATCCGGGAGGTGGCGGAGCGGCTCCGCGCGTCTCGCCGCCCCCTGCTGGTGTGCGGCCCCGCTCGGCCGACGAGCTCGGAGGCATCCGCCGCGGTGAGGCACCTGGCGGCCTCGAGCCGGCTTCCGATCGCGGCGGAGGCGACCAGCCAGCTGCGCTTCGGCCACGACGGCACGAGCGATCTCTCGTTCTTCGCCTACTTCGATCCGGTTTACCGCAGCGTGTCCGGACGGAAGCACCTCCGGCCCGATCTGATCCTTCAGATCGGGAGCGCGCCGGCGTCGACGGGCCTGCTCCGGCTCCAGGCCGATGCGGCCGGAGACCCGGATGTCTTTCGCGTCGTGGTGGCCCCGTTCGGCTGGCCCGATCCCGAAAGCTCCGCCGATCTCCTCGTGCGCGCCGGCTCGGATTCCTTCGCCGCCGCCGTGGACGGAGATGCGGAGCGTCGGGGTCCGTCCCCGGAAGCTTGGATCGGAGCGCTCCGGGGTGCCGATGAGATCGCGTCCCGGGCGATCGAGCGAGAGCTCGCCGAGGCAGGCGACGACCTTACGGAAGGAACCGTCGCGCGGGAGGTGCCGCTGGCGCTGCCGCGAGAGGGACTCCTGGCGCTCGGAAACAGCCTTCCGGTGCGCCAGGTGGATGCCTGGTGCCCGCCGGGTCGTGGTCCGGCGCGCGTTCTGTCCCAGCGAGGCTTGAGCGGGATCGACGGCCTCGTCTCCGGGGCCGCCGGAGCGTGCAGCCGCTCCGGGCGCCCGGCGGCCCTGCTCATCGGAGACGTCAGCTTCCTGCACGACCTCAACGGCTTGCTGGCGGCGCGCGACTTGGAGGCTCCGTTCGCGGTCGTGGTCGTCAACAACGAGGGGGGCAGGCTGTTCGAGGAGCTGCCGATCGCGGGCCGACCCGACCTTGCCGATGCCCTGCCGCACTTCACGACCCCGCACGCCGCCTCGCTGCAGCACGCCGCGGGCGTCTTCGGACACCGATTCGCCGCGCCGACGACCGTCTCGGACCTTCGCTCGACGCTGGAGACGGCGCTGTCGACCGCTGGCTGCACGATCGTCGAAGCCCGCGTCCCGGTGAGCGGCGCGATCGAACAGAACGGGCGCGTCCGGCGGGCCGTGGACGAGGCGCTGGAAGCTCTCGAGGCCGATCGGGGCTGACTTTCTTGCTTGCCGGAGCCGCCGGCCTCCTATTCCGGGTTGTGACGGGACGCGCACGTTTCGGAGGACGATAATGGTCGAGTGGGATCTTCAGGAGGACTTCGGCTTCGAAGACATCCTCTATCACAAGAGCTCTGACGGCATCGCGAAGATCACGATCAACAGGCCGGAGGTGCGCAACGCCTTTCGGCCGCTCACCGTCAAGGAGATGAGCAGGGCGTTCGACGACGCTCGGGATGACGAGCAGGTGGGTGTGGTCATCCTGACGGGCATGGGCGAGAAGGCGTTCTGCTCCGGCGGCGATCAACGAGTGCGCGGCAAGGGCGGATATGTCGGGGCCGACGGGATCCCTCGGCTCAACGTCCTGGACCTTCAGCGTCAGATCCGGACCCTGCCCAAGCCGGTGATCGCGATGGTCGCTGGATACGCGGTCGGCGGTGGGCACGTGCTGCACGTGATGTGCGACCTCACGATCGCCGCGGACAACGCCATCTTCGGCCAGACCGGTCCCAAGGTGGGCAGCTTCGACGGGGGATACGGGTCGGCATATCTGGCTCGAATGGTGGGCCAGAAGAAGGCGCGCGAGATCTGGTTCCTCTGCCGCCAGTACTCGGCCGAGCAGGCGCTGGAGATGGGCCTCGTGAACGCGGTCGTCCCGTACGAGCGGCTGGAGGAGGAGACCGTTCAGTGGTGCCGGGAGATCCTGCGGAACAGCCCGATGGCTATCCGCTGCCTGAAGGCGGCGATGAACGCGGACTGCGACGGCCAGGCCGGGCTGCAGGAGCTGGCCGGCAACGCCACCCTCCTCTTCTACCTTACCGAGGAAGGGCAGGAGGGCCGGAACGCGTTCCTGGAGAAGCGTGCACCCGAGTTCGGAAAGTTCCCACGCTTCCCATGAGCATGCGCCGGGTCGCCCGTCCAGGTCGGTCGCGGAGGGGCACGCGACTCCGATAGGTCCGACGGCAGCCGGCGTCAGCCGCGGCTCGCGTCGGGCCTGGGTGCTCGCCGCCCGTCTCCCCACCCTCCCCGCGGCCGTCGCGCCGGTGGCGGTCGGGACGGCCTGCGCCTTCGCCGTCGGCGGTTTTCGCGCCGGTCCCGCCGTCGCCGCCCTCATCGGCGCCCTGGCCATCCAGGTGGGGACGAACTTCGCCAACGATCTCTTCGACTACGTGAAGGGTGCCGACGACGAGAATCGGCTGGGGCCGCCGCGTGCCGTTCAACTCGGCCTCATCCCCCCCTCGGGGATGCGTCGCGGGATGATCGGCGCGTTCGGCGTCGCGACGCTGGCGGGCCTCTATCTCACGTGGGTCGCAGGACCTGTGGTCGTCGTGATCGGGATCGCCTCGATCATCGCGGCGATCGCCTACACGGCCGGGCCTTTTCCGCTCGGCTACAATGGCCTCGGCGATCTCTTCGTGCTGATCTTCTTCGGCTTCGTGGCGGTCTGCGGAACCGTCTTCGTGCAGGCCGGATACGTGCCGCCGGTGGCCTGGTGGAGCGCCCTGGCGATGGGGGCTCTCGCCACCGCGATCCTCGTCGTCAACAACCTGCGGGACCTCGAGACCGACGCGGCGGTGGGGAAGCGGACGCTGGCGGTTCGGTGGGGCCGCCCCTTCGCGCTCGGCGAGTACCTCCTCCTGTTGACGTCGGCCTATCTCGTCCCCGTCCTGATCGTGCTGCAGGATCTGGCCGACGCGTGGGTGCTGCTGCCGCTCCTCACGGCTCCGTTCGCGCTCGCCCTGGCTCGAAGGGTGCTCGCGACATCCGGCCCGGCCATGAACCTGCTGCTATTCCAGACCGCCCGTCTCGAGCTCATCTTCGCGCTCCTGCTCTCGGGCGGGCTCGTCCTCGGCGCATGACCGAAGCCGTCAGGCCCGTCGCGGCCCGGATCTTCGAGGTGACCGGTGCCCTCGGGGCCGAGGCCTCGAACGCCTCGAGGGCCTGGCGGGAGCGCCGGGGCTTGCTGCTGGAGCTCTGCGACCGGGAGGGTAGGATCGGCCAGGGAGAGGCCTCGCCCCTGCCCGGATTCTCGTCGGACACGCTCGCCGAGGCGCGCGCCGACCTCCTCGGCGTCGATTGGGCCGGTCTCCCGGATCTGGCTCCCGGCGACGGCCTGCTGGAAGCTATCGAGGCCTCGCTGAGCGGGGCCGGCCTGAACGGGCCAGCGGTACGTTTCGCGGTGGAGACGGCACTCCTGGATCTCGCCGGTCAGGCTGCCGGCCTCCCGGTGCACGTACTGCTGGCGGGGACCAGGCGGGGAGCCGGAGCAGACGGTTCCCGGCCGTCGGCGGTCCCGTTGGCGGCTCTTCTGGCCCGCGATCCCCTGGCGTCGGCCGCGAGCAGGGTGGGCGAAGGCTACTGCTGCCTGAAGCTGAAGGTGGGCCGGGCGCCTGCCGAGGAGCTGGCCCTTCTGGGAGCGCTACGGGCGGAGGTGGGCGACGGCGTTCTTCTCAGAGCCGATGCGAACGGAAGACTGGATGCCGAGGTGGCGACTGGTTGGCTCCAGGCAGCGGCGGATCTGGGCCTCGAGTTCGTTGAGGAGCCCCTTCCGCTGGCGCGCCTGCGGGAGGTGCTTCCGTTGCCGGTGCCGATCGCGATCGACGAGTCCCTCGACGCCGGAGACGACTCCGGCCTCGCCCCGGCGCTCGAAGCGGGCGGATACCGCTACGTCGTGCTCAAGCCCGCCTACCACGGGGGCGCTCTTCGCTGTCTTCGGCTGGCGGCCGAGGCGCGGAGTCTCGGAGCCCTGCCCGTCATCTCCCACCTGCTCGGCGGACCCGTGGCCCTGGCCGCCGCCGCCGAGCTGGCCCTGGCGCTGCCGCCCGGACCTGCCGCCGGTCTCGCACCCCACGCCGGCCTATCCATGTGGCCGGCCCTCGCGCTCCCCGCATATGGCCGAGCCGAGATTCTCCCCCACGACCGCCCCGGCCTCGGGCTTCCGCCGCTCGCTTCCCTGGGCGTCGCCGGAGAGTGGAGGGAGATCGGATGATGAACGGCGGCGAGCTGAGCGTCCGGGCTGCGGCCCTCGAAGCGCCCGATCGGCTCGCGCTCATTGCCGGCGATCGGCTTTACACCTTCGCGGAACTGGCCGCCTCGGCGAGCGGGGTTGCCGCGTGGCTGAGGGCGCGGCTCGCCGAGCACCCGGGCTTTACGAGCGGCCCCGTGGCCATCGTGGCACGCCGAGAGCCGGAGGCTGTCGTCGCGCTGTTGGCAGCCTTCGAGGTGGGCGTTCCGGTGGGATTGATCCATTCGAGAGCCACGGAGCGAGAGCGCCAACTGCTGGCGGAGCTCCTTAATCCGGCCCTGGAGATCGATCCAGCCGAGGCGGCCCTTGAGGACTCCGGGCCGGCCCCGGGCGCAGGCTCTGGGACGCCCGCCATCGATCCCGACTCGATCCTGGCGGTGGTTCCCACCTCGGGCACGAGCGGGAAGCCGAAGGGAGTCCTTCTCTCCAGGCGGGCCCTTCTGGCGTCGGCCAGGGCGAGCGCCCAGAACCTGGGCTGGAGAGCCGAAGATCGCTGGCTGCTGACGCTTCCCCTTGCCCACGTCGGGGGTTTGTCGATCCTGGTGCGTACCCTGATCGCGAGGCGATGTACCGTGCTCGCGCCGCCCGGACGTTTCGACGCGGTGTGGACCATCCGCGCCATCGAGGAGCACCGGATCACGCTCGCCTCGCTCGTGTCCCCGATGCTCGAGGCGATGCTGGAGGCCGATCCTGCCTGGAGCCCGCCCACACACCTGCGAGCCCTCCTCCTCGGCGGCGGTCCGGCGAGCCAGGACCTCCTGTCGCGCACCGCCGATCGAGGCGTTCCCGTGCTGACCACGTACGGCCTCACGGAGAGCTGCTCGCAGGTTACGACGCAGCGATACGGCACCCGCAACCGCGGCGAGATGGGCTCCGGGGCGCCTCTGGACGGGGTCGAGCTGCGCATCATCGATGGAGAGATCCAGATCCGGGGCCCGATGCTTTTCAGCGGCTACGCAGAGCGAGATCGGGTTTGGGCAGGCGTGGATGCCGAGGGCTGGCTCGCGACGGGGGACGAAGGCGAGCTGGACGCCGCGGGGCAGCTCCACGTTCTCGGACGGCTCGATCGACTGATCGTCACCGGCGGCGCGACCGTCGATCCCCTGGAGATCGAAAGCGCGCTGGGTTCGCTGACATCCATCCGTGGGGCGGTCGTGTTCGGGGTGGAGGATGCGAAGTGGGGCGTCGTCGTGGCCGCCGCGCTCGTGGCCGAGGGCGAAGATCCCGAACTGGGCGCGCTACGCGAGGAGATGGCCTCGATCCTGGCGCCTCACAAGAGGCCTCGGCTCGTTCGCTTCCTTGTAGATCTGCCGAGGACGCCGGCAGGGAAGGTGGATCGGATCGCCGCCGAAGCCGCCGCGAGAGAGGACCTGCAGCCGATCTGATCGACGAGCCGGCCCGGCTTGCGCGCTCGGGCGTCTGTCGGGCATCTAGAGAAGGCCGCGCGTCCAGCCTCCGTCCACGGCGATCGAGGTGCCGGTGATGTAACCGGCGCGCTCCGAGGCGAGGAACGCGACGAGCGCCCCGAGCTCGCTGGGATCGGCGAGTCTGCCTGCCGGGATCTCCTCCTCCCACGTTCCGAAGACCGCTTCAAGGCTCTCGGCGTTCCCAGTCGACGCGAGATGCTCGGCGAGCTCGACGAGCCGCTCCGTGCGGGTGTAGCCGGGAAGCACGTTGTTCACCGTAATCCCGTGGGGAGCGACCTCGTTGGCGAGCGTCCTCGCGAAACCGGTGAGCCCGGCCCGAATGCTGTTGGAGAGCATGAGGCCATCGATCGGTTGCTTAACGGCGACGGACGTCACGTTGATGATTCGGCCCCACCCGCGATCCTTCATGCCGGGCAGCACGCCGCGTGTGAACCCCACGGGGCTCTCGAGCAGCTGTCGGACGGCCTGCTGCCAGTCCTCCGCTGAGAGATCGTCGAAGCGCCCGGCCGGCGGCCCGCCGGTGTTCGTCACCAGGATGTCGACCTTGCCGAACGCGGCGACCGCGGCGTCGATCACCCTTTCCACACCCGCCGGCTCCGACGTGTCGGCCGACACCGCCTCGAGGCGGGCTCCTGTGGCCCGTTCCAGATCTTCACGCGCGGCCTCGAGTACCGCGGCGTCCCGCGCGCAGAGCACCACGTCCGCGCCCTCCGCCGCCAGCTCCTTCGCGATCCCACGTCCGATCCCGCGGCTGGAGCCGCCGACGATCGCCGCTCGTCCCTTCAGTCCCAAATCCAAGGCTTACCTCTCGTGGAAGTAGGTGTCGGTTCCGTCCAGCCAGTCCTGCCGTGGCGGGCTGAACACGTCCACATCGAGCGTGTCCTCGAGCGCTTCCGCCTTGTGCGGCACGTTAGACGGGATGTAGAGGATCTCGCCCGCGCGGACGACGAGCTCCTCCTCCCCGTCCTCCCCGATCCAGAACCTCAGCGCACCCTCCAGGATGTACGTGATCTGCTCGTTCTCGTGAGCGTGCTTCGGGACCACGCTCCCCTTATCCAGGACGACCTGCGCGATCATCATCCGCTCGCCCCAGACGAGGCGGCGCGAGATGTCGTCGGTGATCTGCTCCTTCTCGACGTCTTCCCACGCCAGAAGGCGAACCCTCGAATCATCATCCATCAGTCGATCTCCTCTTCTTCGCGTATCTCTGCCTCCCAGTCGATCTGCACGCAGGGCGTGAGCGTCTGAGCCACCGGACATTTGGAGGCGTGGTGGGCCAGCGCCCGTTCCGTCTCGGCCCGCATGCCGTGCGGGACCAGGATCTCGTAGCGCACGTGGATCCGGGTGATCTTCAGCGTTCCCTCCACCGGCCCGATCTCTCCCGTGACCGTGGAGCTCAGGCGATCCGGCTGGCTGGGGATTCCTCTGGCTTCCAGGGCTCCGCCCAAGGTGCCCGTCAGTCACCCGCCGGTCGCCGCCACCACATGGTCGAGCGTCGTGGGAATCGGCTCGGCGGTCTGGCTGCCGTAGAACTCGGCGATCGGACCGTGAACCCCGAACTCGAGCGGATCCCGGAACGGCTCGATCCAGGCCAGCCTGTGAGGACCTTCCAGCTTCTGAATGCGCACGCGGGAGCGGTATAACGGTTCGGTCAACAGCCATCTCCTTTTCCAAACAAGTCCGCCTGCGGGTCGAGGACGCAAGATGGCGGCACGGGCGTCGAGCCAACAACACGAGTTGACGATGAGATTATCTTACACTATAATAACGAACGTCGATAAAATGACAGATATCTTCGTCTGCGGATAAGATCCAGGCGGCTTCCGGTTTGGCAGTCCAACGCCCGAAAGACCTCGTATTCACCCTCTTCGGTGACTTCCTCCTGCACCGGCCGGAGCCGGTCTGGGTCGGCAGCCTGATCTCCTTGCTCGCGCCGCTGGATCTCTCCGAGGGGGCGGTTCGAACCGTCCTCTCGCGCATGGCCGCGAAGGGCTGGTTGGAGGCCGAGAGACGGGGCCGAAACAGCTTTTACCGCCTGGCCCGGAGGGGCAGAAAGCTACTGGAGGAGGGAGAGGCCCGGATCTACCACCGGCCGGGTGAGGAGCCGTGGGACGGCGTCTGGACCCTGATCACCTACTCGATCCCCGAGGACCTTCGCCAGCTGCGCGATCGCCTCCGGGTCCGGCTCTCCTGGCTCGGCTGTGGCTCGCTAGGGAACGGGCTGTGGATCACGCCGCACGACATCCGCCGTGAGATCGAGGAGATCGCCGAGGGTCTGGAGATCCGGGAGAACCTGGAGGTGTTCCGCGCCGAGCACGTCGGCTTCGCCCGGGTGCCAGAGCTGGTGGACCAGTGCTGGGACCTGCCGAGCATCAACCACCGGTACGAGAAGTTCATCAAGCGCCATCTGCCCGACTTCGAGCGCTGCCGCTCGGCGATCGACGAAGAACGGCTCGCCGACGAGGAGGCGTTCGTCCGTCGGTTCGCCCTCGTGCACGAGTACCGCGAGTTCCCGTTGATCGACCCTTATCTGCCCCGGTCGCTACAGCCCCCCAAGTGGGGCGGTGAGTGCGCGGCCGCCCTGTTCAACGCCTACCACGATTTGCTGATGCCTCTCGCCGACGAGTACGTCGACAGAACCCTGGCGGCCGCGCCGGGAGCAGAAGTTCGCGTGAAGGGTGCGGCCTAGGAACGATCGAGGAGAGAGATGACACACTTCGAATCCAAGCCCGCCGACGCTTTCGGCTTCAAGGAAGTCCTCTACGAGAAGGGGGACTGGGTCGCGCGAATCACGATCAACCGTCCCCACAACTACAACGCCTACTCCACGCCGGCTCTGGAGGAGCTCGCCACGGCCTTCCGCGATGCGGCGTTCGACGACTCG
>JBDHFW010000027.1:0-21435 GCA_039590175.1 Gemmatimonadota bacterium | reverse complement strand
GATCTGCTCCGCCGTGTAGCGCCTCCTCGCCATCTCTGACCTCCTTCCCTCCGGTCTCAACCAGCCGATATTCTAACTCTACGACTGGTCTCGTTTATGGGGGGCAGGTCAGCACCGCTGAGCGTGGGCGGCACCGTCTCGGAGGACAGAGCGTCGATTTCCTGGGCTGCCAGCACTCGGTCCGCGATTCGGACATCCTGGATGCGACCATTGAAGACCGAACCGGGTTTCTCGAACCTCGCACGCGCTGCTCCAGGCCCATCCCGAACGGCAGCGATGCGAAGCGGACCCCGCTGCACTACGGCGCCGACCTCCCCAGTTGTCTCAAGATTCCTCGCCGTAAGCCGATCACCGGGGGCGTACGGCTTCTCGTGCAGGCGGAGCGACACAGAACCGCTCCCGGCGTCGTAGCTCGCTGATACGTGCGCCCAGTCCCAGTCTCTAACCGGTTGGTCTAAGTGCACCTTGCTCGTTGCGCCGCCGTCACCCGCGACGAACTCGAGCCGGAATTCCTCATCAAGCCCAAGCGCCCAGCCGGTCCCGGTGATTTGATCGAACCGTGAGACCACGGTCTGGCCGTCATCGAGGATCAGCGGTGCAATGCTCAAGGTTGGCGGAGAAAACGGATCGGGATTCTCGAGATCGGGCGGCTCGTATTCGGTGGGATCAAAAGTCGGGAAGATCCACGCTGCGACGGTGAAGCTGCCGAGCCCATCCAGGCTGCCGGGGTCTTCGACGTGCACGTACGAGCCGAGGTCCAGGGACTGCTCGATACCCTCGTACGTGCCCGCGAAGGGAGCTTCGACCGGCCGGACCTCGAACATGTGGCCATAGCGGCTCTGGGCGTCCCCATTGACCACCTTCACCAGATCGGCCTCGTACGAGCCGCCTTCGATCGCGCTCACCATGAAATCGACTGTGCGTGCAGGGTCGGTGGCGGATGCCCACTGGGGAGCGTCTCCTTCTCCTCCTGGGGTACAGGCGATTGCCAGCCCGGCCAGGAACGCCCACGCCAAGTCGCGGGGGCGGCGCAGCGATGGGCGCAGCGGCCGCTCGATGGCAGAAGATCTGGGCATGGGCCCTCCTGGAGCGTGCGTGGTGTCGTGTACTGAAGATGGACCGGCTTGTCCGACGAACCGTCAGAAAGTGGCGCGCGTGCCGGCTTAGGCACAATGGCCCGCGCAGGCGGGTCGAGCGATCGCCTACAATGCGATCAGCGATCCGCGCGCATTCCGCTCGTGGGAAGCTGCGTGTGCGCCGGCCGAGCCGGCACACGCCTCCAGAGGATATACCAAGAGTACCAAGATTGCCCAGTTTCTTCGCCCATCCTTGACCTTATACCGAGACCCGGCTTCGTCGGCCGCGCCGTCCGCTTCTTGTTTGGGCTAGCCGGCTGCGAGATCACGCGAGAAAACACTTGGCGCTAATCCCGCGCTCCAGATACCGGGGCAGGGCGCGAAGCAACTGAGACCACCTGAGAAGGCCCACGATCGTGTGGTCTATACCTTATAATCCTACCCTGATCGCGCGCAGACCTCGCCCAGGAAGTTCGCCCAGTTGGGCGTGAGTCGCCGCGAGACACGACTCTAAGTATATTTCTTACAGTTAGTTAGCCGGGGTGGCGGAAAGGCAGACGCGAGGGACTTAAAAGATGGCGCCGCTCACCGCGAAGTTGACTGTTTCCGCTCACTTTCGCGGGTTTCTTAGCTAATTCAGTAAGTTCAGACCTGCAGATTCGCTGTTCTCACCACCGAAGTTCGCCCTGATTCTTCGCCCAGGGATTCTCGTCCTCATTGACCAGTGCATCCCTTGAGTGCGCCATGGCGGATTGTGGGCCCCCTTGACCTACCTCAAGCGCTGGCCAGCGTCCTGTCATCGGCAGTTGTTCCATCATGGTCTTCGCAAAGCAAGCCTTCGTACTTCTTGGAGAGAAAACAGATGGTCGACGCTGCAGCGAGCTGGTAACCCTGAAGAGCGATGAACACGGTGTCTCGCACCGCCACTGCATAGCAGACGAGAAGAACAGCGGCGACTAGCCAGCATTCGTAGGCTCTAACGCTTAGCCCCGCTGAGCAGCGTTCCCGAATCAGATGATGGATTTGGGGGAGGTACGCCAAGACGACGAGCGTAGTCCCCAAGTATCCAAGCCATTGCACGGTCATGGTTCACCCTCTTCCACCGAAGTGGTCGTTAGCCTCTTTCGCGTACCACATTCTCAGTTCTACCGAGCTGTCTGGATTGGCGGAATGGGGAGCTCCGGTGGGTGGGGCAGCTCGCTCGGTGACAGATCCTCACCCAGGTGAGCTAGCGCGACGTCAGGAGGTGATATTTGAAGCCGGGTCGTGGAGGCGGCCGGCGGAACGGGCTCCGCAACCGGTCCTTTAAACAGCGAACCCGACCAGAGCACCGCGCTTAGCGATAGGGCAGCAACTGCAACAACTCTCATCCGTGAGGCTCTCATTGGTCTCTCCTTGTGTCGGCTGCATGAACTCTGGCGGTCCAGGCTCCTCGGACTCCTCTTTCTGCCTATTAGTCTTTCTTGTGCCGACACCGTTACAGATTCGGCCAATTGGAGGTGGGATGGCGGGGTAGCTGGAGCGGAAAGAGGAGGGAGGACGGCTAGCTCAGTCCGATCGCGAGGACTCAGCCCAGGCTCGAAAGATTCGCTTGAGCTCGTCCAGATTGGCAGAATCTGAAGGGCGCGCCTCAGGAAGCTTCCTCAGGGCGCGCACGGTATGCCGAAGCTGCTCAAGGTATTCGGTGCACCCATCGCATTCAGGTAGATGCTCTTCCAGGAGAGAAAGGAGCGGATCCGTAAGCTCTCCCTCTAGGTAGTCTGTCGCCACCTCGACTACCTCCCTGCACGCGATTTCCTTCTTGTCAGTCATCTGCGTCCGCGGTTCTCACTAGGACTCATATACTGCTCGAGCGCCGCGCGCACTCGCGACCTCGCGCGGTGCAACAGCACCCGCTGATTCGTCTCCGATATCTCGAGAATGTTACACACTTCGCGGGCGGACCAGCCCTCGATGTCTCTAAGAGTAATGACTTCCTTCTGGTTCGGAGGCAGACCAGTGATCACATCTTCGATGACGTTCAGCACCTCTTGGTTCAGTAGCTCTGTCTCGGGATCCGCGCCCCAGCTGGTCGGTGGTTGGTTCCAGTGACCCTCAAGAGCGGCACCCTCTTCCCGAATGAACCGGTCCGGATCAACAGCGGGCTCACCATGATCATGAGCCGGATCGAACGCGGTGGCGAAGGAAACGTACCTGCCCTCGTGGCGGCCCAGCGATCGCGCCCGGTTCATCAGGATCCTGAAGATCCAGGTCTTTAGGGAAGAGCGGCCCTCGAAGCGCGCGATTCCATTGACGACCGCAACCCACGTTTCCTGTACGGCCTCTTCAGCCAGATGCCCGGTAGGAACATACACCCTGGCCAGACGCAGCAGACTTTCGTGATGGCACTCGACAAGCTCCACGAAGGCCCACTCCTCATGGCCGAGGAGCGCCTCTATGAGCTGGCAATCCGCCACAGTTGTCTTGGGTTCAGCGTCTTGGGTCCGTTCCAACCCTCGGCGAACTTCACCTTCTGGACGCAAAGGCATACGAGTAGTCTGCCGCCCTCTCGAGCGCCTCGGATATCACAGGGCGTCCATCTGCTCTCCAGTCGGGCAACCCACCCGCGAGTCGCCTTGCTCGGTAGCCCTCTCGTTGCAGTGCGTTCACCGCATCCACCGAGAAGAGGCAGTACGGTCCGCGGCAGTAGGCGACGATCTCGCGGTTCTTCGGAAGCTCCCGGAGCCGATCCTCGAGTTCATCAGGCGGCACGTTCACCGCGCCCGCAAGGTGGCTGGTCCGATACTCCTCGGCCGGACGTACGTCGAGTACCAGCACGTCGTCGGACTCCAACCGTTGCTCGAGCTCCGCGCAGGTGACCGGCTCCAGTTCGTTCGGCGATTCATAGTAAAGCTGAACTAGCCTGCCGACGTCGGCCACCTGGTCTTGGGCCAAGGCTTGGAGGTCGCGAAGAAAGCGGAAGACACTCGGACTGGCAAGCCGATAGAGCACTCGCTGTCCCTCCTTCCGGCGTTCGACGAGGCCGGCATCGTGTAGCACCCGCAAGTGGGCGCTCGCGTTTGCCACCTTCAGCTCCGCAGCCTCGGCGACAGTCTCGACAGACCGCTCGCACTGCGAAAGCAGGTCCAAGATCTCCAGTCGATTGGAGCTGGAAAGAGCCTTGCCGATTCGCGCGAAGTTGTTGAAGAGCTCTCTCTTGATTGCTCGATGGTGCATCATCGCTGCATCCTATTATAGTCTACCAAATATTAGAATATGTTTGTCGGGGGCGGTCAAGGCATATCCAACCGCGAGATACCGTCATGCCAAGCAAGCCGAAGATCCCGTCGTCCATTCTTGACCGCATCGGCAACACGCCGTTGATCGAACTCCGGTCGATCGCTCCCGAAGACTGCGCGAGAATCCTACTGAAGATCGAAGCACAGAACCCCACCGGCAGCATAAAGGACCGACCGGCCCTGGCGATGATTGAAGCCGCAGAGAAGGACGGCCGCTTGAAGGAAGGGGGCAATGTCATTGAATACACCGGGGGGAGTACGGGCGTTTCGCTCGCGATGATCTGTACTGTCAAGGGCTACCAGGCCAGCATTGTCACATCGGATGCATTCAGCGTCGAGAAACGCAACCACATGGCAGCCTTCGGGGCGGACCTGACCATTGTCCGCAGCGTGGATGGAGGCATGGATGCGGCCCTCACCTACAACATGATCGAGGCGGCGCGCCAGATTACCGAGCGCACTGGCGGTTTTTGCACCGACCAGCTCAAGAACACCGATCAAATCACCGCCTACCACAAGATGGGCGATGAAATCTGGAACCAGACCGGCGGCAACGTCGACGCCTTCGTTCAGAGCACAGGAACCACAGCATCTGTGCGAGGCGTGGCTGAGGCCCTTCATAGACACAATCCGGACATCCACTGCGTTGCCGTAGAACCCAGCGAATCCGCCGTGCTTTCAGGGGGGGAGTCTGGCGTGCACAAGATTGAAGGTGTGGGCGCTGGCTTCGTTGTGCCCCTTTGGGAGCCGGATGCGGTCGATGAAATTGCGACCGTCTCCACGCAGGAAGCGATGGACACAGCCCGGCAGCTTGCGAAGACGGAAGCCATTTTTGCGGGCACATCCACCGGCGGCAATGTCGCTACGGCCATCAAGCTAGGCCGGCGCCTTGGACCTGATGCAACCATTGTCACGCTGATGTGCGACTCCGGCGTCAAATACCTTTCAACGGCGCTTTACGGCGGCGGTCTGAAAGCTGCCAAAGAGTGGTCCGGGCCCGAGTGAAGGTTGCGGTGATAGGCGCCAACTATCACGCAGACACAACTTCTTCCTAGTAGCCCGCACTAAGCGCAAGGAGCCCGCTCTCGTAGCGGGCTTCTTTCATCTGGTGCGCTGGCGTAGTAGGACGATCGGCGGGGTTCGCTCAGGGAAGGTCTCCCCCAGGCGGCAGCTGGATGATCCGCCCCGAGTCGGACGGATTCGGGCTTCCGGCATCCACGGAGATTAGGAGCTTGCCGCTCGGAAGCTGCGCCACATCGCGGACCCGCCCGACACTCGTGAGCACGATCTCTGTCTCGTCGGTGGCCGGGTCGTAGCGGAGCAGGTGTTGGGGGTTGAGGGCGCCCAACAAGAACGAACCGTTCCAGGACGGGAACTGGCTGGCCTCAACGAGGAGCAGTCCCGACGGTGCGACGCGGAAGTCCGGGCCCCAGAACTTGACCGGAAGGATCGAGACGGCGGCGGCTTCCTCTTCCGTCATGTCGGATACGGGCGTTCCGTCGTAGTTGAGCCCGTAGGAGAACAGCGGCCATCCGTAGTTGCCTCCCGCGGTGATGATGTTCAGCTCGTCGCCGCCCATGGGACCGTGCTCGTTCTCGTACAGCGTTTGCGTTGCGGCATCGTAGTGGAGTCCCTGGGGGTTTCGATGACCGTACGACCAGATGGTCGAGGGTTCGGCTGCCCCGGGGAGAAGCGGATTGTCCGGCGGGATCTGCCCATCGGCCATGAGTCGGTGGATCTTTCCCAGGTCGGAGCTGAGATCCTGGGGGCCCGGGACAGGGTAGGGACTGCCCCCCACGCCGAACGACAGGAAGAAGTGGGACGAGTCCTCCCAGGCAATTCTCGAGCCGATCGAGAAGTCGTTCGATTCGTAGATCACTTCCAGGCTCTGGGCTCGGTCGTCGCGGAGCTCGAAGCGCGCGACCGCCAATCCGAATGCCGCGTCATTGTAGGCGATGTAGACCAGCCGGTTGTCCTCGAAATCGGGATGCAGGCTGACGTCCAGCAGGCCACCGAACCGGCCCGCGTCGACGGTCCTGGACTCCGGGATGCCCTCGACCTCGGTCACTTCGCCGCCCACGTAGTGATGGAGCGCCCCACTTCGCTCGGCGAAAAGGAACTCCTCCTCGCTGATGACCGCGATCGCGTCGGGAATCCCGTAACCGGACGCGAGGACCCCGGGTTCCGTGATCCTGTCGTCGGGGGCATCGGGGGCGAGGATCTCGCCCGACTGGCAGGACGGAAGCAGCGAGAGCCCGACGGCCATCAGCCCCAGATGCTTGCGGATCACAGTCGTGATTCCCATCGGTCCGCTGTTCGATACCGCTTGACCACCCATCTCTCCACATCCTCCTGATAGACGCCAAATCCTGGGCGCCTAAGGGCATCCGAGCGCCTACGAAACTACCTGCTTGTGATCAGCCATCACGAGGACCCAGATGGCCTCAGCTCCCACTGGTTACGTCGCTCCGGGCGCCCAGTCAGAGAGCGATGAGCAGCTCCATCTCGCAGTGGCTCCGCGGCCGCTCTTCCCAAACCGAACGTGCCTACTCCAAGGACATTGCGCCGCCGCGCAAGGTAACGTGAGTTCGCCGAGTTGCTGAGTGAGGGAGTCCTTCGACGCTCTCGCAGCGGGCGCTTTTCATCCGGTGGGCGAACTCAGAGGGCGAACGAGAAGGAGCTTCGTCCGCCTGCGGCACGGATCGATCCAAGCCACAGTCAGGGAAGCCGGCATCTCGAAGCATGTGACCACACACACCTTCCGGCATACCTACGCGGCAACTCGGATCCAGACACTTGATCATGGCGCGCCCGTGAGCCCGTATACGGTGATGCGCGAGCTAGGCCATCGTAGCCTGAAACTGATTGAGGAGACCTACGGCCACTTACAGAATCGGCGCTCTCGATCCGATGTCGTCGAGTACCGCGAACCGCAGACGCTCGAGATCGCAGCCAATGCACAAGGGACTTCTGCGTGACCCATAAGTTACCGAGTTTGTTACCGACGGTGGTTTCGGGCTATTGTCGGTATGGGTTTTCTCTATGTAGTCGAACGATTTAGCCGGGGTGGCGAAAAGGCAGACGCGAGGGACTTAAAAGATGTAGCCGCTCACCGCGAAGTTGACGGTTTCCGCTAACTTTCGCGGTTTTCTTATCCATTTCAGATAACTTCAGACCTGCAGATTCGCTGTTCTCACCACCTAAGTTCGCCCTGTTTCTTCGCTGAGTGCGGAATCGACAGTCGTCCTGGTGGCTTCGCTCCCTTACATGACCAGCCTGAACATCACCTGGAAAACCTCCTGGGCCGGGACCACCAGGAACACGAGCGGCAGAAACGGCAGCAAGGCTGCCAGCACCATCACGAAGATGTGTTGGAGTTCGAGAGGGACGGGTTTCATCCAACGCGCGTTCTCATAGAGCACGCCGAAGTCGGACTGCGCGGAGATCTCTTCGCTGAGGGACTCCCGGGAGCTCCCATCCTGCAGTCGTCGCTCCAGGTGCTTCGCGCCACGGTAGCCGCTGCTCCTCAGAAACACGAGGCTCTCCTCCCGCGCCCGCCAGAGTCTCGGTGCAAACGGCAGGAGCGGCAGCAACAGCGCCGCCACCGACATCAACACGAAGGCCGCCACGTGCCCTCCGTACGACCACAGGTTCGCGCCCCGGTAACTAACCACGTCGGCGAGCGCGCAGGACAACTGGACGCCGAACGCGAACACCAACAGGCCGAACGCCGCCTGCGTGGCACCCAGGAACGCCAAACCACCGGCGCGATCGGGATGCGTTGGCTGAGGGCTCAGGTCCAATCGGGCGGTCCGCCACAGCACCCACGCCCACAGCAGCAACCGCCACAACCACAGAGCCATCAAGAATCGCAGCACGGTCACGCTGATCAGCGAATACCACCAGCCGGACAGCGTCATCCGTTCGCCGACGTATTGCCACTCGCCCGTCAGCCATTCGCGGGTGCGCCAAAACCACAGGGCCGTTACCGCCAAGGTCAGTAAAAGAAGAACCGAGTTGACGCCCCGCCCCCGCCAGCGCCCAACGGCGCTCGCCAACAACCCATCCCACGCCGGCGTATCCTCCGGAGAGAGGATTCCGGACTGCCGCAATTCCACTGCCGCCCAACCCAGACGTCTCCCGACGAGGATCTCTCCAATCACCAGCGCCGGCACGACCAACAGGAACTGACCGTGTGGGAGGAAGTCCTTCAGGAGCGTGACCTCAACACGATCGCCCCACGCTACGCTGTCGATTGCCGCCAGAAGCAGTAGTGGCAACCACGTCACAGCCACCAACAACAAAGCGACTCGCCCGGCGCGGAGGCGTTCTTCCTGCGCCAGTTGAAAGCGCTCCAATCCCCGGTTGACCCGTCCGCCGCCTGATAAGAACAGCGATTGCGCGTCGGGCTGCGGTGGTGTGTTACCGCGATGGGTCATCGGGAGCCCTTCGTCGTTGGCGTGCGACCGTCTTCTTTCGGGCTAGAACAACAGGGAATCCAACTCGCCTCGCCCCGAGGGAGGTCACCGACCTGCAGCAGGTGGGCTCGGGTAGACCCGATCAATGCCGAATGAGGGCGCCAATGAAGGCCACGATGCCCAGTACCATGATCGCGACGGCCATCGCGCCTGCCACCGAGATCGGCAGGCCCGGGCATTCCTCCCGGAGCGTTTTCAGGGCGCGGCGGTGCTGCACGTTCGCCAGCAGCAGGCCAACGAGACCGATGGAGATCATGAGCATCCCGACCGTGAAGCCTCCCATGACCGGAGCTCTCTCGCCCTGCTGGTCGTGCAAGAATTGAAAGAACTTGGCGATGCCGAAGCCGAACGTGATCAACGCCAGGCCCGTTCGTACCCACGCCATCTGCGTGCGTTCGAGCGCCTGAAACGTGCGTTCGAAAGAGAGTCTCGTTCCCTTGTCAAGGTGGGACTTGGCTTCTGTTGTTTCGCCGGGCATGTCAGCTCCTCGATGCCAGCCGTGCGACGACGGTACGCACGATCTGGTACGGCACCGCGACGAGAAGGAATCCGACGAGCACTGCCTCAAGCGGGTAGAACGCGCGGAGGGCACTGAGCTGGAAGATCGCGTCCAGACCGACTCCAACGATGAACATCAAGCCCACGTCGTGCAACGCCCCTCGGAACATCGCCCGCCGATGCGCCGGGTCCAGGACGCGCGCGGGGTGGCTCTCAGATGCAGCGCTCCGGGCGTTGCGCTGCCCGGCCCTGACTCCGAAGACGACCGCCACGGCCGGTTGCAGGATAAGCCGGAACCACATCGGCCCGGTTGTTCGGGCCACGAAGTCGCTCCACACACGTCCGAAGACCTCGTCCACGACGGTCAGGTCGAGTCGCCGGTTTGTCGTGGGTGTTCGGTCGCACCACCCACGTCGGAGGCCGGAAAGGCCTGCCAGGGCAACCGACCCTCGAGCTCGATCGCCAGCGACCAGGTGAGAAGGATCCGAACGACGACCAGGAGCCCGAGCGTCGCTACGTTGTACAACGTCGACTCGAGCACCACGGTCCGGATAACGTCTGACGCCACCAGCAGGTCCAGCCCCATGAGGAGGCCGTTGCCGAGCTGCTGCTTGTAGCGGGACTCACCCTCCGACGGACCGAGACGAAGGAGCGCTCGAAAGATTCCGACTTTCACTGTCGCGAGGATCACCCCGGCCAGGATCACCAGGACGGCCAAGACATCCAGCCCCATCGTCACCCACTCGATCCAGGGACGGATCGTATCCATGTCGCTTATCCTCCGGCGGCCGCCGGCCGCACCTGCAGCGTGAGGAAGCCCGTGTTCGTGGGATAGTAGAAGCGCCCGCCGTATCCCGGGACGATCAACGAGTTGAACGTCAGCGGCTCGAAGAAGTCTGACTCGGCGAGGACGCCTCCCGTCGCCGCGTCGCGCCACGTGACCTGCTCCTTGTACTTGCCGGTCGCAAAGTCGAGCAGCGCACCCATCATCGGCAGGGCGCCCTTCATGTTCGAGAGCAACAGGACCCGCTGGTCCTTGGGTCCGATCAGCGGCTGGAAGGTGAACGTGGTGCAATCGACGACGAACGCCGTCTCCATCTCGCCGCTGTCCTGGTCCAGGCGGATCCCCGCCACCTTGCCGACGCCGGCATCGGCCGAGTACAGCATGCCGTTCTCGAGGTCGATGCACGTCTTGGGCGGCGCGAAGCTCATCTGCGTCTTCTTCAGTGGCCCGTACGGGACGATCGAGGTCGACCGCTTGCCGTCATGAACGTTGATCGCCACGACGCTCCCCGGCACCTTCCCGCCCATGCCGTTGGTCTGGATGACGATCCAGTCACCCATGATCCCGGGAGCATCGCCGGTCGACAGCCCCTCCGACAGGTAGGGCACCTTCCATGTCTCGTCGGGAGACAGCTTCGTCGAGTCCGGGTCCCAGAAGCAACGGTACGCGTGCTCGTTGGCACACGTGTAGATCGCGATCTTTCCGTCGAATGTCGTGATTCCGTGAGGAGTCGCGGCCAGCTCCGGGAGCTGCAACGTGTCGAGCACTTCCAGCGTCTCCCCGTCGACCGCCACGAAGATCGAAGGCGGCAGCTTCAAGCCTTTGCGGAACCCCTTGATCATGGCCATGGTGCCCTGATCCGTAATCCCCTTCGGGCGGGTCTGGTTCTTCAGGATCAGCGTGCCGTCCGGGGCCACGGTGAGGTGCTTGAAGTGCGAGTCACCCGGCGGCGCCTCGCCGGAGGGCAGCGAGCCGGTCCGGACGATACGGCCCGTGTCCCCGTCGAGGAGGGCGATCTGGTTCGACCACGCGGTCACGATCGTCCCGTTGGCGAGGATGTTGAGGTTGTTGACCCCGATCCAGTTGCCGGAGGCGTTGGCGTTCTCGAGGTACGTGCGCCAGATCTGCCTCCCCGTCGTCGCGTCGACCCTTGCGACATACGGCCCGGGCAGCACCGGCGGCTTGGCGTCGGGCAGATTGCCCCCGCACAGGAAGAGCTCACCGGGCTCACGAGTGCACAGGAACGTGGTCCCCTGGTACTCGTCTTCGCTCCTCCACGCGAGAACCTGGTTCGGGCCGGTATGGGACCCCGTGAACGAAGCGAAGGGGAAGCAGCCGCTGCGCTCGGAGCCGGAGATCTCGGCTCCGGCCAGCGAGGGGTAGTAGCCGGGGGATACGACGCTGGCGGCACCGCGATGCTCGTCTTCGACCAGCGAATGGTCGCCCGGAAGTGGGCCGTTGGCCGCCTTCTCGTTGTCCGTCAGGTGGCTGTGGCGCGTCATGATCCCGTGCCACTCGCTTCAAAGGTCGCCTTGTCGGTGTACTCGCCCCTCGGGCAATACGGCCCCATCACGTCCGGCTCGGTTCCCGGCTCGAGGATCTGTCCCGGGTTGTGCTTCCACTCCGGGTCGTTGTGTTGGTGGCGAATGACGAGCATCCCGAAATCGGGACGGTTGGACCGGTCGTCGAGGCCCTCGCCGCGGGTTCCCCAATCCATCCAGGCCACTCCGTTTTCCTCGGTGGCGTTCTCCGGGCGATCCTCCTCGCGGCTGATCACGATCGTGTAGTTGCCGTCCTCGTCGAGCGGGACCTGCATATCAGAGAGACCGTCGTTGCTCAACCCGGAGGGCGGCGCTTCACAGATGACGATCGACCAGTAGCGGGTCTCCCAGTCCGTCATGGTCTCGAGACCCTTGCCGTCGCCCAAGAACGTGTTCGGGAACTTCGGCATCTTGCCCCGAAGCACCAGCACCGGGCCGAACGCTCGAGACACCCACGAGAAGAGGTAGAGTATATTGGAACTTCCACCGAAGCCCGTCTCCACCTTGTGCGATATTTTGGCGCGCGCCTCCGGCGGCTTGAACACACCGACGAAGTTGTACTTGCTGTTGAAGAACCGTTCCATCACGGGCGGGCGGCGCGCCGGGATCGACTCCGGCTTCAGTGCCGGGTCGTTGTCGGGCGCATTCTTGAGCCCGGTCCACTGATCGAGCGTCATCCCCGCCTTGATCCCCGCGGACATCGGCTGGTTCCAGTGATCGCGGACCTCCTCGGCCGACAGCCAACTTCCGTCGGCGGCCAGCCCCTCGTAGTCCGGGAGCCCGACATCGCCCGAGGCATCTCGGTTCACGTCGGGCAAGTACACCCGGTAGCACATCTGAAGCAGTCCCTCGGTGCCGGCATAGAGCGTGTTCGGTTCCCGGTCTTCTTTCCGGACCGGAGTGTCCTCGGCCACGATGCGGATCGTGTAGTCGCGTTTCTCGCCCAGCCGCGGGTTGCCCGGCACGAACGGATTGACCGAGCCGGGATCCGCCGCGATGTCGTTATCCACGAGCGCTTCCGAGGTCGCGTTGAACGAGCCGAGAGGGTCGGGGCGGTAGAGTGCGAACTCGATGTAACGGCAGTCAGGAAAGCGCCCGTGCAGGATCAGGGTCGCTCCCGCCGGTAACTGAAACTGGCCGATCCAGTACGACGAATTCGGGTCCGGGTACAGGTTGGCGATCTGGTAAGGCTTCGGGTGATCCAGCCAGTTGCCGTAGTCCCGTCCACGCGGGCCGAGCCACACCGGGTCATGCCCGTAGAGCTCGTTGCTGCGGATAACGTTCTCGTAGGACTTGCTGCCGAATCGCGGCGGCTTGCTTGGTTTTGGCATGCCAAATCCCCCTCCGGGTCCTGCTACGCGAGGCACCGTCCACCGCGTGCCACTGCTGCCGAGATCAGCCGGACTCGTTCAATAGCGCGTGTAATACTGGTGAAAATCGTCGCCGACAGCGTAGATCGTCTCATCCGGACCCAGGTCCAGGGTCAGGTCTTCGGTGAGCACACGGGTCCGGTACTGCCAGCCGTCAGGTAGGTTGAGCTTGTCGCCGAGGGTCGCGAGCGACTTCATCGGGAACTCATCGTCGCGGGCCTGCAGGACGTAAGCGTTGCCGTCAGGATCGACGAGCTCGTAGATGGGCCTCCCTTCGGAATACACCATCTTCTGCTTCTTCGCGGGCGTGTAGATCTTGTACGGCGCGGCCCCTGACGCTCCTTCCTGCACCGCGGAGAGTGGCGCCCGGGCGGCCCAGCGCGCCTCGAGGCCTCCGAACGAAGCCTTCTCGCCCATCTCTAGCTCCTGCCAATCCATCATCCAGAAGTGCGGGCCGTTCTTCTGGACGGAGAGAGCGCCGTATTCCTCCTTGATCGCGTCCAGATCCAGGGCATCCCAAAGCTCGGCCGGACAGTCGTTCAGTCCGGTCGTGTTGTACACTTCGATGCCCGTCTCCTTGATGATGAAGATCTCGCCGTACCGCATGTCGCGCGTGTCGGTGACCGTGATCAACTTCATCTCGTGCGTAGTCATATCGTTCTGCTCCTCGGCACGGTGGGTCGTGTCGTCCGAGCGGTTCTTCCACGCGAGGCGGTCGCACGCCGACCGAAAGGTGATCGGCCGGGGTCGGCTTGGAACCGAGATGGGAGATGCACGAGGGCCGCCCCGTCCGGCCCTTTGGGTTACGGCGGCGCCGTCGTCACATACACCAGGTTGTTCCCCTGGAACGCTGTGCGATAGTAGTTGCCGCCGCAGTTGTGGTACTCGACGCCGCCGGAGGCTTGGGAGGTGCAACCGTCAGGGAGCTTCTGAACGACGGTGCCCACCGGCAACGGTTCCCCGGCGTCTGCAGGCGTTGCGGGAGGAGCCGCAGGCTGCTGCTGGGCGGCGGCTGCCTGTTGCTGCGCGGCGGCTGCCTCCTGCTCGGCGGCGTCGGCCCGCTGCTCGGCGTCTGCTGCCTCCTGCTGGGCGGCGGCTACCTGCTGATCTGCAGCCGCCTGCTGCTGAGCGTCGGCCTGCTGATCTGCGGCGTGTACCGAGGTCCCCACGACGACGGCGGTCCTGCGTCTGGTCCGGCGGCGCCTGCCGCCCGCTTGCGCCTCTGCGGTCGCGCGGGTCACCTGGAGCGGCACCCACGGCACCCATGGGGAGGGTTCAAAGGATATATCCGGAGCGAGCAACAGGATAATGGCCGCGAGCATTCCGGCCGTTCTAAGTGTCGGCTTCATTTGCGTCCTCCGGTCGGCTTCAGCGGTCAGGTCCGCTGCTGGTCTCGGCTTTCACGAAGGTGATCTCCTTGGTCCCCTCGGGCGGCACGAAGGTGAACGCCTCATCGGGCACGGTCGGTTCGAGGTCCCAGTTGCTCATGAACGCCGCTACACTCAGCAGCTCGGGGGTCGTGGTGTCGGTGACGACATACTTGAGCGGCAACGGCGGCCCGCGGTCCGCTACCCAGATCTGGAAGTCGACATCGGGGCGGCTGAACAGCAGATGATCGCAACGGATCCCGCGAATGACCTCCTTGCCGACCACGACCGCGAAGTCCACATCCTGCATAAGCAGCGGGAAGACGTCGCGGTGGACAAGGTCTGAGATCGGGGTGCCGATTCCGAGCCAGTCGTACGCGAACTGAAACATCTCCTCGATCGTCCCCGGCGCAGGCTCCTGCGCCCAAACCTTGTCGTGCGGGTTGTAGAGCGTCAGAGTCTCGCCATCGTAGTAGAAGATCTGATCGATGCCATCGCCGTGGCGCTCGCTAAGCAGCTGGTTCGGCCGGCTGACGAGCGCGGTCCCCGACAGCTCGAAATCGACGCGGTGTCCCGAGTCGAGAACGTCCTCGAACGTGGTCTGCGCATCCACGCTGAACTGTTCGAGGCCTCCGAGGAATTCCATCGCATGGCGTAGGATCTCCACCGCGTCGGGATCCACCGCCGGTTCCTGCGCGCGGGCCTCCATGGAAACGGCCGCCGAAAGCGCGAGCACCCAAAGCGCACAGACGGTAGCCATCTTGAACTTAAATCCGATCAGCGCTCTAGCTCCTTCTTCCGCTTGATTCATCGTCGCCCGCTTTGGTTACTTGGTCCTTGGGTCCGCGTGGGATCACTAAAATATTGGACGACTTCATTCCCTACGCCATGGTACGGTTCGTTTGTGCCACCGCCGCGATCGCTATTTCGTTTCGCTGGTAGGTCCGCCTTGCTCCTGAGACCGACGATGCGCTGGCGTCACCTACCTGTGTACGAGCGCACCGGCGCTAGAAGGACCAGCCGAACGAGGTGTTGACGCTGAAGTCGTTCTTCTCCGTGTCCTCTGTGGGCGGCTGGCTGTCGAACTGCTCCTCCACCCCCACGCTCAAGTAGAAGTTGTTCACGAGCTCTCGGCTCAGGCTGAGGTTGAAGCCGATCCGCCAGCGCCCGGATTGGTTGAGCACCGGGATGACCGCCAGCTGACTCGAGAGATCCGTGTCCAGCGCTCCCCAGCTGAAATACTGGAAATCCGTCAGGAGGAGTCCCTGTGCGGCGTTGCTGCCCTCCTGGTCCGTGAACCGCTCACGCGCGTACGACAGCCCGGCTCCCAGCGTCAGATCGACCTTGTTGGATTGCACGAGGTAGCGTCCGGCGACTGCGCCGACAGTGCCTCGAATCTCGAGGTCGAGCTGGGAGCTCTGTGCGCCCGCCACGAGCCCGCCGTAGTACCAGCGATTTCCGAACTCCCGCTGGTACGCGAAGATCGTGCTGAAGCTCGTGATGTTGTCCGCGTCATCCTGCCGGTTGACGGACGTCGACAGGTCGAACTGGAAGTTGTTCAGCCCCTTCTTGTACGTGACGTCTGAACTGAAGTTGAGGTTCGTCTGGTTGCTCTGCTGTGTATAGGAGATCCCAAGGTCGATGCTTCCGTCGAGTCGGCGCCAGAACGTCTTCTTGATCCGTTCCATACGCACGATCGACTCGGTGGCGACGACGACCGTGTCCCGATCGGCGACGATCTTCACTTCGTTCGGCCTGTCGCCCTGCGCCAGACCGCCGAAGTACTTGGATCCGTCATCGAGATCGATCTCGAACTCTTTGTCCGTCTTGGCCGTAAGGACGCGCGTCCACTTCACGTAGATCGTGCTGGCCGCGTCCGTATCGTACTCGACCTTCCCGCGCTGAAGCTCCTGGAACTCCCCCGTCACCACATCGCCGTTTCGCACGACTAGCGTGTCGGTCTTTTGGGCGAACACCGGCGAGCCGGTTGCCACCACCGCGGTTAGGGCAAGAAGCAGGGGAAGGAGAGAACGGAGCCGCTTCTGATGACGGAGTCGCTCACGCCGAAAGGCCTCGATCATGACGGGATCCCTCGTTCGATTCCCAGACGCGCCGAGGATCGGATCGTCGCCGCGAACGGGATCGCCGACCCGAGCGCATCCGGTCGTGGGAAGCTGCGTATGCACCGGTCGAACCGGCGCACGCCTCCTGACGATATACCACGCGTTCTCTCCGCACGCTTCCCCGGCGCGCTGGAGGATGGATTCGCGCTTTGCGGTGGATGTCTTGACCGCCTGGCATACGATGCCATACGGTACTCGGCCAACACGACTACGCTGCTGAACGAGGGTGAGGAATATGAGAATCGCTAATCTGGCACTGACGATAGTGATCGGCGCATCAGTGTTGGGCTGCGCTCGGGAACCAGGGGAGTCAACGGGCTCTTTGACGCCGACCGGAACTCTCGACCGCACCGTCTTGCCGATCACCGAGCCCGAGTACCCGCCGATCACCGAGCTGGACGCGCGCAATGCCGAGGCTCCTCCGCCGTTCGCCGTCGAAGCGCCAGATGGAGCGCCCAACGTCGTCGTCGTGTTGATCGACGACATCGGCTTCGGGACCGCGAGCATGTTCGGCGGTCCGATCCAGACGCCTACCCTGGACCGGCTCGCGCAAGGGGGTCTGCGCTACAACCAGTTCCATACCACGGCACTGTGCTCGCCGACCCGCATGGCGATCTTGACCGGCCGCAACCACCATTCGGCGAACGCGGGCTCGGTCATGGAAGTGGCCACCGCGTTTCCCGGCAATCAAGGTAGGCGGCCGCAAAGCGTCGCGCCGCTCGCCGAGATGCTCCGATTGAATGGCTATAGCACAGCGGCCTTCGGCAAGTACCATGAGACGGCGCCTTGGGAGGTGAGCGTTTCGGGCCCGTTCGACCGCTGGCCGACGCATTCCGGCTTTGACAAGTTCTACGGCTTCATCGGCGGCGAAACCAACATGTGGGCGCCGCTCATCTACGACGGCACCGCGAAGGTGGAGGCGCCCGACGACCCCGACTACCACTTCACGACCGACATGACCGACCAGGCGATTAGCTGGGCGCAGTACCAGCAGTCGCTCACGCCGGACAAGCCGTTCTTCATCTACTTCGCCACCGGGTCCACGCACGCACCGCACCACGTGCCGGCCGAGTGGATCGCCAAGTACGAGGGCAAGTTCGACGGCGGCTGGGACAAGTACCGCGAGCAGACGCTGGCCCGGCAGATCGAGCTGGGCGTGGTGCCGCCAGGCACCGAGCTCACGCCGAAGCCGGACGACATACCGGACTGGGAGACTCTATCGGCGGACGAGCAAAAGCTCTACGCCCGCCAGATGGAGGTCTTCGCAGCCTTCGCCGAACACACGGATCACGAAGTCGGCCGGCTCGCCGACGCCATCGAAGCGATGGGCGAGATGGACAACACACTCTTCCTCTACGTCTTCGGTGACAACGGTTCCAGCGCCGAAGGCGGGCTTGCCGGGACGTACAACGAGATCATCGTATTGAACGGCTTACCGGATCCGGTCGAAGATCAGTTGGAGTTCCTGGACGAGTGGGGCGGCCCGATGTCCTACCCCCACTTCCACGCGGGCTGGGCCGTGGCGGGCGATACGCCGTTCCAGTGGACCAAACAGATCGCCTCGCACTACGGCGGCACGCGTAACCCTCTGGTCATCCACTGGCCCGAGGGCATCGAGGCGAAGGGCGAGATCCGCTCACAGTGGCACCACGTGACGGACATCGCTCCGACCGTGATGGAGGCTGCCGGTCTTCCGTTTCCCACCTCGGTCCACGGCGCGCAGCAGAAACCGTTCGAAGGTGTGAGCCTGATCTACTCCTTCGATGATCCGAACGCCGCGGATCGTCATACGACCCAGTACTTCGAGATGTTCGGGAATCGTGCCATCTACCAGGACGGCTGGGTTGCCGCCACGAAGCACCGGACGCCGTGGGCGTCGGCGCCGGATGGACCGCTGGACCAGGACGCCTGGGAGCTGTACCACGTCGCGGAGGACTTCAGCCAGGCGAATGACCTGGCGGCTTCGAACCCGGCCAAGCTGCATGAGCTTCAGGATCTCTTCATGGAAGAAGCGATCAAGCACGGCGTCCTCCCCATCGACGACCGGACCTTCGAGCGCTTCAACGCTTCTATCGCAGGCCGGCCGGACTTGATGGGTGAGCGGACCTCGCTCACGCTTTACCCGGGCATGACCGGCATGATGGAGAACGCCTTCATCAACGTGAAGAACCGCGCGCACACGATCACCGCCGAGGTCGAGATCCCCGAAGGTGGAGGTGAGGGCGTGATCCTCGCCCAGGGTGGACGCTTCGCCGGCTGGAGCCTCTACATGAAGGGTGGAAAGATCTCCTACGTCCACAACTGGGTCGGCAAGGAGCGCTACACAATCGCCGCCCCGGAACCGCTGCCTCCCGGGAAGGCGACGATCCGCTACGAGTTTGCGTACGACGGGGGCGAGCCCGGTTCTGGCGGTACGGGGACGATCTTCATCAACGGGCGGAAGGTCGCCGAAGGAAGGATCGATAGGACCACGCCGTTCGTGTTCTCCGCGGACGAGACCGCCGATGTCGGAGTAGACGAGGCGACGCCGGTTACCGAGGAGTACGCTGAGCGCCACAACGAATTCAACGGCAAGATCGAGACAGTAACGATCGAGTTGCAGTAGGCCTGCCCGGCGGGGGCGCCGCAGACAGACACGAGTTCCACTTAGGAACCCGCACGGAACGCAAGGAGCCCGCTCTCGCAGCGGGCTCTTTTTCATCGGGAGAGGGCCCATTTACGTAGACACAAGTTCCAAGTAGTAGCCCGCACCGAACGCAAGGAGCCCGCTCTCGCAGCGGGCTCTTTTCATCTGGTGGGCGAACTCAGAGGGCGAACGGTGCGCTTCCGCTCGCATTCCGCACTTCAGATACTGGAGCAGCGCGCAAAGCCGCTGAGACCACGTGACCGGCCCCTCGAAGAAACCGCTGTCTCCGCGGACCCGTACGAGACGACTGGAAGGTAGATCGTCGTACCAGGGAGGCCTGCCGCATGCGCGTAGCTGATCGATTAGTGCCCGCCGGGCTTCTAGCCGGCTTGGCCCTGGCGACCCCGCTCGGGGCCCAACCGACGACGCCGAGCGTTGCGACCGTCGCGGCCCCGGAGAACTTCCATGAAATCCGCGACATCATCCTGGGCCGGGCCAGGTCGGGCGACTTTCCATCGATGGCGGTCGCGGTCGTGCGAGACGGTCGGATCGTCTGGGAAGAAGCCTTCGGGTGGGCAGACGTGGAGCGACGAACTCCGGCCACGCCGGAAACCGTCTATCCCCTCGGGTCGTTGTCGAAGTCGGTCACGGCGATGGGGATCATGGTCCTAGTCGAGCGAGGGGTCCTCGACCTGGATGATCCCGTTGAGAAACACCTCCCCGCGGGCACGATCACGGTCCACGAGGGAGAGGGCGCGGACCTCACGATTCGGCGGGTCATGCAGATGCGAGGGGGGATCCCTCACGGCTGGGTGACATACGGTGACTCGTTCAATCCGCCAACCATCTTGGAGCACCTGCGGTCGAGCGGCATCGTGGTATTTCCACCGGGCGAGGTCGAGCTGTACTCGAACAACGCGTACGGCGTCCTGGAGGCGGTGATCGCCCGAGCTACCGGTCGCGACTTCGGAGAGTTCATGCGATCCGAGGTGCTCGAGCCTCTCGGAATGCGGAACTCGTTCGCTACGTTGACGCCCGAACTGGTCGATCACGCGGCCGCCCGCTACGGAGCGACGGGAGAGAGGCTTCCGTTTGCTCAATACCACTTCATTCCGCAGGGGAGCGCTGGCGGGTTCGCGAGCGTTCACGATCTCGCCCTGTACGCGTTGTTTCACCTCGGGACTCCCGATCCCGGGCAGCGCCCGATCCTGACCGACGAGACGCTGCAGCGGATGCACCGCGAAAAGGCGCCGAGGAGCCAGTCGCTCATGGCTCTGGGTTGGGGCTCGGTTCCGTTGGAGGGCGATCTCAGCTGGCTCGTCAGCAACGGGAGCATCGGCGGTGCCAACTCGATGCTCACGTTGATCCCCGAGGAGGACTTCGCGGTGGCGGTCCTGACCAACATGAGCTCATCGAGCCTCGCCGACGAGACGGCGATTCAGATCGCTGACGCAGCGCTCCCCGGTTTCGGCGCGCAGGCCATGAGCACCATCCAGACGTACGAGGAGGCAAACGCGCCCGTCCCGCTTGAGCCTGGACCCGAGCTGGTTGGAGAATGGCGGGGTCGACTTGAGACCGAGGAGGGCCCCGTGGTCGTCGTGCTCACCGTGCATGGGGGGGGTGGGGCCACTGTGCGGGTGGGCAGCGACGATTCCGTCTCCATCGAACGCCTGACGCTGCAGGGAACCGCTATCTCGGGTGGCTTCTCGGCCCGGATTCCCGGACACCCCGTGTTCGGCGAGGAGCACGCGATGGAGCTGACGCTACGGTGGGGCGAGGACTCCCTGTACGGCCACGTCACGTCGTCGACGAGCACCGAGGCGGGGTCGCTGTCGACCCCCTTTTACGTACGGCTGGAAGAACTCGAGTAGGCGGTATGCCAGATCCGAAAACACGATAGATATTGGCGTAGCCTCCCAATCAGCTGAGACCACTTGAGAAGGACCGCGATCGTGCGGTCTACACCTTATAATCCTACGGTGACCCTGATCCGAAGCAGGATCGCAAACAGATCCGTTAGGCCGCTGCTGCAGGACAGAGGAGACAGCATGAATTGGGACGCACTGCAAGCCGTTGGTGAGTTGGTTGCCGCCGGTGGAGTAATCGTGTCCCTCGTCTACCTGGCGACTCAGGTTCGACAGAACACGAGGTCCGTTCGGTCCGCTGCGAATCAGGAGCTAGTCGCGAGCTTCAACGCCGCGATGGACTACCCCAAGTACAGCGCATACGGCGCGCGGCTATATCGCGCCACGATCTATGGTTCCTGGTCCGATTTATCGACCGACGAGCAAGCG
>JBDHFW010000026.1:0-22015 GCA_039590175.1 Gemmatimonadota bacterium | reverse complement strand
CGGCACGATCTCTACGAACTGGCCGTAGGTCATCGGCTCTTCGAGCCGGCACGACCAGGCCAGACGGTCCTGCCAGACGGTCATGTCAGGACACCCGTCGCACATGTCCGTCCGCCCGTCGGGTAGCACGTCGGCCGGCTGGATGATCATCACCGACTGCATGTGCGCGCGCCCCAGCGCCCGGATCGGGTGCGTCGCCAGCGTCCGCAGGTAATCCCCCGCGGCCCTCGCGACGCCCTTGTCGAAAGGTGCCAGCAGCATCATCGAGCGGCCCCTGCGATGCACTCTCGGGCTGCTGTAGGCCAGATACCGGCCATGCCTCAAGTGGTGGGAGGTCTGTGCGAGCTCCATGAACTTGGAGCCGACGTAACCGTATATTCTGTCTTTCGTTCCGATCCGTCCTGTAAGAAGCCACTTGAAGGAGTCCGGACGCTGGGTGCCGTTCAGATACGCGCAGGGTGTGAAGTCGGGAAACCTCTCGCGGATGGTCTCCACGATATCGGTCGACTGGATGTCGATTTTGCCGCCCTCCACACCTGCGTAGGGCACGGGGCCGAAGTCGATCTTCTCGCCGCCCGCGTAGTAGTCGAAGTCCCCGTTGATCAACCCCGCTCTGAAGGCGATGAACACGATCACCTGCACGATGTCGATGTGCTTTTGCCCCCAGGCGACGACCTCCGGGACGTACTCCAGCGTGTCGTCGTACACGGTCTGGTTGAAGGAGCAGATCAGATCGCCGACACCGGCGATCATCTCCGCGTACTGCAGGCCGGCGCTGCTTGCTGTCGATGTGAAGCGTGAGTCCCCACAGGCCGGCCCGTTTCAGCTCCACCAGCAGCTCCCGATCGAGCGCCAGGCCATTCGTGTTGAGGATCGGCTTGATGCCGCGCTCCGCAATCATGGCGATGATGTCTGGGATTTGCGGGTGAGTCAGCGGATCCCCGCCGGCGACGGAGATGCCATCGGCGGCTCGAAGGCGGGTGAAGAGATCCAGCTCCCAGCCGATATCCTCGAGCGACTTGTGGCCCTTGGGATCGTTCGTCCGGTAGCATCCGAGGCAGGCCAGATTGCAGGCTGCCGTCGGCTCCAACCAGGATATCGAGTTGTCCGGCAGACTCCAGGGCAGCCTGTACAGCTCCCGATGATCCAGTTCCATGGCGTGCGCCTCCTGTGGCCGTGATAGGACCTGGTCCAATTCAGATCCAGGGCATCAGACAGCCGGTCTGGGATTCCCAGAAAGCTAAACGGGCTTCCCGCAGGCGTAAGTGGGGGGAACCTCGTCAAGCGCTGTACGGAAACCCCCCACACGCTTCGCCTCCATCCGATGGCTCTTGCCCGGCGATCGGCCGCTGCTCACCGTGCAGCCATGCGTGTCCCGTCCGCGTTCCTGGCGCCCGCCGTTCTCGCCGTGGCCGCGGCCGGCCTCGCCGGCTGCGATCGTGGCACACCCACGCTCCTGTCCGATGAACAGCTGTTGGAGTTCCGACGGGCTTCCCTGAACCGCCAGCTCGGCTCGGATCTGGTGTCGCTCAGCGAGGCGTTCGAGCGAGGCGATGTCCTGATCTCGGTTCGCGAGAGCCTGCTGCGCGACCTGATCGCGGCCTCGCTGCCCTTCGAGCAGGAAATCGCGGACCGGTTCGTGATCACCGCAGATGATGTCGAAGTCGACTTCCAGCCGGGCATGGCGCTGGTCGAGTTCGCGGGGCGCGCCTCTCCGGCCGCCTTTCGCGAAGCCTCCGTCGACATCTCGATCCTGGCGTCCCTCGAGCTACTCGAGCTGACCCCCGACGCGCCCGACCTCCGCGCCAAGCTCTCCGTGCTGGGCTTCCAGGTGAGGGGGTTGAAGGTCGGACGGCTTCTGCCCCCGGTGGAGCGCCTGGTGAACGATCTCGGCCGGAGCAGGCTCGGCCTGTTCACTGATCTTCTCGGCGAGATCGAGATCCCGATCCGTCTCGAGCAGGCGATCACGCTACCCGCCGTGGATACCGAGGAGGTGACCATCCCGGCCGCGAGCCTGCCCCTGCACTCGAAGGTCCGCGGCGTGTTCGTCGGTGAGCATCGCCTCTGGGTGTCGGTCGGAGTCTCCATCGCCGCCATTCAGCCCGACGACGACATCGATCTCGGTGCCGCTGAAAGACGGGGTTCGTCGACGACCAAGGGGACCGGCACGCCGTGAGCAACCCTCGCCATCGAGGCGTCAGCCGCCGACTCTCGGCCCTCTATCTGATCTTGGGGCCGGCGGTGTCGATCGTCTCCTGCGACGGGATCTTCTCTTCGCGGACCGGGCCTGTGGTCGACGAGCTGGCCAGGCTTCGAGCCGAGGTGACCGCACTGAGCGATTCGGTCGGCGGTTTCCTCCCTACGGGCCCCGTTGCGAGCGTGGCCGCCGAAGATACGTCCGACGTCCTCGTCGCGATCCGAACCGATCTCGTCCGGGATCTCGTCGGGCGAGCGTCATCCTCCTACCTGCGAGATGTAGAGCTCCATCTGGCGCCCGATGCGCGGGTGGACATCGGTGACGAGGTCCGCGTCAAGCTCGGCATCTTCAACGTCTACGCCGGCAAGTGGAGGCTCAAGGCGAACATCCGACGGATCAATACATCCCTCAGAGTCGAGGGGATCTCTCTGGCCGCGGCCGACTCGAACCGCTTCGAAATGTCAGTCCCCGTCGAGGTGAGCCAGGGAGAGGGCGCGGCGGACGTCGACTTCTTCTGGGACTCGGCCACATTGGCGGCGGCGGTGTGCAGTGATTTCGAGGTTCACGACAGCTTCGCGGGCGTCGTTCAGCCCAGGCTGTACGAGATTCCGGGCACCGTCAGGTTCGTGGCCGACGCCAATGCGGTGGCCGCGATCCCCGAGTTCACCGAACAAATCGAAGTCCGGCCCGAGCCGACGGAGGAGTCTTGGGCAAAGATCAGGGAGATGCTCGAGCGCCAGAACTCTATCTTCAAGTGCGGAATCGCGATCCAGCCCGATAAGATGGAGGGGCTGCTCCGAGGCTTGCTGCGGAAGGGCTTCTCCTTCCGGCTACCGCAATCGATCATGAAGCCGATCCCGCTCCCGGCGGCGGTTCGCCAGGATGTGCGTGTGGGTGAGAGGATAATCTCGGTGGCGGCGAGCCCTTCCCTGCTCCACCTGTCGCCCGACTGGCTGTGGTACGGCACGCACTTGTCCGTCGAGCCCGGCGCCACCCCCTCGGACGCGATCAGCGACCATGGCCAACGCTGATCCGCCACCGCATACTGGAGGATCCGCAGTGAGCACACCTTCTGGGTAGCGAGGTACTCGACGTGACCCGATTGACGACCTCGATTCTTCCACGGATGACGCTCCCCACCGCAGCGTTTCTGCTTTTTCTGGCTTTCGGCTGTTCCGACGCGCGAGTAGCTGACGAACTGGCCGCCGACATGGAGTCCGCCGCGCCGGAGACCGCCGAGGAGGATCTCGAGCCGGACACGCCAGCCGAAGAAGCAGCCGTGACGGTGGCTGAGGAGGAGGATCCCTGGCTCCGGCTTCAGAGGGTTGCCAAATGGACCGGTGACCTGGACGGCATGGCCGAGCGAGGCTTCGTGCGACTGCTCACCGTCACCAGTCCCACGCTTTACTTCGTCGACGGAGCGCGCGAGCGCGGGATGGTCGCCGAGTACGCTCCGGTTCTGGAGAAGTTTCTCAACCGGCGGCTCGAGCCCGAGGGCAAGAGGATCCAAGTCATCATCATCCCGGTGCGACGCGATCAATTGCTGCCCTTTCTCGTCGAAGGGCTTGGCGATCTCGCCGCGGCCAATCTCACCATCACCGAAGAGCGTCTGAAGCTCGTCGATTTCACGACGCCAAGCTTCAGGGACGTGCAGGAGCTCGTGGTCACCGGGCCCGCCGGGCCGGCGCTGAGCAGCCGGGAGGACCTATCAGGGCAGGCGATCTGGGTGCGTGCGTCGAGCAGCTACTACGAGAGCCTGTTTCGCCTCAACGAAGAGTTCAGGGCAGCCGGGAGACCGGAGGTGGTGATCCGCAAGGCCGACGAGAACCTCGAGGACGAAGACATCCTCGAGATGGTGAACGCCGGCCTCTTGCCCGCCACCGTCATGGACGGCCACAAGCTGGACATGCTGTGGAGTCAGGTGTTCACGAACATCGTGGTCCACCGTGAGATGCCGATAGCCGAGAAGGGCAGCGTCGCGACCGCGATGCGGAAGGACACCCCGCTGCTGAAGGAGGCGATGAACGCCTTCCTGAAGACCCGCGACGTGGGCTCGGAGTTCGCTAACGTCCTCCTCAACCGGTACATGAAGAGCAACCGCTGGATCAGGAACGCGAACGCGACCAGCGAGCGGCGCAAGTACGAGGCGCTCGTGGACCTGTTCGAGCAGTATGGCGAGCAATACGACTTCGACCACCTGATGTTGATCGCCCAGGGGTACCAGGAGTCAACGCTTGATCAGTCGATCCGCAGCCAGGCCGGCGCCGTAGGCGTCATGCAGGTCCTCCCCACGACGGCGGCCGGTTCGCCCATCTTCATCCCGAACATCGAGGAGACGGAACCCAACATCCACGCCGGCGTGAAGTACATGCGCTACATCGTCGACGAGTACTTCGACGACCCGGAGATCGACCCTGTGAACCGGATGCTGTTCGCCTTTGCCTCCTACAACGCGGGCCCCAACCGCATCGCGCGGCTGCGCAAACTGGGACCCGAGTACGGAGTCAACCCGAACGAGTGGTTTCGGGAGGTGGAGCTGATCGTGCAGAGTAAGGTGGGAATGGAGCCCGTCAACTACGTGGGCAACATCTACAAATACTATCTGGCCTACAAGCGTATCCAGAAGCTCCACGCAGATAACGCCGCGGCGGAGGAGCAGCTCCGGCAGCAACCCACCGGCTCGGAGGAGCCCGCGGCCGCGGAGGGCGGGTAGCTCCCGCTCGGGCCTTCGTCACCGCCGAGCTCGTACACGGAAGACCGTCGAGGACGAGCCGTTCCCATGGAGCTGCCATACCTCATTGACAGCCTCTCGCGACCCGAGGCCTATCCACACCCGTTCGAGGACTTCCAGCTCCACCACACGCACATCTCGGTCGTCTTCCTCGTGGATCAGTTCGCCTACAAGATCAAGAAGCCGGTGGATCTGGACTTTCTGGACTTCACGACGCTGGAGAAGCGGCGCCACTTCTGCGAGGAGGAGGTCCGGCTCAACCGGCGCCTGGCTTCGTCGGTCTATCTGGGCGTCGTGCAGGTGACCGCCGAGAACGGCGGCCTGCGAATGGGAGGGGACGGGGAGGCCGTCGAGTATGCGGTCAAGATGCGCCGGCTCCCACCGGGGGCGACGTTCCTGGCGAGACTCGAGCGTGGCGAGCTGGAATCTGCTCACGTTGAAGAGCTGGCGCGCCGGCTCGCGGCATTCCACGCCGCCATTCCGCCCTGCCCCACGGCGAGCCACTACGGCGGCTTCGAGGTTGTCGCCGGCAACGCACGGGAGAACCTCGACCAGTCGCGGCCGCACATCGGGGAGACGATCAGCCGACCCGTCTTCGAGCGGCTCTCCGAGATGCTGGATAAGCGGCTTTCCGAGCTCCGGCCCCTGATAGAGGCGCGTGCGGCGGCGGACGTGCCCCGTGACACGCACGGGGATCTCCATCTGGACCACGTCTACCTGTTTCCCGAGCGCGAACCTCCCTCCGATCTGCTTGTGATCGACTGCATCGAGTTCAACGAGCGCTTCCGGTACGCCGATCCCGTAGCGGACGCAGCGTTCCTGGCCATGGATCTCGTCTTCCGCCTCCGCTCCGACCTAGCGCTCGAGTTCGCGGAGGTCTACTTGGAGACGGCAGGCGACGTCGAGGGTCGACGTCTCATGCCGTTCTACATCGCATACCGGGCGGCGGTGCGCGCCAAGGTGGAGGGGATGATCACGGAGGAGGGGGAAGTGCCGGAAGCCGACCGAGGGGCCGCCGTCGAACGGTCGCGCGCGTACTGGCTCCTCGCCCTCTCGCAGCTGGAGGATCCGGTCCGCAGACCCTGCCTGCTTCTCATGGGAGGGCTGCCGGGGACCGGAAAGACCACCATCGCCGACGCGGTGGCAGAGCGCGGCGGCTTCACCGTCCTCTCGGCGGATCGAACCAGAAAAGAGCTGGCTGGTCTCGACCCCCGAGCGTCCGCTGCCGCGGATTTCGGAGAGGGGATCTACACGCCGGAATGGAATCGGAAAACCTACTCCGAGCTGCTCAGGCGTGCGGGCCAGGGGCTGTTCCGCGGTGAGAGGGTTTTGGTGGACGCGAGCTTCGGACGTCAGGCGAACCGGGACGAGTTCTTCGAGGCCGCCGACCGCCTGGGCGTGCCGGGCTATCTTTTCCTCTGCGAGGCCTCACCCGAAGCCGTGATCGAGCGGCTCGGCCGGCGGGTGTCCGGGAGCACTCCTTCGGACGCCGACAGCGATATCTTCCTGGGCGCGGCGCAGGCGTGGGAAGAGCTGCCGCGGAGAATGAGCCGGCGGCTGCGTCGTGTGGACACCGGTCGCGAGCCCGCGTCTTCGCTGGAGCAGGCTCTTGGATATCTTCGTGAGGCGCGGCTGCTCTGACCGCTTCCCGACGCCGGATGGGCCGACCTCTCACGAAATCGGCCCCATCCTATCGAAGCCGACCGGCTAGTCGAACAGCTTGTCCAGCTTCTCCGTGAGCTCGTTCCACTTGTCCTTCGCCCAGCCCGCGAACTCCATTACTTCTTCGCGCGCCTGGACGAGGGCGAGGTTCCCGCCCACCGCGTCCCAATCGACGACGTTCCACCACTCGGTGATGTATTCGGGACGCCGGTTCTGGTAGTTGAGGTAGTAGGCGTGCTCCCAAACATCGATGCCGAGGATCGGGATGCCCGCTCCCGTCGAGACCGGGTTATCCTGGTTCGCGGTCGTCGTGACGATCAGACCGTCCTCGCCGACGCACAGCCAGGCCCAACCGCTACCGAACACGCCGCCGGCCGCCTTGGCGAAGGCGCCTTTGAACTCATCGAAGGAACCGAAGGACAATTCGATCGCCTCGGCGAGCGCGCCGCCCGGCGTTCCCCCAGCTCGCGGTCCCATTACGGTCCAGAAGAGGGTGTGGTTGACATGGCCCCCGCCGTGATTGCGCACCGCCGTCCGGATATCCGAGGGAATCGCATCCAGGTCCAGGATCAGCTCCAGCGCCGTCTTGTCCTGAAGGTCGGGATAGCCCTCCAACGCGTTGTTGAGGTTGGTGACGTAGGCTTGATGATGCTTCCCGTGGTGAATCATCATCGTCTTCGAGTCGATGTGCGGCTCCAGGGCGTCGTAGCCGTACGGGAGATCGGGAAGTCGGTGCTGCATGTTTATCCTCCTTGGATCGTGAAGTCAGACCGCTGCGCTCGAATAGACCACTGAGCTCGACCGACCGCTGAGCTCGAACATAGACAGTATGGTGCAGCGGACCGCTCGACTACTCTCGACGAGCATCATCTCGACGAGCATCATTTGGAGGAGACCGGCCGGACCTGGCCGGCGGCATGAGTGAAGCCCACAGAAGGGCGCCGATGAAATCGATCCAATGGTCCGACCTGCGGGGAGCGCTTACCGATTTCCGACGCACGTGGCCACAGCTGCTGCTCACCGATCTTCTTGCGAAGACCCTCACCGTAGTGGTGGTCACGCCGCTGGTAGGGCTGCTCTTGAAGCTGTTCCTGATGACGACGGACGACGGCGTCCTGGCGGACACGGACATCGCCGCTTTCGCACTGCACCCGATCGGGCTGGCGGCCATCGTGATCGTGGGAGCCGTCTCGTTGGGGGTCTGGTTCGCCGAGCAGGGCGCGCTGATGACCATCGGGTTCGGCGCGGTCGAGGATCGCCGGGTGACGTGGCTCGACGGCGTGCGCCACGTGTCCCGGTGCGGGGCCCAGCTCGTGCGCCTGGCGGGACAGATCATCGCGCGTTTGCTCATCGTCGCGGCCCCGTTCCTCGCCGCTGTGGGCGGCGTCTACCTCCTCCTGCTGGGCAAGTACGACATCAACTTCTACCTGGCCGACAAACCGCCCGAGTTCCTGTGGGCCGTCGGCCTGGCGGGCCTGCTGCTGGCCGGATTGGCGCTCGTCGTGCTGAAGAAGATCGCGAACTGGATCCTGACGATCCCGCTGGTGCTGTTCGAAGCCCACAACGGGACACAGGCGCTGCGCGAGAGCCGGCGAGCGACAGCCGCGCACGGATGGAATATCGCCCTTTGGCTGGCCGCGTGGCTGGTGTCGATCGGCGTGCTTTCCTGGCTCGTGACCTTCGTCATCGGCCTGATCGGCGATCTCCTGGTTCCTGACGTGGGAGCCAGCCTGGTCCTGATGGTGATCGGCCTGGCGGTCACGCTGCTGGTCTCGTTCGCTGTCAACCTGACGGTCTCGATCATCACCACATCGCTGCTGCCCCTGTTCGTCGTCCGCCTGTACAGGTCGGTCGGAGGCCACGGCAGCCTCGTGCCCGCGATCGCCGACCGAGGAACGCTGGCAGCTCGGGCCACCCTGACAATCCCGGGCAAGAAGTACCTCTGGGCCGGAGCGGCCGCGTTGGTCGTTGTGGGAGTAGGCGGCTACATCGCCGCGAGAGACGTCAGCCAGGACGAGGACGTCGAGATCATCGGCCATCGGGGCGCCGCCGGAGAGGCTCCGGAGAACACGATGGCAGCGTTCGAGAAGGCGATGGCCGACAAGGCGGACTGGATCGAGCTCGACGTGCAGGAAAACGCGGATGGCGTGGTCATCGTCCAGCACGACAGCGATTTCAAGCGGGTGGGGCGCGCCGACCTGAAGACTTGGAACGCCACCAACGAGGAGCTTCGGGTTCTGGATATCGGAAGCTGGTTCGGACCGGAGTTCTCCGATCAGCGCGTGCCCACTCTGCGCCAAGTGCTCGAGCGGGCGAACGGCCACCAAAACGTGTTGATCGAGCTCAAGTATTACGGGCACGACAAGCAACTCGAGTCCAAGGTCGTCGAGATCGTCGAAGAGACCGGGATGGAGCCGCACATCATGCTCATGTCACTCAAGCGCGAGGGGCTCAGCAAGGCCGCCGCGTTGCGGCCTGACTGGACACGCGGTCTGCTCAACACCGTCAGTGTCGGCGATCTGACGCGTCTGGACCTGAACTTCCTCGCCCTCAACGCCACGGCTGCCTCCCTATCTCAGATCCGCCGTGCCCACGCGCGGGACATGAAGGTCTACGTGTGGACGGTCGACGACCCCGTGCAGCTGTCGGTGATGATGAGCCGCGGCGTCGACGGGGTCATCACCGACAGGCCCGACGTGGCCAGGCAGGTGCTCGAGTTCCGCGAGCAGCTGAGCCCGGCGGGACGCTTCATCATCTGGATCGCCGGCGAAGCCGGTCTTCTGCGCGGCGCGGACGAAGCGTCGGCCGAGGAAGACGCGTAGGCCGGATCGCTTCCGTAGCCCCACTCGCCGAGGGGTGACCCAAGGCGGCGATCGGTCCGTTGACATGATCATATGAGCATGTTAGCATGCTCATATGAGTCATCGGCTGCAGGTCCTCATCCCGGAAGAGCTTGACGCCCGCATCCGCAAGGCGGCGCGCCGACTTCGCGTCTCCAAGGGCGAATGGGTGCGGCGGGCCGTCGAAGCCGCTCTTCAGCCCGCGAGCCGTCAGCAGGATGGCGCGGATCCGCTGCGCCAGCTCGGCAGCCTCGAAGCTCCTACCGCCGACATCGACCAGATGCTCTCCGAGATCGAGGCCGGACGCAGTTGAAGGTCTTCATCGACTCCAACATCCCGATGTACGTCGCAGGAGCCGCTCACCCGAACCGGGACCCGGCGCGCCGATTCCTGGAACGGGTGCAGGCGGGCGAGGTGGAGGGCTGTGCCAGCACCGAGGTCCTGCAGGAGATCCTCTACCGCTATACGGCCATCGGCCGACGGGACCTCGCAGGGTCGGTGTACGACCTCTTCGTCTCGGTCTGCCCGACGGTGTACGACGTGACGCTCGCCGATACGGACACAGCGCGCGACCTGGTGGCCGAGTTCCCCGCCCTGTCGGCCAGGGACTGCATCCACGCGGCGGTCATGCAAAACCACGGGCTCGAGCTGATCGCGACCTACGACGAGGGCTTCGACGCGATGCCGGGAATCCACCGGGTCGGACTCACCTGATCGGGCTCACCTATCAACGGGCCCCCAGCGCTCCCACCGCCGGCCAGCTGCATCCAGGACCCGGACCAGGTCTTCGGCGAGGAGGTAGCCCTCGGTGATCAGTTCGCGGGCAGCTGCCTCGACGTCCGCCAGATAGGCCTCTCGGGATGCGTACAGAGACGAGATCGCCAGCCGCGGATCCCCCGTCCGGCTTTTCTCCGCCGGATCCCGGGGAAGCGGAATCGAGGTGCCGCGGAAGTCGGCCAGCTCATCCTGAGGTCCCGGCAGGCCGACGCGGAGGCTCCATGGGGCATACGTGGCGAGCGGGACGCGGACCTCCACGTTGCGCAGACCGCCGATCTCGTTCCCCAGTTCATCCACCTGCGACGCCAGCGATGGAAACGGGCGGCCCAGCTTCGGCGGCTGCTTCGTGACAAGGCCCTCCAGCCAGCGGGGCCCGTAATCCGCCCGGTACGCCACGTGAATGACGGCCGGGAAGGCGACGCCGGGGATATCCGGAAAGCGAACCTGGTCGATCGGCACCAGGGTGCCGTCCGCGATCCGCGGGTAGCGGCTCTCGGGAGGTGACTTCCCCTCCGCTACCCACCCCATCATGCGGACCAGCAGCACCCGGAGGTTGAGGAGGAAGTTCACGTCGTTGCCCCGGAAGGCGGCAACCTCTCCCTCCGCGGTGAGCCGCGGCCAATCGCGAAACGGGGCGCGCTCCACGAAATGCTGCGCGCTGGCGAAGTGGTAGATCCGCTCCTCAGGCAGCGGCTCCGCGTCCGCGAGGCCGTCCGGCGTCGTGTGCAGGAGCGAGGCGGCCCGGCCCCAGTACTCGTAGCCGGTGTTCGTGTAGAAGACCTTCGGCCGGTGCTCCGGCGCGAGCGCCTCCAGGATCCCGTCCTCCTCCCGCCCGGTGAGCTCATCCCGCTGCGTGCGGCCGCTGAATGGGAAGAGGTCCGTGGGATAGAAGAAGGCGGAGAAGCGGTGCGCATCGCGGGAGGGCTGACCGAAGCGATGGTTGAAGCTGCCCCGGCCGGCGCCAGCCGTGTGGATCATCAGGCCATCGAACGCCTTCCTCCCCTCCTCGTCCACGTTGAAGCCCTGATAGAGGAAGTGGCGAAGGAAGCGGCCGGTCTGCGAGATCCCGATCCCAATCCCTTGACGAACCGGAAACTCGCTCTCCGGATCGTATTTCGCGTAGGAGATCATGTCGCGGATCGCTGCGAGCCCCAGACCTACGACTCGCGGATCGGCGGCCGGGTACACGAGTTCGTAGATCCCCCCTGGCTCGAAGCCGCCCGGCGCGTAGATGTGGGTGAGGTTCTCCGGGACGCCCGCCTCCGTCTCCTCCGCGAACCACCACTCGCTCCTCGGCACGACGCGGCGCTCCCCCTCACGGCCATCGCGGATCGTGAGCACCACATCCTTCGACTCGGAATCGGAGACCGGATACGCCCAGTGGTTACGGTGACCGAGCGCTAGTGTCGTGGTCGGCTCGGCGATCACCCAGTCCGCTCTGACCAGGCCGGCGACGGGCTGGCCCTCGGGCCCTCGCGCTATCGGGACGTGCAGCCGGAGCAGATCCTCGGCGTCGGGAGGCACATCGAACTGCCAGCCGACCCAGATCACGGTCAGCCCCTGCCGCATCAGGAAGCCGTCGCCGAAATGCTCCTCATCTTCCGGATGTCGTGAAAACACAGCCGCGTTGAAGTAGCCGAGAGACGCCTTTCCGCCGCGGTTGCTCACCTCCAGGAGTGCCATGTCCGCACCACGCGCCGGATCCTTCGGGCGCAGGACCATGAAGTTGGCCCACGCCTCCACCATCCCGCGCTCGTTCCTGGGCGCCAAGACCAGGTCCACGATCCGTGCGTTGGCGGGGTCGTTCGGGTCGAACTCGAAGTAGACGCGCCCGATGATCCTCTCGTACGGACCCGCGTCTCCCCAGCTGCGGCCGCCGAGGACGTCCTGGCGCGCCTCGATCACCACGCGTACGACGCGCGCCGAGAGCTGGGCGGGATCGACCAGTGCGATCAGCAGGCAGCACGTGACCCGAAGGATGATAGTTCCAATCCGACATCCTCTTGGCATGCGGCATCCTCTTCGAGATGGAATGAAACCTCCCCGGCCGAAGTCTAATGTGACGAAAGCGGTCGGGTTTTCGTCAACAAACCGAGCAGCCCGATCAGCGGGATCCGAACCCGACACGACATCGACTAGACCGTGCTTCTCGCCCGGTCGAAGCACTCTTAGAGGAGACTACGATGAAGCGTACCCAGGAGTCGAACACCGGCAGCTGGCGAGGGCGGGCGAGCGCGCTAACCCTGCTCGCGCTGGCGGCCGGCCTCGGTGCTTGCAGCGACTCGGTCGACCCGGTCGGAGTCGCGACCGACCAATCGCTCACCGCGATGGCGGACACAGAGCTCGGCGCCGTCCTGACCGACATGACGGAGTCGCTCGGGTTGAGCGATGGGCAAGCGTCCGATGTCGTGGCGATCGGCGATCGGTACAGCAATACCGCCGGCGAGCCCGGTACTCTATGGTACGTTGCCTCCGACCTCCAGGGCGTGCTGAGCAGCGCCCAGATATCCCAGCTGGCCGATGGCCGAGCGGAGCTGATGGAGCGAGCGCGCCAGGCGATCGCGGCTCAGTTCGGGGGCGGCGGCGAGCTCTTCGGCGGACGCGGCTTCCCGGGCGACGGAGGGGCGCTGGGAGGCTTCTTCGGCCCCGGTGAAGCGCCCGACTGCTCCGAGCTCGGCGAAGCCTTCGGCGGACGGCTCGGCGGATTCGGGAGAAACTTCGGGGGGCCCGGACACGGCTTCGGTGGATTCGGGGCAGGGTTCGGTGGATTCGGGGAGTTCGCCGACATCGAGCTCTCGGACGAGCAGCGAGCGGCCCTCCAGGCGATCATGTTCGAGTACGGCCCTCAGCTGATGGACCTCGTAGGTCAGCTGCGCGACGGGCTCCTCTCGGAGGAGCAGTTCAAGGAGCTCGCCGAGGCTCTCGGTCAGGAGATCCGGGAGGCGATCGGCGACGTGCTGACGGACGAACAGTTCGCCGCGATCGAGGAGTTGAAGGAACGGGCGCGCGAGGCGGCCGAGGCCGAGCGTGCGGCCCGGATCGACGCCCTGGGGCTGACCGACCAGCAGTTGGTGGATCTCGAAGCGCTCAGAGAGAACCTGTCGGAGCAGGCGTGCGAGACAATCGTCGCCGGCGGATCGGCGGAAGCCCTGCGTGCGACACTTCAGGAAGCGGTAGCCGAGATCCTCAGCAACGACCAGATCGAGATCAGCGAGGTGCACGGCTCGCTGCAGGCGCACTTCTTCGTCTACCACATCGAGAACGGGGACTTCGCCGAGCGGTTCGGCTTCTAGCCAAACGCGGATCTAGCAGCTCTGTCGGAGGAGAGCCTCTAGCCGGCGGTACGAAAACCTGCGGCACCCAAGTGGCGGGCCTCCCGGTCCGCCACTTCTCACATCGGCCCCGACCCCCGGCTGGCCTGATTCGGTGTCACGCCCCGAACCGAGGGAAGCCAGGAGGGGTCTCTAGGCTCGCTCGGTTCCAGCCCGCCAGATCGGCGGCCGCCTCGTAGGTGCTCTCCAGAAACGCCATCAGCTGTGCGTCCGGGTCTGGCGACTGCCGGACTTGGTCGTAGGGAAGCATGAACTCGCCCATCTCCTCGCTGAAGAACGCGCCGGCCGGACCGACCTCCACCTCCCCGAAGCCCTCGGGTGTCGGGTACGCGTACGAATAGAAGATCGGGGTCGGAGAGGCCGCCCCGCCGGGCCAGAACCCGGCGCTGGACACCTCGTGCGAGTAGGCCTCTCGAGTGACCCAGTCCGGAAGTCCGGGAATCCCCCCGGGGTGAGGCGGCGCCGGCCGGCCGGAGAAGCGCGTCACGGCCAGATCGCAGCTGCCCCAGAAGAAGTGGACCGGGCTGTTCTTGCCCAGAAAACGCGCCCGAAACGCCGTGAACACCCGGTCTGTCTGAAGAAGGACTCTCCAGAATCGCTCGGCGTATTCCGCATCGTAGGAGTCGTGCTCGCGATCCTCTTCGAACGGGATCGGGTCCGGCACCTCGTTCGGGGTCGCGTTGATGCTCACGCCCACCCGCAGCTCCTCCAGCTTGGCCATCAGCTCCGCGTAGAAGGAAGCCACGGAGCGCGGCTCCAGCTTTATCGTCCGGGAGCCGCCGTCGCTCGTCTCGATGGACAGCTGCCGGCCGAGGAAATCGAAGTCAACCTGGAAGAGCCGGGATCCGTGCGGGATCGGCGAGGTGGTCAGGCCTCGGGCGGTCAGATAAAGCGGCACGTGCCAGGAGTGGTTGGTCCACGGCGTACAGACGAGCCGCACCTTCCCGACGATCTGGGTCCACATGTGGAGCGTGGCACAGGTATCTCCCCACGCCTCGAACGGAAGGTTGGGCCACGCGGGAACGTTGCCGGACGCCTCGGAACCGCCGTTGTCGCTCATCTCACCTCCATCTCTGCGGCAGCCTGTCCCTGCTCTGTGGGTACCTGTGCCTGGCTGGCCTCGCCCGTCAACCGGCATTACCGTGTCGCCGACGAGCGGTGTATCCGCCACATCCAGTCGTCGTCCAAGCGAAAGAGACCCGGATTGTCCAACAAGAGCCCACTATTGTCAAATGGGGCGCCACTGCTACTAGTAGCCTTCCTCTGCACCTCGCTGGCGGGCTGCAGCCTGACCTCCCTCTTCGATTCTGACGACGAACCGGGGAACGGCAACAACCCTCCCGGAGAGGCTCCATCATACATCGGCGCGTACGTCGGGAGCATGAACGTCTTCGACCTCCAAACCGACGATGAGTGGCTTGATCGACCCGCCACCCTGGAGGTCACGTTCGACGATCTTACGGGTAACGTCGATCTCTCGATCAGCATCTCGGACCTTCCCGGCGGCACCAAAGAGATAGAGGCGGACAGCTGCTCGCCGGGGCCATCCACGGTGTTCTGCAGCAACGTGATAGGCTCGACGCTCTTCGATCTAGAGTTCTCGTTCACCAGCTCTTCCGCCTCGGGGCGCATCCTCGAATCGGAGCGCCAAGCAGATGACACCTTCGAGGCCGTGTTCGAGGCCGAAGGACCGTTTACGGAGCAGTGAGTCCCCGCGAGGCGACCCGCCTCCGGGCTCGCCCGGTCGCCGAGCCAGCGGTACGGACCCCTTCTACGAAGGATACGAGATGAATCGCGCGCTGCTGACCAGCTTCCTCGCTATAGCCGCCATCCTCACACCGGGCCCGGCGGCGGCTCAAGAAGCAGAATCGGCGTTTCTGGGGGTGGGCGAGCCGGCTCCCGATTTCGAGCTCGTCGGCGCCACCCGATACGGGGTTCTGGAGAAGCCCGTGCGGCTGAGTGACTTCCTGGGAGAGACGGTTATCCTGGCCTTCTTCTTCAGGGCCAGGACGCCTGGGTGAACGATTCAAATGAACGCGTACCGTGATCAGTACGCCAGCCTGTTCCGCGGGGGACGAGACGTTGTCCTCATCGCCATCTCACCGGACACGCCGGAGGAACTCAGGTCCTGGGCGAAGGACGATGACTTCCCGTTCCTGTTCGCCAGCGATCCGGAGGGCGCGACCTACGCGGCCTTCGGCGGGACGCCGCGGGAAAACGGCATGCCGGGCGGCCGGTCGTTGGTCGTCGTGGGCCCCGACGGCCGGATCGGCGAGGTGGTTACGCGCTTCCGGGAAGTAGATCCGACCGCGTACGAGGAGCTGCAGGCGATCGTCGATCGGATCGCGCCGGCCCCCGACGAGGAGGCCATGTAGGACCTGGAAGCCTAGGAGCCCAGGACGGCCTCCACCGCCGCCAGCAGATCCTGCTGGGGGCCCACGCCCGTGTAGGCGACCCGCCCGTCCGCTCCGACGATGACCACGACCGAGGTGCTGGGGACCTCGTAGGCCCGGACGGCAGTCCCCCGATCGTCCCACAGATAGGGATAACCCGGCTCGTGCTCCTCGACGTGGCGCCGCACGCGCCGCAGGGACTGGGCGACGGCGACGGCCACCGCGACCACGTTCAACCGGTCCCCGTAGGTCGCCCGAATCTGCTCCAGCTGCGGCTGAAGCGCCTCGCAGTTCTCACACCATATGGCCCAGAACTCGATCAGCGTCGGCCTTTCGCCGATGTAGTCCAGGAGCTCAACCGGGTTTCCGTCCAGATCCTGCACGGCGGCCGCCGGAGCCTCGGACCCGACAGGAAGGCCCACCTCGAACTCGCCTTGGGCCCGAAGACCCTGCGGAAGGAGCAGGGTCAGCGGGAGGAGGGCCAACGAGAGCCTGACCGCACCCGGCGACCCGGCTCTTATCGCATCGCTCATAGCGCTCATAGATCGCTCATAGATTGTACCCCGCCATGACGAAGTAATACTGCGCCACGCCCAGCATGATCACGGCGGCCACGCGCTTCACCCACAGCATCCAGGCTCCCGAGCGAGGCAGGCGGGAGAGAGTGCCCGAGAACAATCCTACCGCGACGAGGAGGGCGGTCATCCCGAGGGAGAAGACGAACAGGTAGAGAAACCCCATTGCGCCTGCCCGCGTGGCCGCCACCCAGGTGAGCACCACGGCGAACGCCGGCGCTCCGCACGGTGCGGCGACGATTCCAGAAGTCGCCCCCAGCACGAAGACGGCTCCGTAGGTTCCGCCGTCACCGCGCCGTCCCGCCCACTCCATCAGACGCCGCGGTAGGCGCACCGGAATCACGTCGAGCATGGCGAGCGCAAAAATGAGAAGCAGGTTGCCGATCGCAAGACGCGCCCACGGGCTCGCACTAACGGTCCCGAACAGCGTACCCGTCAGGCCCGCCAGGAGGCCGAGAAAGGCGTAGAGCAGAGCCAGACCGGCAGCGTAGGTGAGAGTGAGACCGACCGTCCGAGCCCGACTTTGCCCCTGCTCAGCGGTTCCGGCGATCACCGAGGCGGTGATCGGAATCATCGGATAGACGCAAGGCGTGAGGCTCGTGACCAGTCCGGCCCCGAATAGTGTAACGAGCGCAAGCAGAGGGCTCGAGGAAAGAGTCTCCGACAGGCCGCCGGAAGCCTCGATCTGGAGCAACGTCACGTCGATCATGCCGTGTGACGTTATGGGCACCGGCGCGTTCGGGAAACTCCGAGGAAACCGCCGGGCCGACGAGGGGCCTGGGTGCCCCGCCGAGGAGGTGCCGCTACCTGATGTCTACCTGATGATGGCCATCGCCGTGTCGTGCAGGGCGACCGAGACCCTCGACAGCGACTCGAGCGTTTGCTCCTGCCTCTCGAGGGCGTTCCGGAGATCCTCGTTGGCCAGCTGGGCGTCATCTCCGATCGAGTCGAGCCAACTGCGGAGGCTCTTGTGGTAGGAGTCCCACTCACCCTCACCCTCGGGGGAGAGAGATCGTTCGCCTTTGATCCGATCGATCTCGCGCTGCACTGACTCTGTCATATCGTTGTAAAACAATACTTTCTCTGCGTAGACTTGAACCTCTCTGTTCGATTCGTGATACGCCTCACGCAACACGGCACGAACGAGAAGGGGCAGGCTCGCGGCATGCGGTCGGCTCTGCCTCACGAGCTCCTCCCAACGAGGCTGCACCGCTTCGATCGAGGTCGTTTGAGTCAGCACGACACCGATCGACCTGACGTCTGCCATCTGAAAGTCGTCGAGTACGGCCCGGAGCAGCCGCTCCTGGGACGGCGTGAGATGGTAGGTTTCCCGGACTTCGGGCTCGGCGGGCCGGTCGAGCGCGGGCTCGGACGCTTCCTCCGACGCCTGCACGGCAACGGCTCCGAGCGTCGATGACTGAGTCTCGCCTTGTGCGGATTCCGAGGGTTCCGCGGGTTCCTGAGCCAGAAGGAGCTCCACCCCCAGGAAGAACACGCAGGCTACAAGCACCATCGCCACTCGCTGGACACGCTGGCTCCGTCTCATGGCCGGCTCTCCTTAGCACGCGAAGTGCAAACCGCCGCCTCAACCGGCGATTTGTGCAGACACAGGTAGAAAGTTCAGATCTCGCCGCTGGCCCCTGTAAACCGCAATCGCTTTATCCTGCCTGTTCTCGATGCGGCCCGACCCCGAGATCCAACATCAAACCGGGATCCTTCATTGCAAGATCGAGACGCATTCCGTCTCGTTGTGGCCCGCCGGGCGTGGTGCGGCTGTGCACAAAGGGCCTGGTGTGTGAAGAATGAAGGGCGCGAGCGTCCGTCGGCTTGCCCCAATCCGCCGGAGGCGACGACGAGCGTCGGCGTGAGATCTCGGCTTCCGTGACATCGGACGCCGGCGGATCGTCATTCAGGGGAGAGGGTCCGATGGGATAGGGCCGAAGCAAAAGATCCGATGATAACTGACGGGTGATGTTTGAAGATGCTATATCACCGAAAGCGCTCGACGCATGGGCTTCTGAGGCTTGACCTACTCGCTCCCGCTTGTATGGCGCTGCTGTCTGGCTGTGGCTCCAGCCCGGTCGAGCCGATCCCCGAGGGTCTGTTCGGCGCCTGGGAATGGGTGCGAGCCGAAGGAGGCATCGCGGGCGTGACGATCACGCCGGAAACCGAGGGCTTCACTCTGACGCTCAGGATCACCCGCCCGGATCGGATCGAGCTCTCCCGCAACGGCGAGGTGGAAGTGGCGACGCGATTCGAGCTGTTGCCCGCCTCGGGCACCGACTTTCCATTCCCTGCGCGGCTGCGCTACGACGAGCCGATCCTCGGGCGGGAGGAGCAGGAGCTCAGGTTCTCGGATAACGAGCTCGTGCTCTCCGATCCCTGCTGTGACGGCTTCTCCTACTTCTGGCTGGCGCGCCTCGAGTAGGGGTCAGCCAACCGATCTCGCCTCGGCCAGCTCCACACGCGGACTTGCTGGGTCGGCGAGCTCCAGCAGCTGCCGGTAGTAGGCCTCGGCCACCTCGGTCTTGCCAGCCGCTCGGGCCGCGCGCGCCGCGCCGTAGAAGCTGTTGAATCGCTGGCTCGCATGCCTGAGGGAGGTCTCGTACTCCTCCAGGGCCTCCTCCGGACGACCCAATTCCATGAGCATGTCTCCCAACTGCTCGTGCACCGGCAACACGCGACCTGGGCTGAGCGAGGCCTTGTCCGTCTGGTCCTCCAGCACCACCGCCGAGTGCATCAGCTTCAACGCCTTCTCGCTCTCGCCTTTCGCCAGGGCCAGCCAGGCCGCGGCCTCCAGCCTCAGCACCTCGCTCGTGTTGCGCGCCCAGACGGCCGGATCGCTCTGCAGCTCCGCGGCGATCTCCTCCAGCCGCGCCAGCTCCCGCGCGGACTTGTCGGCATCGCCGCTTCGGGCCGCGCCCACGGCGCGCGCCCAGTAGCGCAGGGCGACAGACCCCCGGGTCTCGTAGCCGCCCCCGGCTTCCTCGGCCTCTCGGGGCGGGGGAAGCGAAGCGGCTTCCCCCCACCTGCGCCTTTCCAGCGCGTAGCGCGCGGGAACCGCTCCCGCGTTGAAGGCCACGACGCCGTTGCTCCAGTCGAGGTCCTGGAGTGACTCGATGTGCTCGAGCACCTCCCTGGCCATCTCGTCCCGACCGCGCTGGAGATAGGCATAGGCCAGATAGTCCAGGGCGTGCATCTCGCCGATCTGCGCCTGCATCAGCGTACCGAACCGCTCCCCGCGGTCGCGAGCCGCCTTTGCCGAGCGGGTGTTGGCGTCGATCGACTCGTCCCACATCCCCACCTGCGTGAAGATGTGCGACGACATGTGGAGGGCATGAGCCAGCGACGGAGCGATCTCCAGGTAGCGATGGGCGGCCTCCACAGCATCGCCGGCCAGCGGCGGATAGTCGTAGCTGTGGATGATGTAGTGCGCCAGGCCGGGATGGTTCGGCATCTCGGCGAACCGCACCTCCAGCATGGCTCCCGTGCGTCTCTGCACAGCGTAGGCTCTGTCGGTCGGGTCAGCGTTGCTGAGGATCGCCAGCACGTAGAAGATCTCGGCTTCGCGGTCCTCGGGATCGCCCGCGTGCACCTCGGCCATCGCCTCCTCGTAGACGCGAGCCCGGGTGCGATGGTCCAGCGTCTCGTAGTTGCGGTAGAACGCCGAGATCGCCTCGATGTAGGCTCCCTCCCGCTCCGTGTGCGACAGGAGTCGCGCCTCGTCCGCCGCTGCCGAGGCGAGCTCAAGGTCGGATTTCGTCGGTGGCGCCCACAGGGGGTGGTAGTAGGTCATGGCCACACCCCACCAGGCCATGGCGCAATCCGGATCCCGCTCCGCGATGGACGTGAAGACGCCCCGGGATTCCTCGAACTCGAAGGAATGGAGCAGAGCCACGGCGCGGTCGAAGTCCGCCTGGACAGCGCTCGCACACGAGGTCGGGAAGCTGACCTCTCCGAGTTGATCCGCCGCCGTTTGCGCCCCCGATCCGGCCGGGAGAGTCACGAAGAAGAGTGAGAGAAGCGCCGAAGTACGGAGCCGCATACCTGCCTCCTGGTCGTTTGTGGACCGTTCTCGAGAATGCAGACTCTAGTGGCCGAGGAGTGCCTTCGCGAGTGCACGAATCCTGCAGCTGTAGGCCGATCTCGAAACTGCCGCATTCCTTACAGCCGGCCCGCCCATCCGCCAATTCGCTGGCCTGCGCCCGGCTGAGGAGCCTAAGGAGTCGCAGAAGCGATGTCAGAAAAATGTCGTTGAGTGGGAACTCTTTTCCCACTTGAGCCGCTCGGAGAGCCGTCCGATCGGCGCACGTTGGTTCATCATCTTGGCCGCGTTACTCGCTGCCGCGGTGGTCGTTGAAGCCCTCGCGGAACGGAGCATCCTGCTACCGGTTCTCGTGTGGATGGCTCAGTGGCTGGGACGAACCGTTCGCGTTCCGATCGGACTTCTGATCTTCCTCCCGTTGTCGGGGGCCGGGCTCTACGCCTGGCGCCGCTGGCGGAGGGATCTTCCCAGGCTCGAGCACTACACGCGCGACCAGATCGGCGGCGTCCTATGGGAGTGGGAGTGGCAGCTGGGGAAGCCGACACCGAGACCGGATCCGATCTGCCCGCACTGTCTGAGACCGATGCTCGTCGCACCGGACCCCGCCCCCCTCAGCGAGAACGCACAGCCGGCCGACCGTGCGAGCTGCGTCTGCGGCTTCGAGCAGACGATCGGAAGGGGCGGTAATTACCTGAGCGACCTCTTCAAGGTGGAAGTGGACCGGCGGGTTCGCATCGGCTACTGGCAGGAGGCGCTGGAGAGGTGGGGCCGCCGCGGTCGGCCCATCCCGCCGGCGGAGGCCTCCGCCTAGCAGCGGCACGGGAGTCCGCCCGGCAGGGCTGCCGCACTTAACGCCCAGGGTCGCTGCACATTGCCAGCCGCCGTCCGTGACTCAGGCTGGACGACCTTTGAGGTGATATCGTGCAACCCACTAACTCCCAGCGGCTTACGAGCTACACACCCTCGTTCGGCATGCTCCGTGAGAAGCCGATAGCCGGTGAAGTGAGCCCATGAGCCGCGGAACGAGAGGGAGATCATGGCCAACAGCAAGAACGGGGACAGCGTCCTGGACGCGAGCTACGAGGCCGTCAAGGCCGAGCTCGAGAACACCGAGAGGGATGTGGTCATACTGCGGGAGCGCACCGACAAGCTGCGCACCGCCATCGACGCGCTCTCCGAGCTTATTCCCAGCAAGTAGGTCGCACGACCCAGTCACACATCGGGGTGTACCACCCCGTTCGAAAAGCCGAAGGGGCGGCCCCCTAAGGGACCGCCCCTCTCCGCAAGGCGGAACCGGCGTTGTCGAGAACTACCCGGCTGCCTCGACCGGGAAGCCCCTGTCCCTCATGAGCGCATCGATCGTGGCGTCGCGTCCGCGGAAGGCGCGGTAGGCATCCGCCGGATCCAGCGCGTTGCGAACGGCGAACAGGTTGGCGACCAGCTTCGCCGCCAGCTCCCTGTCG
>JBDHFW010000025.1:0-21781 GCA_039590175.1 Gemmatimonadota bacterium | reverse complement strand
CAACATCCAGAACGCGGTTCTGTTCCTGGAGACCGGGGACGGCGACGTGCAGCAGATCCGCCTCGGGCAGGAGAACCAGTACAGCTTCGCGATCACCCTGGCGCAGCCGCTCCTGGACCTGTCGCTCGGCCCCGCGCGGACGGCCGCGAAGCTCTCGGACCAGGCCACGGAAGTCCAGGTCGAGACCGCGCGCGTGACCGTGGCCCTGGCGACCCGGCTCGCCTACTACGAGGCTCTTCTCGACAAGGAGCTGGTCGTCGTGCAGGAGAAGGCTCTGGAGCAGGCGCAGGCGAGACTGCGCGAAGTGGAGGCGTTTTACCGTGTGGGCACGGCCTCCGACTTCGACCTCCTGACCGCCCAGGTGGAGGTCGACAACATCCGGCCCCTGCTCATCGAGGCTCGCAACCAACTCGAGCTGAACTCGAACCGGCTGAAGCGGACGATCGGCATGCGGCTGGACCGACCGGTCGAGCTCAGCGACCAGCTGGCGCGTCCCTCGGAGATTCCGCCCCTGGAAGAGGCGATCAACCGGGCGCTACGGAACCGGCCGGACATCCAATCGCAGTCGCTCGTCGTCGGGCTGCAGACACAGAACCTGAAGGTGGAGAAGGCGTCGGGGTACCCGACGCTGGATCTAATCGCGAACCTCACCCGCCAGGGTGCGTCTTCGACTCTCTTCCCCGGCGGACAGGACTTCGCCCAGAGCGCGTCGGCAGGGCTGCAGTTCTCGCTCCCGATCTTCGACGGCCGAGCCCGGTCGGGCCGAGTCCAACAGGCCCGTGCCTCGGTGGACCGGGAGACCTACAGGCTCGAGCAGCTGACCGAGAACGCGCGACTGGACGTGCAGCAGAGCCATCAGGCGCTGGTCGCCAGCAGAGAACAGATCGAGGCCAGCGAGTCGAACATCGAACGGGCGGAGCGGGCGCTCGAGATCGCCCAGACCCGCTTTCGGAACGGCCTCTCCACCCAGGTGGAGTTGAACGACGCGGAGCTGGCCGTGACGCAGGCCCGGACGAACTTCGCCCAGGCACTTTTCAACTACAACGCCGCCCGAGCGCAGCTCATGGCGGCCACGGGGGAACGTTGAGGGCGCCGAAGCGGGGTTCTCGAATGAAGGAGACAAGTGGGCGCTTCGCGCTGGTGGTGCTTCTTCTGGCCCTCGCTCCAGCCGGATCTTTGGCGCAGGAAGCGCCGGAGGCGGCGGCGCCCGAGGAGGCGGAAGCTGAGGAGGCGGAAGCGGAGGCTCAGGAGGCGACCGGTGAGCCCGAGATGGCGAAGGCTCCTCTCCAGTTCAGGCTGTCGGCTACCGTGGGCGCGTTCCTGTGGGGCCAGAAGGAAGGTGTCGTAGACCTCGACAACCTGGTCAACTTCGGGATCGACATCGAGAGCCGCGTGGTTCCCGCCGTCGCCTTCAGGTTCGCAGGTTCGTACGGCAGGACCGAGGCGTCCGATGACACGGCTTCGGTGGCCGTAAACCAGTGGGAGTTCAACGTCGCCATCGTCGGACGCGTGGCTGTGGCTCCCTTCACCAAAGCGGGCGTGGTGCCGTTCGGCTTGGTGGCAGCGGGGACGGTCGCCCTGGACCCGAGAGACGATCCACCCGACCCGGACGACAAGCTGGTCACCCGGAACCAGGGAGCTTTCTCCTACGGCGGGGGGATCGACATCGAGCCACATGGCACGCGATGGGGCGGACGCGTGGAGTACCGCCGCTACAGCGTGAGCCTCGAGGACCCCTTCAATCCCGTAGACCGGACGGGTGACACGATCGGCGCCAACCTGATCATGGCGTCCATCTACTGGAGGTTGTGACGGCTCGGTCGACCCTATGAACGCTTCCGTCGGAACCCTGAGCGCAAGCGAACCGGTGCGGGAGAACGGAGGAGAGATCATGATTCGATCTGGGACACGGCGGCGCCGAGGCTCGATCGTCGCCGGATCCCTCTGCCTCGTGCTGGCCGGCTGCGCTTCCGGCAACACGAGCCTCGAGGGTCTCAACGCCACCCTGTGGACGCAGCAGAGCGCCGAGTACCGAGCTTCTGCCGAACAGGCGTACCGCACGGCAAGCCGGATGCTGGATCGGGGGCTTGCCGATCCCGCCTGGACGGCCGTGCCGGAGCAGGAGGGCGATCCGGGCGACCTTCCTCCGGCCGTGATCCTCGATGTGGACGAGACGGTTCTCGACAACTCGCCTTATCAGGCTCGCCTCATCGTGGAAGGCCTCGAGTACCCAGACGGGTGGGACGCATGGGTCCTGGAGGCGGCGGCCCCACCGGTACCCGGAGCCCTCGAGTTCGCGCGCTATGCGGCGGAGAGAGGGGTCACCGTGTTCTACGTCACCAACCGCGACGCAGCGCTTGAGGAGGCCACGGAGAGCAATCTCCGACGCGTCGGCTTTCCTCCGGCGGCGGACCTGGACGCGCTCCTGATGCGGGGGGAGCGTGAAGGGTGGGGGTCCGACAAGTCCAGCCGCCGAGCGTACGTGGCGGGCACCCACCGCATCCTGATCCTGGCCGGCGACGACCTGAACGACTTCATCTCGGTATCGCGAGCGTCGATCGAAGAGCGAGACCGTTTGGAGGCGGACCACGCGAGCCATTGGGGCGTGAGGTGGTTCATGCTTCCGAACCCGGCCTACGGCTCGTGGGAGAGGGCGCTCTACGGCTTCGAGTCGGGCCTGTCCCCGGAGCAGAAACGAGAGCGAAAACGGCAGAATCTGAAGACCGGCGAAGGAGGGCCGCAGCAGTGATCGGCGCGGTCCGTGTGATCGCGCGATCGCTGTCGATGGCGACCGCCACTCTCGTGACCCTGGTCGCTTGCGACGCAGGGAGCGAGACGGCACGGGCCATTGAGGGCGGCACTCCCTCTGCGAGTTCGGACGCTTCGGGAGAATACCGTGGCGTGCTGCTGGAGCCCGGGCCGCGCCCCGACTTCACCCTCGCCGACGCGGACGGAAACGCGTTCAGCTTCCGCGAGGAGACGAAGAGCCAGCTGGCCCTCCTCTTCTTCGGATACACGAACTGCCCGGACATCTGTCCTGTCCACATGGCGGGCATCGCCTCAGTGCTGCGTGATCTTCCTTGGGAAGTCCGCGATCGGATCCGCGTGGTGTTCGTAAGCACCGACCCCGAGCGGGACACACCGGAGCGCATGCGCGAGTGGCTCTCCGGCTTCGATCTCCGGTTCATCGGACTGCGGGGTGACCTGGATGAGGTGAACCGCATTCAGACGGAGCTCGCCCTTCCGCCCGCGGTTCGGCTGGCCGTGCCGACCGAGGGAGTGGATGGTGCCAGCTACGAGGTCGGACATGCCGCCCAGGTGCTCGTCTTCGGCGCCGGAGATCTGCGTCTGGCCTATCCGTTCGGGACCCGGCAGGCGGACTGGAAGCACGACCTGCCGCTGCTTGTGTCAGCGCTCCAGGCGACGCACGGCCCTCCCGATACGGCGGGAGCTTCGAACGCACGATCCGGCTAGGATTAGCGGGCCGGGTTTCCCGCCCGGCGATCGCGGAGACCGGAGGAAACGATGCAGTGGTGGTGCGCCGCCCGCGGGTCGGCCTGGACGTGGAGCTGGCAGGCATATCCGGGGGTTTGGCTCTTCGTCCTCGCGATGGTCCTCGCGTACTGGCGGTTCTTCGGACTCGGGAAGCAGCTCCCCGCTCGTCACGGCGGGGCCCACGCCGAGGGGACGGCCGCAGGCCGGGCCGTTCCGCCACGCGGCTGGCCGGGCTGGTTCCTCGCCGGACTTCTGTGCCTGTGGCTTGGACTCGACTGGCCGATCGGCGCTCTGGGCGCCGGCTATCTCGCCAGCGTCCACATGTTCCAGTTCGTCCTTATCGCCCTCGTCGCTCCTCCGCTGATCTTGCTGGGCGTCCCCGCCGGCCGACCGGAGCTGCCTGCAGGGTCCGGGGGCCTCCTCCGGCTGGCGACCCACCCCCTCATCGCCCTGGTTATCTTCAACCTCGTCATCATCCTCACGCACATGCCGTCGGTCGTGGACACCCTGATGGCCTCCCAGCTCGGCTCCTTCCTGATCGACATGGTTTGGCTCGTCGGAGGCGTCGTGTTCTGGTGGCCGATCATCCTGGACAGCCCGGCGCGGCCGGGCTTCGGTCACCCGATGAAGATCGGCTACCTGATCCTCGCCACGATCGTGAACACCGGCACTTTCCTCTACCTCACCTTCAGCGAGCTGCCGGTCTACTCCACCTACGAGCTCGCCCCTCCCGTGTACGGAGTATCCGCGCGCGACGACCAGAGGCTGGCAGGGCTGCTCATGAAGGCCGGCACGGCGGCGGTTCTGTGGACCGCGATCGGGATCCTGTTTTACCTGTGGTATCGGGAGGAAAATGATGAGCCCGCGCCCAGGTTACACGCCTGATCTTTGCATCTGGTTTTAACGATCGGCCTCGTGCCACCGTCTATCCAAACGAGACGCGGAGCTGGGCGGCGGGTTCGTCGGCCGAACGGACGGTGAACCGCGGAGCCTCGAGAAGGGAGATCGGTCTGATGTCAGCAAGATGTATCGTGCGGAGGGTCGGAGCCCTCGTGCTGCTTGCCACGCTCGCAGCGGCTTGTGGCGACGACCCGACAGGCGTTCCGGATGCAGGCCTCAGCAGGGCCGATGCGGAGTTCCTGGCGGTTCGGCTGAGCGGTCTGGGATCGGTGACGGTCGACGAGGAGACGGCGGGACTCGAGAACGCCTCGTCCGCCATCGATGGGTTCCTGGCGGACGCGGAGAGGGGGCCGGGCCTCCTGCGCGCCCGTGCGTGCCCGGCCGGGGGTCAGCTCGAGATCGACGGGGAGATGAGCTTCAGCTTCGAGGATGGCGTTCTGGAGCTGTCGTTCTCGGCCGAGAAGTCGATGGCCGACTGCGCCTTCGAGCGCGGTGACGACCTGCTCACGGTCAACGGCGAGGTGGAAATCTCGGGCACGCGGACGAGGGTCGACGGGGAGCCGAGCGGCCTGCAGGAGACCGACGTCGAGGGCTCCCTCTCGGTGACCCGCGCGTCCACGGGCGAGACCAGGAGCTGCGAGATCGACATCTCGTCCGTCTTCGACCCGACGACGGGGACGCGAGAGGTGACCGGGACGATGTGCGGCCACGACGTGAGCGAGCGAGCCGGCTCGGACGGCTAGGCCGGATCCGACGCAGAGTCTGCCGGGCGACGCGTTGACGTCGCCCGGCTTCCGTCGCTCGAACTACCTTAGAGCACCGAACGACTCAGAGCAGCGACGCCTCGTAACCCGCCGCCGCCAAGGCACCGATGAGCGCGGCATCCGGCGTCCCCTCCGCGACCGTGACGCGCGCAATCTTCTCCTCCAACGCCACGTCGACGCTCTCGACGCCGGCGACCTCGGCGAGAGCCGCGCGCACCGTACCGGCGCACCCGTCACACATCATACCCTCGACCGTCAGGGTCAGCTGCTTCATCGGGGACGTCCTCAACCGACCTTGGCAGCGGAGTGGATCGCGAACATGGCGCCCTGCGGGTCACTGCACTGGGCGATCTGGCTGCCGCCAGGGACCTCCATGGGTCCGTTCACCACCAGCCCGCCAAGCTCCCTCACCCGCGCGGCGGCCGGCTCCACGTCCTCGACGTCGATGTAGTAGAGCCAGGCCGATACGGGCATCTCGGCAGGCCTGTTGAACATGCCGCCGAGCGGCGGGCCACCCGCCCCGTACATCTGGTAGATCCCCGCGTCGCCCATATCCATGGCTTCCTGCTTCTCCCAGCCGAACAGCGTCGAGTAGAAGTCGAAGGCGGCCTCGTAGTCGGTCGTCGCGAGCTCGTGCCAGGAGAAGCAGCCGGGCGAGGGCTCCTCCATTGGAGGCGGGGCCTCCGGCGGGGTGTAGGCGGCGATCACGACGCCCTGCGGATCCTCGAGCACGGAGAAGCGACCCGCTTCCGGTATCGTGGTCGGCGGCACCAGCACGCTCGCGCCGAGCCGACCCGCCTGCTCCGCCGTGGCATCCACGTCCGAGGTCCCTATGTACGCCAGCCAGTGCGGCGGCGCGCCGCCGGCGACGGCCTCCTCGGGCAGCTGCATGACGCCGCCTACGGGCACCTCACCCTTCATCCACATCGTGTATTCCTGCCCGCCCGCATCGAAGGGGGCGGTACTCCACCCGATGAGGCTCGTGTAGAAGTCGATCGCCGCATCGGGATCCGAGGTCAGCAGCTCGTACCAGATGAACCGCCCGCGCAAGTCATCGGACATCGAGGCCTCCTTACATTCCGAACATTCCGACCTGGAATCCGTCGCCTCGGGGGAAAACCATCTTAGGCCCTCCGAGGACCGGGAGCTACCGGATCGGAAGAAGCGGGTGGGGGCAAGAAAAAGGGGCGGCCTCCTGGGCCGCCCCTTTGGACGCTGTGGGCGCGCCGGCAGACCGGCGCCTACCGCGGTTTCAGTGGACCTCGAACGTGATCGCTTGCTGAACCCAGACTGGGGTGGTCTTGTCGCGGTTCTTGGCCGGCGAGAACTCCATCCCGCCAGCACACTCCAGCGCCACCTTGTCCATCGCATCGAAGCCGCTTGTCTGCTGCACCTGGGCTCGCTGCACCTCGCCCGCGCGGTCGATGTAGATCCAGAGGATCACCTTGCCCTCGATCCTCGCCTCTCTGAGGGTCGGCGGATAGTGCTGCTTCAGGTACCTCTGGATGTCGCCCGGATTCTTCAGCTTGGGCGGAACGTCATACGGGATGAACGTCGGCCGCTCGTCCGGGTTCGCACCCGCCGTCGGAGGCGGAGCCAGGTTCTCGACGGGGTTCGACTCGAAGGTGGTGGGCGCAATCGTCACGTCCTCGTCCACCGTCGTGGCCGACACCTTCGGGGTCGCCGGCCGAGCGATCATCTCGGGCGGAGGCGGGACTTGCACCTCGGGCGGCAGCTCGATGGCCTCGATCGCATCGACGTCACCGGTCAAGTCGGCCGCCTGGAGGTTCGGAAACAGCGTAAAGAACGCGAAGTGGATCGCGACGGCCACGATGACTCCGAAACCGACCCAATCCCTGTAGTGTGACTTGAAGGCTTCGTTCGCGGAAGTCGAATTCACATGATCCGCGGTCAGCCCGTCCGTTGCCATTATGCCCCCTTAATGCCTGTTGCCCGGCCGTCACTTCGGCCGGGCAGGGCAGCTCGATACTTTCCAACTCCTTGTGTTTCCCACCCTTCGGGTCCACGGATCGAACCGGTGCGAACCGGGTTCCCCGTGTACCGAAATCAAGGTAGGCGGGAAGGGCTCAAGCGTCTGTCGGGAAACGGCTTTGATGGGATGTAGGGAGTTTCCCTCCCTGGATCGAAGCGTCCCCTTGGCCCTCGCTCGAACCGGCCGCCCCTCTGGTCAGCCGGCCCTCGCTTCACGAGCTTAGGCGACACCCGAGCCCGGCGAACCCGGGCCTCGACGACACTCAACCCTTGTACGGATGTGAAGGAGACGGGCCGTGGCGAGACCCTTCGATACCCGAGACGCCGAAGCCGGCCAGCGCGGCCGCCTGTTCGGCCGCAAACGTACCGCCGCCCTCAACGAGGTCGAACAGCTTCTGGCCGAGTGCACTGAGCTGCGAGAGGTGAGCGGCGATGACGTGGCGCAAGCCGCCGCGAAACACGGCGTGACGCTGGATCGCAAGTATCGCGGGGCATGCCGCGACCTCTACCGGCGCTTTCTCAAGCAGTGCCTGGACGATCATGAGCTCACGGAGCATGAGCGCGCGGACCTCGCCCACCTGAAGACCATCTTGAGCCTGGAGCGCGAGGACATCACCGCCGTTCACGAACAGACCGCTCGCACCGTGTACGGGAAGGCGGTCGAGCAGGTGCTCGAGGACCACCACGTCGATCCGGAAGAGGCCGAGTTTCTGCGCTGCCTCCGCGAAGATCTGGAGCTCCCCGAGAGGGTCGCGGACAGCCTGTACGAGCAGGAGGAGCGTCGGGCGCGCCACCGCTATTTCTCCAAGACGATATCCAGCGACAACACGCTCCTGGCATCGCATGTCGCGACCCTCGAGCTCAGCGGAAGATCGACGGAAGGAGTGGAGTCTGCAGTCAACTCGGCGCTGGAGGAAGCCTGCCGGGCGGTGCCCGAATTGGGCTCGGCCGAGATCAGCCAGGTGCGCGTGCGGATCCGGGATGGAGTCGTCGCCGAGTGGGAGGTCGATCTCAAGGCCCGCATCGAGCGAGGCGACGAAGAGGACTAGCTTCCGGCGATCAGGCCTCGGTCGTCCAGGGCTCGGGTCGCTCGGCGCGGCTCACGAGGTACGTGTACAGCAGGGCCGCCAGCGCAGCTATCGTGGCCAGGCCGAAGAACACCCTGGCCAGCAGCCTTCTCGGCTCGAGCGCCAGACGCCTCACCTCCTGCTCGTCGACCTCGGCCATCACGGCCCACTTCACCCCCTCGAAGTCGAGAAGCCCGAACGCCGACAAGACCGGTACCCCGCGATAGTCCTCCGTCATGTCAACGCCCGTCTCCCCCGCGAAGGCTCGGCCCACCGTCTCCGAATCGACACGTGTCCGAAGGATCGTGGTCGTGTCCGAAAAGCGCGAATCGCTTCGCATCATCCGATCTTCGCCCACGATGTACGTCTCGCCAGTCTCTCCCATGCCGCCGGTGAACTGCATGATCTCGTTAATCCGACCCACCGGCACCTGGAGCGCCATCACGCCGATCGGAACGCTGTCCTCCGCCCATACCGGGCTCGCCATGAAGCTGGCCGGTTCGTTCTTGCTCGGCTCATAGGACTCGAAGTCGGAGAACCCCACGAACTCCTCGGATTCGGCGTCCCGGGCGGCGCGGAACGCCCGACCGAGACCGGTATCGCGCCACGGCCCACTGTCCAGGTTGGTGGCAAAGTCCGGTTCCTTGAACGCCGTGTAGATCAGATTCCCCTCGGTGTCGAACAGAAAGACGTCGTGGTACTCGTGGTCCTCCACAAAGCGCAGCGCGCGCGGATGAACGGCTGTGTGCACCTGGCTGTAGAGCGAGCCGTCGGCGGCGCCGACCAGCCGGTGCTTCTCGCCCTCCGGGTAGGGGTTGTCGTCTATGTACAGCCTCTGCAGCACCTCGGTCCGGTCGCCCGGCAGGCGACCCCAGCCGCGCTTCAACTCCGTGAGCGCGTCCCGGAGGGCGGGTCGGTCGGTCCACAGCACGAGCTCCGACCGGATCGTCTCCAGGTAGTCCTTGAGCGCCGACTGGCGAAGCTCCATCAGGGTCAGGGCATAGCCGCTCGCATCGTCGAACTCCGTGCGGAGCGCTCGGACGTAGGACGCGACGACTACGGCGACGAGCGCCAGCGTCGCCAGAGTCAGCACGACCGCTCGCCGGCTCACTTCTTGACCACCGATCCTGCAGCCGGGCGGGAGAGGGCGGCCTCACGTTGCTCCAGCATCCCGTTCACCATGCTCCAGGTGAACCAGAAGAAGTTGAAGCCGTCGGGGCTGATCAACCCGACCTCGGCGTCATCCACCACTCCCGCGGCCAGTTCGAAGAGATGCATCCGGCAGCGGCGAACGTCGTCGAGTTCGCCACTCCGATCGACACGCGCGCCGAGCTGGAGGACCTCCTTGTTGTAGAGATCGATCCTCCGCTTCTTGCGCCGGGATCCCAGCTGAAGCAGGCCGGACACCATCAGGACGGCGAGCGTGAGGACGAGCGCGAGCGGCTCCGCGTTCTCCTGGAAGAAGGAGGGCCGGTCCCGGTCGTAGAACCGCTGCGCACCCGGATGGACGGGGATGAACGTGCCCCCACCCAAGCTCGGGGGCGCGATGAACCCGGCCAGCGAGGTTAGGTTCATCAACTCCCGCCGACGCTCGAACAGGACGCGGGTCACCTTGTCGGCCACATCGTCGTCCAGGTCGGCCCTGGCGATAAGTAGCCGCTGCACGGCCACGGTGGGCAGATCGCTCTCCGGCAGGGGCGGGTAGCCCCGATAGGAGCCGGTGGGGATGGTGCCGCGCTGCAGAGCCGGTCGCTTCAGCTGCATCGCCGCCGCCTGGGCGATCGGCACGAGGTGCGTCGGCACCTCCTCGATCAGCTCCAGAATCGCCGGGTTGCCGGCCGCGCGCACCCGGAAGGTGGCGTCCACGGCGCCGTCGGCCAGCGCCCAGCCCGCCGAGGCGGCCGACATCGGCACGGCCCGGAAATCGGCGGGGTTCAGCTCGTAGTGATCGGCGAGAAACCAGAAGATCTCGTATTGCCCTCCGTCCTGGGGAGGGAGCGCGATCCGCTTTCCCACCAGGTCGGCGACCCCACGGATCCCGGAGTCTTCGCGCACGATAAGCTGGAAGACATCGGGGTAGAGGAGCGCGAGCATCCGCGCCCGCGGGCCCATTCGCGTATCCGCCTGGACGGTCGCCAGCTCGACCCGCCCATCCTCCAGCAGCCGCATGTTCTCGCGCGCACCCGAGGTTTCGACCACCTCCACGAGCAGGCGCGGATAGTGGCGCTCGGCCACCTCGCCGATGGCCGTGGCGAGGGCATACGCTTCGCCCTCGTCGGGACCCGCGGCGATGGTCACCCGCTGAGACACCGTGCTCTCCCGAAGAGCCATCCCCGCGGCGAAGGAGGCGAGCACGAAGAGCGCGACGACGGAGAGCGCACGCATGCTCATGGATTCCCTCCGGCGGCGGTCGAATCCGCCGCCTCGGAAGCCAACGCCGCCGGACCCGCGACCGCCGCGTACGCGTCACGCAGCCGGGCCGCGACGCGCTCCTTCACCTCCGCCGGCGCGAAGGCCGCTCCGATGGCGTTCAGGTTGGACGCGAGGAACTCTTCCGGTCCCCATCCGAAGGCCTCCTGCAGGCGGCCGTATTCCCCGGTGAGGTCCACATCGGACAGGGTCCGGCCGTCGGTGCTCACGCCCAGCGCGACCCCGGCCTCACGCAGCCGCTCGATCGGGTGATCCGCGAGCGTGGTCGCGATGTCCGTCTGGACGTTGGAGGTGGGGCAGATCTCCAAGTGGACCCGTTCCTCGCTCAGATGAGTCACCAGGCCCGTGTCCTCGATGCTGCGCACGCCGTGGCCGATTCGGGAGGGCCGGAGGTGCTCGAGCGCCTCCCACACACTCCGCGGGCCTCTCGCTTCGCCGGCATGCGCCGTTCTGTGGATCCCGTGCTCGATCGCATGGCGGAATGCCGGAACGTGCGCATCGATCGGATAGCCCGCCTCGTCTCCGGCGATGTCCAGCCCGACGACCGAGCCGCCCTCGTGCTCCGTGAGTAGCCGGGCGGTGCCAAGGCTCTCGGCTTCCGAGAAGTGGCGCAGCGTGCAGAGGATCGTCCTGGCCTCGATTCCCGATTCCTCGCTCGCCGCCGTGACCGCCTCGTCCACGGTCTCCACGACCCGGTTCGCGGACAGGCCGCGCTCGGTGTGAAGCAGCGGCGCGAAGCGAATCTCCGCGTAGAGGACCTGATCGTCGCCAAGTTGCTCGAACAGGTCGTAGACGGCCAGACGAAGCGCCCCTTCATCCTGCATGAGCCCGAAGCCGGCGGGCGCTCGGCTGAGCATGTCCGCCAGATCCGTACATTTCGGTGGCGCGACGAAACGCTGGCGGTACTCAGCCTCGGTCACCGAAGCGTCGAGCGCCGAGACCGCCGCATGGCTGAGCGAGCAGTCCAGGTGGAGGTGTAGCTCCACCTTTGGCAACGACCGGAGAGTCAGCGTTTCTTTCGTCCTTGCAGGTTGTCGAAGGCTCGATCCACGGCGTCCTTGGCGGACGTCGTGATGCCTCCTCGTCGGTACTCGTCGACGACGATGTCCTCCATCCTCTCCACCAGAGCGTCGAGGCCGGAGGGCGATCTCTCCTCGGTGCTCTCGGGGAGGAGCCGGTCGGCGGCGCTGAACAGGTTGATCCAGCGCTCCGTCTGCCGACCGAACAGGACGACATCGTAGAAGTTGCGGCCCGCCCGCCCGCCGATCCCGAGGACGTCCATGACGACCGCGATGATAGAGAGGGGTATCATCGCCGCATCCCGCAACCCATCCACGAAGAGCTTCCCCTGGAAGACGAGCGCATCGCGAACCAGCTCCCAGCGCGATCCCGGCACTCGGTCCGGCAGGTGGCTACTCACGTCCGTTCCGTCCGCTGGGCCGCTTCATGCTGGAGATCCCGTGTTCGCACTCGGGACAAAGAACATGGCCTACCGGTGAGACAAGATAGTCCCCCAGCCCGCCGCAGAGCGGGCAAGGCGGCATCTGCTCCCGGGCGACCGATGGTCGATCACTCTCGTTCATCTCGATCCCCTGTGGTCGGTTTGGGTTTCGGATTCAATATGTCGCGCGGTCCGGTCGGCTGAACAGGATGACGCCGCTTCGGCGCAAGGCTTCAGAACGCGTGGTGGTTGTCGAGCCGGTCCTTCACGCCGCCGTACACCAGCTGCTGAATCGGCTCTTCCGCCAGAAAGTCGTGGGGAAAGCCGAGCTCGATCCGGCTGACCTCGTCGAGACCCGCGACCTGCTCGGCCGAGAGCTCCACGTTCAGCGACCCCAAGTTGTCCTGCAACTGTGTGAGGTTGCGAGCGCCGATGAGCGGGATGACCACGCCGTCTCGCTGGCGCGTCCAGCTGATCGCGACCTGGGACGCGGAGCAGCCGATCTTCGCGGCCACGGCAACGACCTCGGCAGCGATCTTCTGGTTGCGCTCTACGGTCGCGGCTCCCTCCTTCGCGCGACCCTCGACCGGTCCATCGGCCGCGTGGTACTTGCCGGTCAGAACCCCGGCCGCCAGCACGCTCCACGGCGTCACCCCCAAATCGAGCGCGCGCGCCATGGGGAGCAGGTCCCGCTCCGCCGTCCTGTCGACCAGGCTGTAGCGAATCTGCAGGCCCACGAACGGGGACCAGCCACGCATCTCGGCCAGCGTGTTTGCCCCGGAAACGATCCAGGCGGGCGTGTCGGAGATGCCCACGTACAGGACCTTACCCTGCCGGACGAGATCATCGAGGCCGCGCATCACCTCCTCGACCGGTGTCGTGAAATCCCAGGCGTGCACCCAGAACAGGTCCACATAGTCCGTGCCCAACCGTCTCAGGCTCGCTTCCAGAGAACCCACCATGTTCTTGCGGTGGTTTCCAGCGAAGTTCGGATCCTCCGGACGCATGAAGAGCGAGTACTTGGTGGCGACCACGAAGTGCTCTCGGTCCTCAGCGACGAACTCACCGACGAGTCGCTCGCTCGTTCCTTCCGTGTAGCGGTTCGCGGTGTCGATGAAGTTGCCCCCGGCTTCGGCGTACGCGTCGAACATGCGGCGGCTCTCATCGGGCGATGCACCCCACCCCCACTCCTCGCCGAACGTCATCGCGCCCAGCGCAAGCTCCGACACTCGTAAGCCACTCCGTCCCAACAGCTTGTATCGCATCCGACCCTCCCGTTTGCCACTGAATGAGCCCACCTCAGACGATGTCGACGTGCCCGGCAACGTCCTGGCCGACCCGAAGCTACTCCGTGCAACAGATCGGCACGACAGATCCAATGTGCACGATGAAATCGTTGAGGCGTCAGTAATAGGAGAGGGTAGCGGGGTTCGCGAGGACACCTTCGAGGCGCCGTCGACCGGCGGAGCCGGGAATCGGCACCTTCCTTGCGGGCCGTTTGAGAGGGCACCGGTCCAGGACCGAAGGTCAAGGGAGGCACCATGAAGACCACGTGGAAGCTCGGCTCGCTAATCTCGTTGCTTTGCCTGTCAGGAGCCCTTCTGGCGCCCGCGGTGGCACAGGACACTCCCTCGACCTTCGAAGTGAAGGTCCAGCAGAACACGCCCTTCCGGGTGACGGCAGACCGCATCGCGCACAACCAGATGGGGCTGATCGTGCTGGAGTCGGACGGCGAGGTTGTCGCAGCGGTCCAGCAGCACCAGATCGTCTACGTGGTGAACATCTCCGAGACCGTCTCCCGACGGTTCGAGATTCAGACCTACGACAACTCCACGTACCAGATCCCGGGTGAGTCGCTCGTGCCCGAGCAGTCCGGCATGATCCGCGTCGACGGTCCCAACGGCACGATGGGCTACATCTCCAACTCCCAGCTTCGCTACGTGGTCGCCGTGGAGGCGAGGCAGTAGCCGTCCACGGCCGAGCTCCCCTCCACTTGTAGCCCGCCGCAGTCCGGTCCAGATTCGACCGGACGTCCTCCCCGTACGCCCCGTTTGGGCGAGGCGAGCGGCGAGGTTATCCAGGTAGGAACGACATGCACGAACCCGGCTCACCATGAGCCCCGACGACCCGACGACCCCGAGCGACGCGACACCCGGCGGCGACGCCGTTTCCCCGGGCGACGTCACGCGACTTCTAGACGCGGTTCGCGGCGGCGAGCGAGACGCTCTGGACCGGCTGCTGCCCATCGTCTACGAGGAGCTGCGCGCCGTGGCCGGCCGGCAGCTGGGACGCGAGCGACCCGACCACACCCTCCACGCCACGGCCCTCGTCCACGAGACCTACGTCAAGCTGGCGGGCGGCGGCGGGGTGGACGCGGTCGACCGCGCCCACTTTCTGGCGATCGCCGCCCGAGCCATGCGCCAGGTTCTCGTCGACCACGCGAGGCGCCGGATGGCGGCGAAACGGGGCGGGGACTGGGCGGTCACCACTCTGTCCGACGGCCACAACGCCGTGGACTTCCGACCGGAAGAGATGCTGGCGCTCGACCGGGCGCTCGAGCGACTGGAGCCGAGGCAAAGACAGGTCGTGGAATACCGCTTCTTCGCCGGAATGGAGGAGGCCGAGATCGGCGCCGTCCTGGAGGTTTCTGAGCGAACGGTGCGCCGCGACTGGGTGAAGGCGCGAGCCTGGCTATACCGCGAGCTCTACCCGGAGCCGGGGTCGTAGCGGGTGGACGGCAGGAAGCGGCAGGCGGTCGCGGAGATCTTCGAGGCCGCTCTGGGCAGGCCGCGGGCGGAATGGGCCGCCTTTTTGTCGGATGCGTGCGGCGGAGATTCCGAGCTTCGGGGTGAGGTGGAGGCGCTCCTGTCTGCCCACTCCCGGACCTCTGGCCTCCTGGACGACGAGCCATCCGGGCCTGCAGCGGGTGGAACGGGCGGCTCAGCCCGGCCCACGCCGGAGCAAGATGCAGGGCCGATGACCGGAGAAACCGCCGAGGCACCGGCCGGGAGCGTCGTAGGCGCCTACCGGATCTCGAGCGAGATCGGACGTGGCGGGATGGGCGTCGTCTACCTGGCCGAGCGGGCCGACGGACAGTTCAAGCAGCGGGTCTCCCTGAAGATGATCCGGCGCGGGCCCGAAACGACGGAACTCAGCCGTCGCTTCGAGACGGAGCGTCAGATCCTCGCCGCCCTCAGCCATCCGAACATCGCCGCCCTCCTCGATGGAGGGGTGGCTGAGGATAGCCGACCGTACCTGGTCATGGAGTACGTCGATGGCGTCCCGATCGACGTGTACTGCGATCGGAACCGGCTCCGGATCAAGCGCCGCCTGAAGCTTTTCTGCACCGTGGCGCGCGCCGTCCAGCACGCCCACCGCAACCTCGTGGTTCACAGGGATCTCAAGCCCTCCAACATCCTGGTCACGCCCGAGGGCCACGTGAAGCTGCTGGACTTCGGGATCGCGAAGATCCTCGACCCGACGTTCATGGAGGGAGGCGCTCCGGAGACTCGCACCGGACTCCGGCTCATGACACCCGAGTATGCGAGCCCGGAGCAGGTGAGGGCCGAGCCCGTCACGACGGCCACCGATGTCTATGCGCTGGGGGTGGTGCTTTACGAGCTGCTCACCGGGCGACGGCCGTTCCAGCTGATCGGCCGCACGCCGGCCGAAGCAGAGCGGATCATCACCGAGGAGGAACCGGCACGACCGAGCGAAGCGGTCAGCCGGTCCATGGCGACGCCAGACGTCTCGAACCCGCAAGGCGAGGCGGACGGGGGCGGAGCGAAGAGGCTGACCGACCCGATCAGCCTCGCGCGTGACACCGAGCCGCAGCGGCTCCGTCGCGAGCTGAAGGGCGACATGGACCGGATCGTCCTAATGGCGCTGCGCAAGGAGCCGGAACGCCGATACGCATCGGCCGAGCAGATGGCGGAGGATGTGGAACGCTATCTGGAGGGCCAGCCGGTCATCGCCCAGGACGACTCGGCCTTCTACCGCACGGCCAAGTTCGTCGGCCGCCACAAGGCCGGCGTGGCCGCAGCGGTCATGGTGGCGGTCGCTCTGATCGGGGGCGCGGTCTCGGCCACGATCGGGATGGTACGCGCCACTCGCGCGGAGGCCGTCGCCAGGACCGAGGCCGAGACGTCGCGGCAGGTCTCGGACTTCCTGGTGGAGCTGTTCGAGGTCTCCGATCCGGACGAGGCGCGCGGCAACTCGATCACGGCGCGCGAGATCCTCGACCAGGGAGCCGATCGCATCACCACGGATCTGAAGGATCAACCGCTCATCCAAGCGCGGCTCCTCCTCACCATCGGTGATGTCTACCGGAAACTCGGGCTGTTCGCGGCCGCGGAGGGGCTGCTCGAACGCTCGCTGGAGATCCGCCGAGCCGAGCTGGGAGAGGTCCATCCGGAGGTCGCGGCGAGCCTGCAGGCACTGGCCACGGTGTACGGCAACCAGGACCGGTACGAGGAAGGCGCCGATCTGCAGCGAGCGGCCATAGGGATCGAGGAGCGGCTTCACGGACCGGAGGACCTGCGCATCGGTCGCGGCCTGACGGATCTCGGCGTCATCCTCCTCCGAGGGGGCGATCTGCAGGAGGCGCAGGCGGTGCTCGAGCGGTCACTCGTCATCAAGGAGGCGGCGCTCGAACCCGACGATCCCGAGTTGGCGACGACCCTCATCAACCTGGCCAGCGTTCATCGCCGGCGAGGGGAGCTGGATGAAGCGGAACGGCTGTACGCCCGGGCGCTCGAGATTCGGGAGGCGGGTCTCCCGGAGAACCATCCCGACGTCGCGCGCAGCCTCAACAGCCTGGCCATGGTCTACAGCACGCAGGGCCGCCTCGACGAGGCCGAGGAGCTGTTCACCCGCTCGCTGGCGATCAAGGAGAAGACGCTCGGCCCGGACCACGTCGACGTCGGCAACACGGTGGGCAACCTCGCGATCGTCCATGCCCGCCGCGGCGAGTTCGAGGAGGCGAGGGAGCTCTTCCGGCGTGTGCTCGTGATCCGCGAAGGCTCCTTCGGTCCGGAGCACCCGGGTGTTGCGGACGCGCTCCACAATCTCGCGGGCGTGAGCAAGGATCTGGGAGAGTGGGAGGAGGCGGAGGCGCTACTCACCCGTGCGGTCGCGATCAAGGAACGAACCCTCCCGGCCGAGCATCCCCGGCTGGCCGCGAGCCTGGGGAGCCTGGGAGAGGTATATCTGCAGCAAGAGCGGTACGGGCGCGCGGAGCCGCTCCTCCGCCGTACCCTGGAGATCCGAGAGGCCGCGTTCGGCCCGAATCACAGGTCGATCCCACCGAGCCTGGAAGACCTGGCCGAGGCGCTACGCGGCCTCGGCCGGACCGCAGAAGCCGACGAATCGACCGCTCGCGCCCGCGAGCTCGAGGGCGAAACGAATAGCTGACCGCCCTCCATAAATGTCGCCGTTTGGATTCGTTCGTGTCCCTTCACCACGTCTTCCTGCGCATGTCTGCATGAAGCACCCGACAGCGCATCGAGACCTGGCCGATGATGCAGGCCACAAAGGAGGATAGGAAAGATGGCGCAGTGGCGACCCGATCCGACGTTCTACGCCTCACCGAAGCTCGCGATGGAAGCCCCGGCGGAGACGCTGGCTTACGTCGTACTCGTGAACCCGAAGTACGAGGGGCAACCGGACGCGTTGGCGGTCGTGGACGTGGATCCCGCCTCGCCGAGCTACGGGCAGATGGTTGGACGCGTCGACATGCCCGACGCAGACAACGAGCTCCACCACTTCGGGTGGAACGCCTGCAGCTCGCACCTTTGCCCGTATGCCCCGCACGCCCACGTTGAGCGACGGTATCTGATCGTTCCGGGGCTCCGCTCCAACCGCCTCCACATCCTCGACACGAAGCCCGATCCCCGGAACCCGCAGCTGGTGAAGGTGATCCAGCCCGAGGAAGTCGCGGCGAAGTCGGGCTACACGGCCCCGCACACCGTGCACTGCGGCCCCGAGGGCGTCTTCATCAGCGCGCTCGGCTCGGCAAACGGGAACGGCGCCGTGGGTGAGGATGGCCCGGGTGGCGTCTACATGCTCGACCATGAGAACTTCGAGATCAAGGGCGCCTGGGAGGACGATCACGGCCCTCAGTACCTGATGTACGACTTCTGGTGGCATCTGAACTACGACAAGATGGTCACCAGCGAATGGGGAACGCCGAGCATGATCCAGGACGGCGTGAACCCAGAGCTCCTGCTGGGAGGCAAGTACGGGAACGCCCTGAACATCTGGGACCTCAGGAAGGGACGGCACGAGAGCCGGCTCGAGTTCGGCCCTCAGTACCAGATGGTGCTCGAGCTGCGGCCTGCCCACGAGCCGAAGAAGGCCTACGGCTTCGCCAGTGTCGTGATCTCGATCGAGGACCTCTCCGCCTCGATATGGCTCTGGTACCTAGACGACGGCGACGGCGAGTGGAAGGTGAAGAAGGTCATCGACATCCCGGCCGAGCCGGCCGCGGCAGAGGACCTGCCGCCCCTCCTGCAGGGCTTCGAGGCCGTGCCGCCGCTTGTCACGGACATCAACCTCTCCATGGACGACCGCTTCCTCTACGTCTCCTGCTGGGGGACGGGGGAGATGAAGCAGTACGACGTCTCCGACCCGCACAACCCCGTCGAGACAGGATCGATCAAGATCGGCGGGATCGTGAACCGGACGCCGCACGCGAGCCGGCCGGACCAGGCGCTCAACGGCGGGCCCCAGATGGTCGAGACCAGCCGGGACGGAAAGCGGGTCTACTTCACCAACGGCCTCTACTCGACCTGGGATGAGCAGTTCTATCCCGATGGGATCAAGAGCTGGATGGTGAAGCTGGACGTGAATCCGGACGGCGGCATCGAGTTCGACGAGGACTTCTTCCTCGAGATCGAGCCGGAACTCCGCGCCCACCAGGTGCGGCTCGAGGGCGGCGACGCCTCGACCGACTCGTTCTGCTACTCCTGAGCATCGGCTCATCGAGGGTGGACGATGCTCCTTGATCTGAGCCCGGACGCGGCCTGGGCGTGGATGGCGATCCTGCTGCTGGGCGCCGTCCACGGAGTGAACCCGGGGATGGGCTGGCTCTTCGCCGTCGCCCTGGGCCTCCAGGAGGAAGACGGGAGCGCCGTGTGGCGCTCCCTCCTTCCCCTCGCCCTCGGGCACGCCCTGGCGATCGGAGCAGCCATTCTGGCAGCCATGCTCATCGGAATGGTGATGCCTCTCGGCGTCCTCAAGTGGGTGGTCGCCGCACTGCTGCTCGGCGTCGGCATCGAGAAACTGACGCGGGCGAGGCACCCACGCTTCGGCGGGATGCAGGTCGGAGCGCGGGACCTCACGATCTGGTCATTCCTGATGGCCTCTGCGCACGGCGCCGGCCTGATGGTCGTGCCTTTCCTGCTCAAGGCCACCGCGCCGGCGGCGTTGGCTCACGGGGAGCACGCCTCACACCTGACGAGCCTCCCGATCGCCGATCCCGCGATCGGCGCCCAGGCCTCCCTGCTCGGTGGCCTCACGGCGGGACAGCTGGCCGCGGTCGGCGCCACGGCCGTGCACACGGCCGGCTACCTGCTCGTCACGGGCCTCCTCGCGGTTCTGGTCTACCGGAAGCTGGGTCTGCGGCTTCTTGGGAAAGCCTGGGTGAACGTGGACCTCATCTGGGGCGCCGCGCTGATCGCGACCGCGCTCGTGACACCTCTTCTCTAGGATTCTCCAGGTCCTCCAGGATTCTCCAACACGCATCTTCTCCAGCTAGTGTACCGTCTCAGAAGTCCGGTAGGCACCGAGGGGGCCGAGTCGTCCGATTCGGCAAGGCGCAAGGACGAAGGCGTAGCAGAGCTACGTGGAGGAAGAGCAACGAAGCTGAGCGGAATGAATCAGCCCCCGAATGACAGCGTGACTTCTGAGACGGTACACCGTTGCTCGGCCCCGTACGGAAATCCCCCACACGCGCGCGGGTGCCTCTCCCGACAGAGTTGAGAATCGTTCTCAACTAGATTAAACTGCTTGTTTTCATACCCCCTGGAGACGGGAAGGACGCGGCGTGTGACGCACTGCGCGGTGCAGGACGACCCCAGCCTCGAATCGCAGAGAGAGGGACGGGCCGACGAGAGCCAGATACTCCTCGTCGGCAATCCCAACGTCGGCAAGAGCGTCCTGTTCCGGAACCTCACCCAGAGGTACGTCACCGTCTCGAACTATCCGGGCACGACCGTCGAGGTAGTTCGAGCCCGCGCGAGCTTCGACGGCCGGACCACCAGCGTCATCGACACGCCGGGTCTCAACGATCTGGTGCCTCGCAGCGAAGACGCGCGCGTCACGATCGATATCCTTCAGGAGAACCCGGACGCGACGATCGTGCAGGTCGCCGACGCGAAGAACCTGCAGCGGGCGCTTTTGTTGACCCTGCAGCTCATCGAGCTTCGCCGGCCGATGCTCCTCGTCCTGAACATGCTGGACGAACTCGACGAACGGGGAGGGCGGATCGACTCGGCTCGCCTCGCGGAGATCCTGGGGATCCCGGTCGTCGAAACCGTGGCTCCGCAGGATCGCGGCACGGCAGAGCTGATCTCGGCGCTGGCCGAGGCACGACCCTCCACGCTGAACGGGGGCCCGCACGGCACCGCGCGCACCAACGGATCGGGACGAGCACAACCGGTCAGGCCGCTGCCGGTCGTGCCGCCCGAGGCCCACCCGGACCCGTACGAGGCAAACCGGCTTCGCCTCGAGCGAGTGAAGGGGATCCTCGCCGAGACCTACTCGATCGCCCCACCGGCCAAGCCGTCGTTCAAGGTGCGACTCGGATTCTGGGCGATGCACCCCGTGAAGGGACTCTTCTTCCTCGCCGCGGTCCTGCTGGCGGTGTTCTGGTTCGTGGGCTTGTTCGGTGCGGGATCGCTGGTTGACGTGCTCGAGGTAGGCGGCTTCAGCCAGCGGCTGAACCCGCTGGCCATCCAGGCCACCGACAAGGTACTGCCCTTCCCTCACGAGCATGCGCGAGAGCTGATCGTGCAACCGATCGCCCTTCCTCTCTCGCCGGCTCACGAGGTAGAGATCGGTACGCTGGAAAAGACGGCGATCGTTCCGGACTACACGATGCCTCCGGGCGCGGCCCTGAGCCCCATCCAGGGTGTGTTCCGCTTCCTGCACGACTTCCTGGTCGGGAAGTACGGGGCGATCACGATGGCCCTCAGCTACGCCTTCGCCATCGTACTGCCGATCGTCACCACCTTCTTTCTCGTCTTCAGCATGCTCGAGGACTCCGGATACTTCCCGCGGATGGCGATCATGCTCAACCGCAGCTTCCGCCGGATCGGCCTGAACGGGAAGGCCGTCCTGCCGATGATTCTCGGGCTCGGTTGTGCGACGATGGCCACGATGACCACGAGGATTCTGGAGACCCGCAAGGAGCGACTGGTGACGACCATGCTCCTGGCGCTCGCCGTCCCTTGCTCGGCGCAGCTCGGCGTACTCCTGGCCATGATGGCGACGCTCTCCCCTGTCGGTGCCGTCGCCTGGCTGGGCCTGGTCGCGGGCATCCTGCTGGCCGTGGGCTGGCTCAGCGCCCGTGTCTTCGGGGGCGAGACGAGCGAGTTCATACTGGAGATCCCTCCGATCCGTCGCCCCCAGCTCTCGAACGTGCTCGTGAAGACGCTGAGTCGGCTGGAGTGGTACCTGAAGGAGGTGATCCC
>JBDHFW010000024.1:0-23098 GCA_039590175.1 Gemmatimonadota bacterium | reverse complement strand
GCCTTCGGCTGGACGCGAGAGCAAGCGATCGAGTACATGCTCGAGAACACGCTGCTCGCCGAGAACAACGTGGAGAACGAGGTGGATCGGTATATCTCGTGGCCCGGCCAAGCCCTGGCCTACAAGCTCGGACAGCGGGAGGTCCTGCGGCTGAGAGACCAGGCCAAGGAAGTCCTGGGCCCTGATTTCGAGATCAAGACCTTCCACGATCGGGTGCTCGAGAACGGTGCCGTGAGCCTCGCGGTGCTGGCGACCCTCATCGAGGAGTGGCTGGCGAAGGAAGCCGCCGGCAGCTAGCCCTTGCCGCGGCTCGGTGCCGGCGACCTTCGAAGGAATTCGGACGTAAACGCTGAATAAGAAAAAAGGGGCGAAGCCGAATCAGGCTCCGCCCCTTCCGATCCCCGCTCTCGCCGGATCAGTCCAGAGGGTCTTCCGCCGCGCCGGGGTCGATCGCGGAGCCCTTGCGGCGCTGACGCGCCCGGGCAGCTGCCCAACTCGCCAGGCCGAGGCCCATCAGCGTCGTGCTAACGGGCTCGGGGACCTCCGACATCGGAGGAGTCCCGCCGCCGTCATCCGTCGGCCAGCCATCTCCGCCGTCGGTGCCGCCGTCGTCGTTCCCACCGTCGGTGCCGCCGTCGTCGTTCCCGCCGTCGCTGCCACCGTCGCTGCCACCATCGTCGTTCCAGCCGTCGGTGCCGCCGTCGCTGCCACCATCGGTGCCGCCGTCGTCGCCGCCGTCGCCGCCCATGGTACGGGTGCCTCCGCCCGTCGTGCCGCCGTCACTACCACCATCGGTGCCGCCCGTCGTGCCCCCGTCGGTGGCGCCGTCGCTGCCACCATCGGTGCCACCGTCGCTGCCGCCGTCATCGCCACCGTCGAGACCGCCCGCGGTGCCGTCGGTGGGCGTAGGCGCGGGATCGCCGCCGGCGAGGATCCCGATGATCGGCGGGACGGGCAAGAGGAAGGTGATCGGATTCAGAAGACTGCCGGTCGAACCCGCGGGAAGATAGGCAGCGCAAGGAACCACATCGGAGGAATCGTCCTCGGCAACGGCCCGTTGCTCCAGAGAGCGCTGGCCCTCCTCGTCATCGTCGTCCACGACGCACGGATCGTCATCGTCCTCTTCTTCGAGCTCGGCCGTCGTATCGCTCACGGCCAGCCACCGGTCCGTGACGTCAACGCACCCGGGCGTGTCGGCCGATGCGCATACGCCACCGGTCGTGCTCGACAGAACTCTCAACCCGGCCAGCGCCGGCCCACCCGCCAGCACTCCGGTCGGAGCCGAGATGCGCTCGGCGTCGATCGGCAGAGCCGCGGGCGTCTCTGAACCGGAACTCCAGGCTGACGAGGAGCGGAAACCGGTCGGGGCCGTCGGACGCTTCCGTTCAGATGCAGTTCGCGGGAAGCCGCCGTTGGGCACGTGGATCATGAGCTGGTCGTCTGAGACGGCCACCTCGACGCTGGAGCAGGCGTCCGCCCAGCTCGGGACGCACGCGAGCTCCTGTGCCCCGGCCTCTACCGGCGCAAGGTACTCGTTCGCCGCGTAGACCATGCCGGTCGCGACGGCTGCACTCAGGAAGAGAAAGGCGACGACCGCCCACCTCGATACCGGAGGGGGCTTCGAATCCTTCGTTTGGACTGCCATGAGCGGGACTACCTCACTTCTACTGCTATAGGACTACCTCACTTCTACGGCTGAGCGCTGCCGAATCCGTCTTGCAAACGCGGCCACGCGGTCTCTTGATCAAGCAAGAAAGGGTGCCAAGGTCGGAAACTGCTCTAACACGCTATGATATAGGAGGTTACGGCGCTTCATATCCCGAGGCGAAGGAGAAGGCTGTAGCGCGACGTCGACAGATCAGCCGTCCGTCCGTCGCGGCGGTGCCCAAGACTCGATTCGTCGAGTCGGCGCCACGGTGATAGGCCAAAATGGCAGGAGGGCCGGGCTGTTGAGGGAGGCCGCCCCGTGCGGTCAGTAGAGGCTGTAGAAGGACTGGGCCAAGGGGTCCTGGACCGTCACCTCGACGACGTCTCCCTTTCTGACCAGAATCTCGTCGGTCACGTAGCTCCCGCTGGCGCCGATCGGGTCCGCCAGGACGCGGAAATTGTTGCTGGTGGCGACGTTTCCTCGCACCGCGAACTCCGAGCTGTTGTTCGTCGTGACGACGCCCAGAAACTGCCGGGTCGACATGTACAGGGCGTAGACGTTTACATCCAGGCGATATCGGTTCTTCACGACCACGAAGACGGTGTCCGGCACGTGCGTGAGCGCGTCGATCTCTGGATCTTCCGAGGCGCCCCCTCCCCCAGTCGCGCACGCCGGCAGCATCGGCCCGAGCAGCAGTACGCCGACGCCTACGACCAGCGCTCCGATACTTCCGCGTCGCTCTCGTCTCTTCGGCGGTCCCTTGATCACCCTACACCTCCTCACATCGATGGCGAGTTCCTTGTTGTTCAACATAGCACGTCCGCTGGTGAGCGAATACGGACGGTTGACGGTTTGTTGACGGCCCGCCGGCAACTTGGGTCGTGATTGATCATCCCACGTCATCGCGTACGGCATGCACGGTATTCGAGGGAGTGACGATGGATCGGAGAGGCACCGCGCTCCCGGTCGCGCTGCTGGTGCTCCTGGCCGCCTCCGCCCTCGCCGCGTCCGGTTTCCTTCGAGCGTTTCTGGACTCCAGAACCACCGAGAACCACGCGGCCGCCGTTCGATCCTTCTTTGTTGCCGAGGCCGGTCTGAACCAGGCCCTTGCCACGATCGGGACCGACACGGCCGCGAGCTCGACGAGGTCCTATGAGATCGAGGGCGGTACCGTCGTGGTTGAGTCACGCCGCCTTCTGCGCTTGGACCCGGCTCGAGAGATCCGACTGATCCTCGCCGAAGGCACTTACGAGCAGGGTCGCGAGGCTTCGGCGCGAAGGACCGTCGCCCAACTGGTGCTCGCTCCACTGCCCTTCCGGCCGACTGCTGCGTTCGTTGCCGCAGACACCGCTCTGTTGGGAACCGCCGCGCAGATCTCGGGATTGGACAGCCGGGGCGGGGAATGCTCCGGCACGGATGCGGTGGCCGGGCTCGCGGTGCTGCCGGGTGGCTTCCTGGGCGATACGGCGGCCCTCTCGGGTCGTCCTCCCCTTCTGAGCTTGCCAGCGACCGGGGCCACCCCGTCCTCCTCCGGAGTGGATTGGAGGAATGCCAGCCGACAGGAGTTCGTGGAGCCGGAGCATCTGATCTCGGGGGCGTGGTCGCCTCAACCCGTCACCAATCCGGATGAATGGCCGGTGACATATGCCCTGCCCTCCGCTCCTCCCCTCACCGGAACCGTCACGGGCCGGGGCACTCTCATCGTCAGCGGTGATCTTACGGTCACGGGCGAGCTCCGATGGAGCGGACTGGTTCTCGTCGCAGGCTCGATAGCCGTTTCGGGCCACCTTGACGTGGCGGGCGCGGTCGCCGTTGGCCTGGACGCCGAGGGTGGCGCCATGACGGGTCGATCCAACCTCTCTGGCGCGGTGGATATCCGATACGACGGTTGCGCCGTCTCCCGCGCGGCGGCCAGGCTGGCGCGCGGACCCCTCCGCCGGCCCGGCGGATGGTTCGAGGTCTTTTAGTGTGCCGTCTCAGAAGTCCGGTAGGCACCGAGGGGGCCCAGTCGTCTGCTTCGGCAAGGCGCGACGACGACGGCGTAGCAGCGCTACGTCGAGGAAGAGCAACGCGGCCGAGCGGGTGAATCGGCCCCCGAATGACAGCGTGACTTCTGAGACGGCACACTAGGTCGGCAGATACCGCTCCAGGAGGGCAACGACGGCGTCCGGATTGTCGGCGTTCAGCCAATGCCCCCCCTCGACCTCGTGCAGGTGAACGGGTCGGGCGCGACCGATCGTCCGGATGCGCTCAGCTTCCCCCTCCGTCATCACGTTCGACCTGGTCGCCTTGACGAAGTGCAGCTCGCTTCCCGGGGGAGGATCCTCCACGACGGGCCACATGTCGAGGCGGAAGAAATCGTGCAGCAGGAGCTCGAGGGCATCGAAATCGAGCTTCCACCCGTAGCCCTCCTCCGATCGCGCAAGGTTCGCCGACATCCAGTTGGCGATCCGCTCGGGGAAGCCGGCCTGCTTCAGGTCGTCGATCGCCGCGGCCCGGGAGGAGAACCGCGCCGGGAGTGAACGCACGGCCCCAAGCATCCGCTCCGCATCGCCCACCGCGTCCCTGGCGGACGGAGTGGAGTCCATGATCCATACCTGGTGCGGCACCTCACCCCTGGCCGCGGCTCGAGAGAGGTAGGAGAGAGCGACCTTGCCGCCGAAGGAGTGCCCCAACACGGCGGCCGGAAGGAGAGCGGTGTCTTCGGCGAGCACCTCCAGGTCCGCGGCGCACGCATCCAGTGTGTGAGGCGGCTCGAAGCCTTGCGAATCTCCGTGCATGCGAAGATCGATCAGCAGGGCTCCCCAGGGTGGAAGGGCCTGGACGACCCTGCTCGCGATGCTGCGCCAGTTCCTTCCGGCTCCGAAGATCCCGTGCAGCATGTACAGCCATGGCAGTGTGGCGGGCCGCGCCCCCTCGTCAGCCGGATCTCCGTCGCTCCCGTCCGGTCCATCGGCCTCGATCCGATCGTAGTGCAGCAGCCGTCGGCTCGACATCGCTCCTCGATTCCACGAGTTTCCCTGGCCGAGATTCACGCGCCCGGATTACCCGGATTACCTGGCGGACAAACATACCAGACGGACCGTCGACTTGAACACTTCTCAACGACAGTTCTCGCTCCGACCCTTCCGACCCGCCTGGTGGCTGCCGGGAGCCCACGGCCAGACGATCGGCGGACGCGCGCTGCGGCGGATGGGGGATCCTTCGTGGATACGGGAGAGATTCACGACACCGGACGGCGATTTCCTGGACGTGGACTTCAGCGAGCCGCTCTCCGGGGGATCCCGGGATTCTGCGCCGATCGTCTTGCTACTGCACGGACTGGAGGGATGCTCGGAATCGGGATACATGGTCGAGGCGGCCCGGGCGTGCGGCCGACACGGGCTTCGAGCGGCGGCGCTGAACTTTCGCGGCAGGAGCGGCTCGCCGAATCGGCGGCCCCGGGCGTACCACGCCGGTGAGACGGGCGACCTCGACTTCATCCTGAGCGCAGTCCACGAGCGGGCTCCGAACGTCCCGCTCGCCGTGGTCGGGTTTTCGTTGGGCGGCAACGTGCTGCTCAAGTATCTCGGTGAGAAGGGCGCGCAAGGGACACGGCTGACGGCGGCCGCGGGGATCTCCGTGCCCTTCGATCTGGCGGCCGCGACGGCGAGGATGGAGCGCGGCATGGGCCTATTGTACTCCCGCTTCTTCCTCCGATCATTGCGGGAGGGCGTCCGCGCGAAGGCGGAAAACGGGCCGCTTTCCTACGATCCTGCTGCCGCCCTCGAGGCTCGCACGCTTCGTGACTTCGACGAGCTCGTCACGGCGCCCCTTCACGGTTTCCTGGGCGCGGCGGACTACTACGAGCGATCCAGCTCCCTGCGCTATCTCGCCGCGATCAGGGTTCCGACGCTGCTGCTCCAGGCGAAGGACGACCCGTTTCATCCCTTTTCCTCCGACGAGAATAGCGCGGTGCGGGAGAATCCCTGGCTCGTGGACGGGTTTGTCGAGCGTGGCGGGCATGTCGGTTTTGTCGGAGGAGCCACGCCGCTGGCCCCATTCTTCTGGGCGGAGGCCGAGGCGGTTAGGTTTGTGGCGACGTACTTGAAGGCGGACCGCGCACGGCATGCGGCCGCCGACTGATCATAGAACCGAGATCGCGAGGTGATGACGGGATGAAGGACGGGATGCGGGAACTCCTGAAGGATTGGAACGGCCTGGGCGTGGTCCAGGGATACGACTACGAGACGGGCACATGGATCTTCATCGCCCTCCATGACGCGACGTTGGGCCCGATGGTGGGCGGCTGTCGGATGAAGCCGTATCCGACCCCCGAGGACGGCGCCCGGGATGCGATGCGGCTCGCGCAGGGCATGACCTACAAGTGGGCCGCGATCGATTTCCCGTTCGGCGGCGGCAAGTCCGTACTGGCGATCCCGCGGCCTTTGGAGGGCGAAGAGAAGCGGGGATTGCTGCGACGTTTCGGCCGCCTGCTCGAGTCGCTGCACGGCGGATACGCCACCGGTGTCGACCTCGGAACCACGCCCGAGGACATGGACGTCCTGGCGGAGGCGTCGCAGTACGTCATGGGGCACGGCCTCTCGGGATCCGGGACCGCTGATCCCGGGCCGTATACGGCGCTTGGTGTGCTCGCGGGAATCCGGGCGGCCCTCAAGGCCGTCGATGGAAGTCTCGAGCCGGCGGGCAAGTCCGTGTTGATACAGGGCGCCGGAGACGTGGGCGAGCCGCTGGCCAGGATGCTGGCCGAAGCCGGCGCCGAGGTGCTCATCTCAGACATCGATGAAAGCCGAGCGCGCGGTGCGGCCGAGGGGGTCGACGGACGCGTCGTTCCAGTCTCCGAGACGTACGCGACGCCCTGCGACGTCTTCGCCCCGTGCGCCATCGGCGCGATCCTCAACCGGGAGACGATCCCCCAGCTGGCCTGCCGGATCGTCGCCGGCTCCGCCAACAACCAGCTGGATCGGGCGGAGGACGCCGAGCTCCTTCACGAGCTGGGGATCCTCTACGCGCCCGACTACGTGGTCAACGCGGGCGGCGCGATCGCCTTCGGCATGATGCACCTCGGCGAATCGAACCGGGAGGCCATGCGCGAGCGTGTGCGCGAGATCGAGGAGGCCCTGGACCGCATCTTCGCCGAGGCGGCCGAGCGGGATGAGTCGCCCGTGCACGGCGCGCGGCGCGTGGCCGAGCAGGCGCTCCGCAGGGGCCGGGAGAAGGAACACGTCTGAGCCTCGCGATCGCAAAGCCTCCATCGCGGCTCGCATCGCGGCTCAGCGGAGCGAAGGGTGCTGGTCGCCGATTGGCTTTGGCGGCTGTTGCCTAACCTCAACCTCAGAGTGACCGCTAACGCAAACCGGCGGCCCGCGGGCCGCCGGTTTGCTCATGCTCCACAGCCTGTTGCAGCGGTGGTTCTCTCCTACTGTCGCGCCGCCGTCTCGTCGAGCGGAAGCGGGTACCTGGCGTTGACCTGGTGGGTCGGTTTATCCAGCGGAAGGATATCCAGCATGTCGTACCGCCGGAGGTCGATCCACCGGTGCCCACCCTCGTAGAGCAGCGAGAACTGCTTCTCGTACAGAAGGCGCTCCAGCGCGTTGCCTGCCGTGAGCGTCACCGGCTCCAATCCTCCCGCCGTCGTGCGGACGAAGTTGATGTCCGACTCCGCCGCTGCCAGGTTGCCGAGCCCGATGTTCGCCTCGGCCCGCAGGAGGATCAACTCCTCGTTTCGGATGATCGGAATGGGCGCAGTAATGCTAGTGTAGATATCGAACCCGACATCGCAACTCTGCTCGGCGAAAGAACCAGGCCCGAGGTCCACGAATCTCGGATCCGGAGGCCAATCCGGCGTACCAGGGGGAACGCCGAGACAGAGGCCAAAGGCCGACACGTTCCTGATCACCCGCGTCTTGTCGGTGAACCGCTGATCCGGCGCGCCGCCGGCTTTCAGCTCCACATCCCGCTTGATCGAGGGATGCGGCTTGAGGCGCGGACCGTCGGATGGATCGAAGAGCTGGTTCAGCTCGTCACCGGAGGAGGTCGAGAAGGAGTGGAAGACCCCCTCTGCAAGCGGGGCCGACGTGTCGAGGAAGGACTCGCCGAGCGCTTGGAGCGCCGCCGGGTAGTCCATCATGTAGACGGCCACTCGCGCCCGGATCCCCCGGTTGAACTGGAGGAACCTCTCCGCCGTGGTGAATCCGGCGAAACCCGATGGCAGGGTCAGCGGCGCATCGCTCGCTCCCTGCAGGTGCCCCTTCGCCTCCTCTAGCAAGCTCACGATGTGAGCGAACACCTGCTCCTTCGACACCTGTGCTGCCGGCGATTGCGGATCTTCCGGGAGCGTGATCGGACACCCGCAGTTCGTGTCGTGCGTGTTGACGAGCGTGAGGAAGTCGATGGCGACAATCGTCTTCGCGAAGCCACGAATGAAGTCCCTCTCGCCCGAGGACATCTGGATGTCATCCAGCTGGTCGACCCCGTCCAGAGTGATCTGGCCCAACCGGATGTTTGCGTAGGGCTCATCCCAGAAGTTCCCGCCGAACGCGGCGCTGCTGCCGTCAAGGGGGCCGCCCAGCATCTCGCTTTCGAACCTGGGGTCCGCGATATCATTGTTGTAGGACTCGCGGCCGAGCACCCCCAGCTGCCCCACGTAGTCGTTCGGGTCGCGTAAGTACACCCGCTGCCCGAACAGCAGGCCCAGCGCGAGCGTGTTCACCGATATACGCGTTGGGTTGCTCGTGATCTCCTCGAGGTCGCCGAAGTTGTCGTTCGGTGAGTTCAAATTCTTGCACGAAGGCACTCCGAGCAGCAATCCGCTCAAGAGCACCGGGAGCACTATATTTCTCGTCATGGTCCCTATTCCCATTTTCGAGTCCCGTTTTGCACCTTGCATCGGAGTGCGGCTCTAGATCGCCAGGTCGAATCCGGCCCAGAAGCTTCGGCTGGGCGGGAACGGCGCGACGTCTTGGCTACGGCCCACCTGCTGGTTGCCGAAGTTGCTCACCTCCGGATCCAGCCCGCGGTAGTTCGTGACCGTCCACAGGTTGCGCCCACTGACCCGCAGCCGGATCGACTTGAAGACGCCTGACTGGAACGGGAGGTCGTAGGTCAGCGAGAGCTCTCTTACTTTCAGGAAGCCCGCCGGCTGCGTGTACACCCCGCTGAAGCCTAACTGTCCTCTGAGAAACTGTCTCTGCTGGCCCGAGCAATTGGGCTCGCAGTCTTCCGGTACGGTGACTGGATCGTCCCCCACGTAATCACCACTGGTTGGGCCCAGATCGGCTAGGAACTCCGTCAGGTTGACGACCGACTGCCCCTGACGCCACTCGAGCAGCGAGTAGAAGCTGAAGTTCCTGAGGAACGTGAAGTCGTTCGTGAATGCCATCGTGAAGGCCGGGTTCGTGTTCCCGACCTTGCCGACGCCCGGCAAGCTAGTGCAGTCGTCGCTCTGCTCGCCCGTGCAGCGCGGGTCATTGGCGGCCATCGTGGTGGACGAGGAACCTTCTTCGATGAAAATGCAGCCCAGGGAGCAGGCGAACCCGGGCCCACCCGCTCCGCGAATATCGAAGCCCGGAATCGGCAGCTCTGTCATTTGGGTCCTGTTGAAGAAGAAGGTCGTGCGGGAGAGCCAGGTGAAGCTCCGGCTGACGAACGGGGTGAGGCCGAGCGTGGTCTCGAACCCCCAGTTCCGCATGCTCCCGGCGTTGAACACGAAGTCTTCGAATCCGGTGGAGGGTGCGACCGCCTGCTGGATCAGCTGGTCCTTAATCGTCTGCCGGTAGCCGGTCAGCTCCAGAGTGAAGCGACCACCCCAACCGGTGAGGTCCACCCCACCCTCGAACTCCTTCATCCGCTCGGGCTGGAGGCTTGGTGTCGAGCAAGCAGCACACTCCACGACCTGACCGATCGTCCCCTCGATCCCGAACCCGGGCAGCCCCTCGATGTTCGAGTCGAGCGTGAGGCTGGTGAACTTCTGGCACCCTTCAATGAGAGTGCACACGGGCCGGTTACCGGACTCGCCGTAAGCGGCCCGAAGCTTGATCTCGGACACCGCCGATCCCAGATCCGTGAAACGGTACGATACGTAACCCTTCGGGTAGGCGAAGAGCTTGTCCGTGTCAAAGTTGGCGCTGCTCTGGTCGAACCGGAGGGCGCCGCCGATGAGCAGCTTGTCATCAGCTCCAAGGTACTCGACCTGGTAATAGAACCCGAAGTCCTCGACCGTGAGTGCGTTCTCACGAACCTGGACAACCGTGGCCGCGTCCGCCTTGTTCTTCCCCGCCGTGAGGTTCTGGCCAATGATGCGGTCGACCTGCGTGTCGACGCGCTCGTACGAGAGGCCGAAGGCGTTGGTCAGCCTGGAGCCTTCCGAGATCCGCCAGTCCCACACGCCGTTTCCACCGACGTTTAGATTGAGGGAATTCGAGTTGCTCTGTAGCGCCGTTCCCAAAAGCCCGTCGGCCGGCTCCCAGAAGATCTCCGGCGGCGAGAACAGCCGGTTGTCCTGCTGGAAGTAGTCCACGCCGAACGGGGCGACGATCTTAAAGGAGTGCCTGTCCGTATTGACGAGCCTCCAATCCAGGTTGGTGGACACAATGTATCGGAACACGTCCTCGTCGTTCTCAAGCAGGGCGGCCGTCTGAAGGGGGTTGCTCAGGTTCCCCGTAAAAACGTTCTCGGGGAATGTGCCGTCGGGCCGCTGGCTCAGATCCTGGAAGCTCGGGGCGAACGGGAGCACCATGTAATAGCTGACGTTGGCGTTGTCGTTGTTGGTCAACCCCCGCTGCGCGTTCGTGTGGATCACGTTCGCGGCGATCGCGAGCTCGGCGGCGCCGCCGGCGATCGTCGGCGTGAGGTTGGCGCGGATTGACTGGCGCTCGAACCCCGTGTTATCGATGATCCCCTCATCATTCTTCCACATCAGCGAGCCGAAATAGGAGAAGCTATTCGGGTCGCCGCCGCTGACGGTTCCGGTCGCCTGCCAGGAAAAATCGTTCCGGTCCGCCAGCGCCTGTTCGTTGTCGAAGAACGGGCACGGCGAGGTCGTGCAGAATTCGGCCGACAGTTCGCCGATATCAGCGATCGCCTCCTCCGGAGATTGGAACCGGCGAAACCCCAGCTTGTTCGACAGATCGAACGTTCCGCCCTGGAAGCCCAGGCGGAAGTCGGCCGCGCCAGTTCCCCCGCGCCTCGTCGTGATGATCACCACGCCGTTGGCGGCCTTCGCGCCGTAGACCGCCGCCGCCGACGCGCCCTTCAGGACCTCGATCGTCTCGATGTCCTCGGGGTTGATGTCTGCAAGCCGGTTCTGAAGAACGTCCTGGTTTTGCGCGGGATTGGATCCGCCGGACGCCTCCGTTATGACATTCTGGTTGGACGGGATCGCGGCGTTGCTGGCGATAACGCCGTCGATCACGTAGAGCGGCTCCGCGGCCGCGAAGAGCGACGAGTTGCCCCGGATCTCGAGCTGGAAGCCACCGCCCGGAGCGCCCGAGTTCTGCCCGATGACGACTCCGGAAACCCGGCCGGCGATCGCCCCGTCGACAGTCTGCTGAGGCACCTGGTTGATCTCGTCGCCACTCACGGTGCCGATCGAGGTCGGCAGGTTCGCGCGCCTGGTCTCGGTGGCGCGGCCCGTCACGACGAGCTCCTCGACGTTCAGGTAGTCCACCGTCAAGGCGACGTCCACGACCGCTTGATCGGTCGGTACGGTGACGTTCGCGGACCGGTAGCCGATCCGCAGGACGGTGAGCACGACCTGGCGGGCCGGCACCTCGAGCGAGAACCGCCCGTCCTCGCCTCCCACGGTCCCGATCAACGTGGTCGTTCTCGCCCGACCCGTGGCCGCCGTTCCCCCGACCGTGATCTGAGGAAAGGAGACCGCTTCCCCCGTCACGTCGTCCGTAACCTGCCCCGTAATGGTCCGCTGCAGCTCCTGGGCAAATCCGGTCGTCGTGAAGGAGAGGACTAGTAGGGTGGTGACCAAACTAAGCTTCCTCATGGGGCCCCTCCCAACCGCGACAGTGAACTCATGCGATTCCCATCCACCTCCGAAGCGGCTGCCGTCCGCGGTTACCCGGCCGTTCCGCTCACCCACGAGAACTTCGAAAATCCTGTGGCGTGAGGTGCGCTTTGTCAACACACGGTGGGGTATGGTGGGCGCGCGTGTGTCGGGCGGCCTTCGTCAGGCGCCGTCGCGGCGCACCGCCATTCCCGCTCTCCCGAAGAAACGGATGCCGGACGTGAATCGTGACGCTCGGCAGATCCACCTCGTCTCTCCGCCGGCACATCTTGCCGCGCCGTCGGGTAACGCTTCCAAGTCCGGCCCGCCGCGACTCGGCTGGTGAGGAACGCTAACCTATGAAACCATTGGGGCTTACGAGTGTCAGCCTTCCCCACCCGACCAGGTTGGTCGAGCCGTGCCTTCCGCCCGGCAGCCACCGCCGTCGCCGTGATGCTGGCCCTGTCGGCGTGCTCCTCCGACACGGGCACCGACCCTGCGCCTCCGCCCCCTCCGCCACCCGCTCCGCCCCCACCTCCTCCCTCGGGCGAGTTCTCACTGACCACCGAGACCGTCGCCACCGGCCTCACCAGGCCTCTCTACCTGACCGCACCCTCGGGTGACGACCGACTCTTCATCGTGGAGCAGACCGGGCGGATCCGAATTGTGAAGAACGGCACCCTGCTTGTCGCTCCGTTTCTCGACCTCTCCTCCGAGGTGGGCGGCGGAAACGAGCAGGGCCTGCTCAGCATGGCCTTCCACCCCGACTACAGCACCAGCGGGCTGTTCTACGTGGATTACACAGGGGACGACGGGGCCACCCGTGTCGAGCGGTACGCCGTCAGCGCCGACCCCGATGTCGCGGACGCCGGGTCGGCGAAGCTGATCCTCTCCGTGCCTCAGCCCTTCTCGAACCACAACGGCGGCCACATCCTCTTCGGCCCCGACCGCATGCTGTACGTCGCGCTCGGCGACGGAGGCGGCGCCGGCGATCCCCAGAACAACGGGCAGAACGCGGGCACCTTGCTGGGTTCGCTGCTGCGGCTGGACGTCGATGGTGGAGACCCGTACGCGATTCCGAGCGACAACCCGTTCGGGGACGAGATCTGGGCGATCGGACTCCGGAACCCGTGGCGCATCGCCTTCGACCCGGTGGCCGGAACGATCTACATAGCGGACGTCGGCCAGGCCAGCCTCGAGGAGGTCAACGCCGTCGGCGACGACGAGAGCGGCCTCAACTACGGCTGGAGAATCATGGAGGGCAGCAGATGCTTCGGGGGCGGCGGCTGCGACGACACCGGCCTCGTGCTGCCGGCCGTCGAGTACGACCACGGAGAGGGCTGCTCGGTGACGGGTGGCTTCGTGTACCGGGGCAGTGCGCTCCCCGAGGTCGCCGGCCACTACTTCTATTCCGACTTCTGCACGGGCTTCCTGCGCAGCTTCCGCTTCGTCGGAAAGGTCGCCACCGAGCTAGAGGAGTGGGAGGTCGGGAGCCTGGGGTCCGTCCTCTCCTTCGGCCGGGATTCAGCGGGAGAGCTGTACATCCTCTCCGATAACGGACGGGTGGTGAAGCTGGTTCGAGCACCCTGACCGGCCGGACCGGTTAACGAAGCTTCCATCGTTCGCGTCACCACGAACGGAGACCGGCCGTGAAGGTGACCGCGGCCGCGTGTGGAAAGGTGCGGGCAGGAGAGGTCGGAGGATGACGACGGTAGCGGACACTTCGAGGGACTGGCACGGGGGTCCGAGGACCTTCGCGAGAGCGTTCGCCGTTGGCGTTATTCTCACCGCTCTCGCCGCCCCTGCGGCCTGGGCGCAGGGGATGCCGGACGGGGCCGCGGATGACACCGCCCGCGCGGCCCACCTCCTGAGGCGGGCCACCTACGGCGTGCGCCCCCAGGATCTGGCCGAGACCTTGGACCTCGGCCCCGAGGCGTGGCTCGAGCGGCAGCTCTCACCGGAACGAATCAACGATTCCGCGCTCGAGGAACGGCTGGCGAGTTTCCCGGCCGCCGAGATGACGGTCTCGGAGCTCTACGCGGCCTACCCGCCTCCTCAGGTCGTCCGCGCACGCCTCGGCAACCCGGATTCCGTCTCCCGTGACGAGATGCGGCGCATGCGGCGAGAGCTCGGCATCCAGAGCCCGAACCGGATCCTCTTCGACCTCGCCAGCGCCAAGCTGGTGCGAGCGGTGGACTCGGAACGCCAGCTCGATGAGGTGATGACCGACTTCTGGTTCAACCACTTCAACGTCTTCTTCGCCAAAGGGCCGGACCGCTGGCTCATCGGCAACTACGAGCGCGAGGCGATCCGGCCCTACGTGTTCGGCGAATTCGAGGACATGCTCATCGCCACCGCCTCGCACCCTGCGATGCTCGTTTACCTGGACAACTGGCAGAGCCAGGTGCCGGACTCGCTGAACCCGCGAGGAGCTCGACAGCAGAGGGCTCGCTCCCGCTTCCAGAACATGTCGGCGCGGGAGCGCGAGGTCGTGCTTCGGATGCGCGGCGTCCCGGAGGAACAGATCGCCCGCATCCAGGAGGGCGTGAAGCGCCAGGCGGGGCGAGAGCGCGGCCTGAACGAGAACTACGCACGGGAGCTGCTGGAGCTGCACACGCTGGGCGTCGACGGCGGCTATACGCAGGAGGACGTCATCGAGGTGGCGCGCGCCTTCACGGGCTGGACGATGCAGCTGCCCGGCCGCGGTGGCGGCACGGATCGACGGGTTCGCGGCAAGGGAATGGCGGCCTCGGGCGGCAGCGCGACAGCCGGTGAGTTCGTGTTCCGGGGCGAGTGGCACGACCCGGGCGAGAAAACGGTGCTCGGCCAAACACTCCCCGGCGGGAGAGGCATCGAAGACGGGCTCGACGTGCTCCGGATGCTGGCCGTGCACCCGTCGACCGCCCGGCACGTCGTGACGAAGCTGGCGCAGGTCTTCGTCTCGGACGATCCGCCTCCGGCCCTCGTGGATGAGCTGGTGGCGGTCTTCCTCGAGACCCGCGGCGACCTGCGCGAGGTCACGCGGGCTCTGTTCACCTCGGAGCGCTTCTACGATCCGGCGAACATCGGCGCGAAGCTGAAGACCCCGTTCGAGCTCGTCGCCAGCGCGCTCAGGGTGACGGGCGCCGAGTTCGGCCCCTCACGCGGGCTCGCCGAGCAGCTGCGCGCCCTGGACCAGGTGCCCTACATGTCATCGCCGCCGACCGGCTATCCGGCGGAGTCCGAGGAATGGGCGAGCGGGGCGGCGCTCCTGCAGCGGATGAACCTCGGCCTGGCGCTGGCGACGGGGGGGATCCAGAACGTTCGGATCCCCGGCTCCCTGTCTCGACAGCCGGTGGACCGGATGCTCGCCGATCTGCTGCCCGGCTCGGAGACCTCCGGGTTGCGGGACGTGATCCAGACCGAGATTCGGAGCGACTTCGCCGGTTTCGAGAGGGCCCTCGCCGAGCTGCGCCGGGGAGCCGGACCGAACGAGCTCGCTCTCGGTCTGGCGCTCGGATCACCCGAGTTCCAGCACCGCTGAGCGGCGGACGAGCCGTGCTGAGCAGCAAGCCGTAAGGAGGCCGTGATGCGACCGATCAACCGACGGATCTTCCTCAAGCAGGGGGCGGTGGGCCTCGTGGCCATCGGTCTGCCCCCGGCTTTTCTGACCCGGACCCTGCTGGCCGAGACCCGATCCACGGGCCGCCAGAAGACGGTCGTCTTCATCTTCCAGCGCGGCGCGGTGGATGGGTTGAACATGGTCGTGCCCTTCGAAGAGAAGGCCTATTACCGCGTTCGCCGCTCGATCGCTGTGCCGCAGCCATCTCGGGGAGAGGGAGCGTCGGCGATCGACCTGGACGGGTTCTTCGGGCTTCATCCGTCGCTCCGGAGCCTTCACGACCTCTATCGGGACGGTGAGCTGGCGATCCTGCACGCCTCCGGCTCGCCTCATCCGACGCGCTCGCACTTCGACGCGCAGGACTTCATGGAGTCCGGAACGCCGGGGGTCAAGTCGACGCGCGACGGGTGGATGAACCGACTGCTGAGCGAGAACGCCTGTTCGTGCGCGGGTCGGACGCTGGCGGACGGAGCGGCCCACAGCGCGGATCACGCGAGCGGTCAGGTGAGTATGGCCGAGTCATCCCCGTTGCGGGGCGTGGCCATGGGGGCGGACATGCCGCGGGCGCTTCGGGGCTCCTATCCGACGGTCGCGATCGCGGATCTGGAGCGCTTCGGGATCGCCGGCGGCCGCAGCCCGGGGCTCGAATCGGTGTTCGAGCGGATGTACAGAAGCGAGGAGGACGACCTCATCGCCGGCGCGGCCGGCGATTCCTTCGAGGCGATCGAGCTCATCCGTCGAACCGATCCGCTCCAGTATCGTCCGCGGGGCGGCGTCGAGTACCCCCGCGGGGACTTCGGCCGCTCGCTGCAGCAGATCGCTCAGCTGATCAAAGCCGACGTGGGGCTGGAGGTGGCGTTCACGGACATCGGCGGCTGGGACACGCACCTGGCGCAGGGTGGTGCCCAGGGGCAGCTGGCCAACCGTCTGGCCGAGCTCGGGAGCGGCATCCGGGCGTTCCATGAGGACCTCGGCGATCGGATCGAGGATGTCATCGTCGTCACGATGTCGGAGTTCGGCCGTACCGCGGCGGAGAACGGCTCGGGCGGAACGGACCACGGCCACGGGAACTGCATGCTGATACTCGGGGGAGCAACCGCGGGCGGCCGCGTGCTCGGAAGCTGGCCGGGCCTGGAGCGCGAGCAGCTGTACGAGGGACGCGACCTTGCGATCACCACCGATTTCCGGGACGTGTTCGTTGAAGTCGTAAGCGGGCACCTGGGCGCAGAGAAGCTCGAGCGAGTCTTCCCCGGCTACCGGATCGATCCGTCGAGCTTCGTGGGCGTCCTGGGCTGAACGCCGTCAGGCTTCGAGCGGCTCAGAAGCGTAGCGGGCCAGACCCGTCGCTCAGAAGCGGATCGAGCCCGAAAGATAGAGAACGGCGTTACCCGAGATCTCCACCCTGTCTCCTCTGAGCTCGCACCAGAGTTCCCCACCCCTTCGGGAGATCTGGCGCGCGTGCAGTCGACTCTTGCCGAGTTGCTCCGCCCAGTAGGGCGTGAGCGTGCAGTGAGCCGATCCGGTGACTGGATCCTCCGGGATCCCGAGAGCGGGCGCGAAGAAGCGGGAGACGAAGTCGACGCTCTCGCCGGGCGCCGTCACGATGAATCCCCGTGCCCCGAGGCCGCCGAGGGCGGCGAAATCGGGATCCAACGTGGCCACCTCGCGCTCTTCCGAGTAGCGAACCAGATAGTCGTCCGCCAGCAGAACATCGGTCGGTGACCCGCCCAGCGCCTCCAGCAACCCCTCGGGCGCGTCGGCGGGCTTGGCCGGCAGCGCCGGGAAGTCCATCCGAAGGAGCCCAGCTTCGTCCCGCTTGACCGAGAGCCTCCCCTTCCGGCTGTCGAACGTCACGGCGCCGTCAACGCCGAAGTGCTCGAACAGCACGAAGGCCGAGGCGAGCGTGGCGTGCCCGCACAGATCCACTTCGGAGACCGGCGTGAACCAGCGGAGCTCGTACTCGGTACCGGCGCCGACCAGGAAAGCCGTCTCGGAGAGGTTGTTCTCGGAGGCGATCGCCTGCATCGCCCCGGCATCCGGCCACCGCGGGAGCAGACACACCGCCGCTGGGTTGCCGGCGAATGTCCGGTCGGTGAACGCGTCGACCTGAAAAAGCGGCGCTTCCATTCGCTCCTCCGTCTTCCACTCGGATCAGCAGTCCTCTCGGTCCCGGACGGGTCCTACCACCCCGGGGTCGGCTTGCTCCCCCCTCCGGCCGCTCTCTATCGTTCGCGGCGTGACCTCGTCCTCGCTATCCCCGGTGATTGCGCCCGTGCGCCGCGCGTTTCGCTCCCTCGCCGTCACGATCGTCCCCGGCGCCGCTCGGCTGGACGCGGAGGGTTGGCAGGATGTCGAAGCGCGGATCGAGGCGGCGCTCCGCACCCGCCCCCCTCGCCTCAGACGACAGCTTCGCCTCCTCGTCCTGGCTCTGGAGTGGGGCTCATTGCTCCGCCACAGGCGACGCTTCAGCAGCCTGGACCCCGCTCTGAGGACCGAGATCCTCGACCGAGTGCAGCGCTCCTCCACCCTGCTCCTGCGCCGCGGCTTCTGGGGCCTTCGGACGCTCGTTCTTCTCGGCTACTACGGCCGGCCCGAGGTCCGCCGAAGCATCGGGTACCGCGCCGACCCGGGCGGTTGGGCCGCCCTGATGGGCGGCTCCGCGAACGAATTGGACGACCTTCCGGACGGCTCGGACGATGAGGTCGGAGGCGGCCCGTGATCGATCGGGAGTACGACGTCGTGATCATCGGCTCCGGAGCCGGGGGCGGGACGGTCGCTCTGGGACTCGCCCCTCTCGCCGAGCAGGGACGCCGCGTCCTGCTGATCGAGCAGGGCCCGAGACTGGCCGACGAGGAGTTTACCGGCGAAGAGATCGAGATGGCAGAGGCGCTGTACGCCGACTCGGGCGGCTTTCTTACGGCGGACGGAACGATGACGCTCGCCTTCGGCCGAGTCTACGGTGGATCGACCGCCGTCTACACCGGCACGTCGCTCATCCCCGAGCCGCGGGTCGTCGAGGGCTGGGGGGTTCCGGGGCTCTCCCACGCGGACCTGGCGGAGCGATGCCGCCACTTCGCGGGGCAGAACAACGTTCACCTGCTGGAGCCGGTCGAGATCAACGAGAACAACACGCTGTTCGCGGCGGGCTGCGAGCAGGCAGGTTTCGAGGCACGGCAGTTTCCGGTCAACGTGAAGGGCTGCCGCGGATCCAGCCTCTGCAACCTGGGCTGCCCGAACGCGGCCAAGCAGGGGACGGATCGCGTGCAGCTTCCGGCCGCGGAGAGACGCGGTGTCGAGGTGGTATCGCGCGCCGAAGCGACGCGCATCGAGGAGAAGCTGGTGGGGGTCCGGGTGTCAGCCGCACCAGCGGGAGGGAAAGGAAGCCCGTCAGAGTGGGAGCCTGGCGAGTATCGCGTTCGAGCGGGCGTCGTCGTCGTGGCGGGAGGAGCGGTCGGCTCTCCGGCGCTCCTTCTGCGCTCCGGCTTCGGAAACCGGCTGCCTCGGCTGGGAGAGGGCTTCACCTGCCACCCCGCCTTCATCCTCGTCGGGGAGCACTCGCGCGAGATCACCAACGATGTCGGCCACCCGAAGAGCTACTACGTCGACCGTGCGGAGGAGGAGGGCTACGTGCTGGAGACGTGCATGTACTTCCCCTTCGTCACCGCCAAGAGCCTCATCGGCTTCGGCGCAACGAACGAGAGCTTTCTGCGCGCGTTTCCCCGCCTGCAGATGATCCTCGTGCTGGCCTGCGACCGGGCCACGGACGGGAACCGTGTCGCGGTGGACGCCGGGGGCCAACCCGTGGTGCACTATCGGTTCACGGATGAAGTGGTGCGGGCGCTCGCTGCGGGCACCCGGGCGTCGGCGAGGATCTTCTTCGGAGCCGGGGCCGCGCGCGTGCACGTGCCGCTGGCCAGCCCGCCGGAGCTGCGGGCTCCCGAGGCGGGCGAGATCGACGAGCGAATCCGGCCCGAGCATTTCCTCGCCGGAACGGTCCCGGTCTCGGCGGCGCACCTGATGGGCGGCTGCGGCATGGGCAGCTCCGCCGCTGACTCGGTGACCGACTCCTGGGGCCGCGTGCACGAGCATCCGTGGCTCCGAGTGGCCGACTCGAGCCTCTTCCCCGACTCGCTCCAGATCAACCCCTATCTGACGATCATGGCGCTGGCCGATCGGGTGGCCGAGGCGATCCGAGAGGACGCGATTCGATGAAGCTGACCGCGGCGCGGGCTGTCGTGCGCGCGCTCGAGGACGAGGACATCGCTCACGCCTTCGGCATCCCCGGCACGCACAACATCGAGCTCTACGACGCGCTGGCGGCTTCGGAAACAGTTCGCCCGGTGCTGGTGACGGACGAGCAGTCGGCCTCCTTCATGGCGGATGGGCACTGGCGAGCCTCGGGCCGGATGGCATGCGTCAACGTGGTGCCCGGAGCCGGCCTCACCCACGCGCTTTCGGGGATCGCCGAAGCCTATCTCGACAACGTCCCCATGCTCGTGCTCGCTTGCGGCATCCGGCTCGAGAGCGACAGCGCCTACCAGCTGCACGACGTCGACCAGATGGCGATTGCCGCGCCCGTCGTTAAGGAAGCGATTCGTGCCCGCCGCCGCGACGAAGTCTATCGGACGGTGCGCCGTGGCTGTGCGATCGCGCGGGCGGGCGTCCCGGGGCCGGTGATGGTGGAGGTGCCGGCGGACCACTACCTCGCGCAGGACTCCGTCGAGCAGAAGGCCGCGGAGGGCGGCCCCCAGGACAGTCCACCACTCGAACGGGACACCATCCTGCGCTCCCTGGAGACGCTCGAGGGAGCGGACCGACCCCTTCTCTACGTGGGCTTCGGGGCGGCCGGCGCCTCGGAGGCGCTCGTGGAGCTGGCGGAGCGGCTGGAGGCTCCGGTGGCGACGACGATACAGGGCAAGGGCGTCTTTCCCGAGACCCATCCGCTCTTCCTCTGGCCCGGGTTCGGCGATGCGGCGCCGCCGTTCGCCCGACGGGTGGCGGAGAGCTGTGACGTCACGCTGGCTATCGGGTGTCGCTTCTCCGAGGTAGGAACCGGAAGCTACGGGCTTCGGCCACCCGGCGCCCTGGTCCACGCCGACATCGACCCGGCCGTGCCGGGCCGCAACTTCGAGGCGGCCGTCAAGGTCGTCGGGGACGCGGCTGCCGTGGTGCGGGCCCTTCTCGCCGAGCTGAGACCGAGAAGCGAAGACGAGGAGCTGCGTGCACGCATCGCGGACGGGCACGCCGAGGTGGCGGGCGCTCGCGGGGCGGACAGAGAGTCGGGCGTCTCCCCCTCCAGCCTCTTCCGTGCCCTCCAGGCTCGCTTTCCTGCGGAGACGGCCTACGCCACCGACAGCGGAAACGGGACGTTCCTCGCCATGGAGTGGCTGCGCCTCGAGGCTCCGGGCCGATTCCTGGCGCCGGTGGACTACTCGTGCATGGGGTACGCCGTGCCTGCCTCCATCGGCGCGGCTCTTGCACGACCCGGCATCCCGGTGGTCTCCCTGCCAGGCGACGGCGCGTTTCTCATGACGGGCCTGGAGCTGCTCACCGCCGCCCGGGAAGGCGCCGCCACGGCGGTCTTCGTCCTGCGGGACCGGGAGCTCGCTCAGATCTCGCAGTTTCAGGACATCGCCCTGAGCCGCCGAACCAGCAGCGAGCTTCCGGACTACGACCTCTCCGCCCTGTCGAGGGCCGTGGGGATCGAATACCGGCGCCTCGGGTCAAACGCCGAGGTCGAAGAGGCCGTCGATTGGTCGGCTTCCACCCTTGAAGAGGGACGACCCGCGCTGGTCGAGGTGGCCATCGACTACTCGGAGAAGACGTACTTCACCAAGGGTGTCGTGCGAACGGCATTCGGCCGTCTCCCCTGGGCGGACCGCCTCCGGTTCGTGGGCCGTGCGCTGGGACGGCGCGTCCGGGGATCGCTGCCGCGGATCGATAGATCCTGATCGGGACGCCATGAGCCGGCCGCACGTGGTCTTCGATCCATCCTACGAGATCGACATCGGACCGCACGTCTTCCCTACCCTGAAGTACCGTCTCGTGCGCGACCGGCTGCTCGCGGAGGACGTGATCTCCGAGGACGACCTTATTCGCCCGCAGCCGGCATCGGACGAGCAGCTGGCGCTCGTGCATTCGCCGGAGTACCTCCGCAAGATCGAGCGCGGCGACTTCACGATGGCCGAGATCATCCAGCTCGAGGTTCCTTTTTCGAACGATCTCGCGGCCGCCTCGCGTCTGTGCGCGGGCGGATCCATTTTGGCCGGTCGGCTCGCTCTGGAAGCCGGCGTGGCGGCCCATCTCGGCGGGGGCTTCCACCATGCCTTCCCGGATCACGGCGAGGGCTTCTGTTTGATCAACGATGTGGCCGTGGCAATAAGGGCTCTACAAGCGGGTGGAGAGGTGGACCGTGCCGTCGTCGTGGACCTTGACGTCCACCAGGGAAACGGGACGGCCGCCATCTTCGCCGGCGACGACAAGACCGTCACCTTCTCCATGCATGAGGAATGGAACTACCCGATGTTCAAGCCGCCCAGCGACGTGGATATCGGGCTTCGAGAGGGCGTCGATGACCAGGAGTACCTCGATCTACTCGGCCGGAACCTGCCGGCGTTGCTCGAAGGGCATCGACCGGAGCTCGCCTTCTATCTCGCCGGGGCCGATCCCTATCGAGAGGATCAGCTGGGCGGACTCAACCTGACGCTCGAGGGGCTGGCCGAGCGCGACTCGTTCGTTCTCGAGACGCTCCGCGACCTGGGAGTGTCCGTCGCCATCGTGCTCGCGGGCGGCTATGCCCTGAACACGGACGACACGATTTCCATCCACGTGGCGACCGTCCGCACCGCTTTCGGGCTCGCCGCCTGACACCCGGGCTCGCCGTCGGATGCGCGGCGCGATCCGTGGGCGTGTCCGCCCCGGACGCGGCCGCTGGCAGCCTGGCTGCCCGCTGCCTATAGTGCGCCGTCGGGTGCGCCGTCGGCGCGAACATGGCGGCGCGCCGGAGGCTTCCCCAGCAAGGAGAGCTGACCATGTGGATCGTCCTGTTGATCCTGGTCGTCTTGATCGTGGCCTTCATCGGCATATACAACGGCCTCATCAAGCTTCGCGTTCGCGTCGACAACTCCTGGGCGGACATCGACGTTCAGCTGAAGCGGCGCTACGACCTCATCCCCAACCTCGTCGAGACGGTAAAGGGTTATGCGAGCCACGAAAAGGACACGCTCGAAGCGGTGATCGAAGCCCGTAATCGAGCGATGGCCGTGCAGGATCCGGAGGCGAAGGCCCAGGCGGAGAACGTGCTGACGGGAGCCCTCCGCCAGCTCTTCGCCCTGGCCGAGGCGTACCCGCAGCTCCGGGCGGTCGAGAGCTTCACCGATCTGCAGGGTTCCTTGAACGAGATCGAGGACGCCGTCCAGAATGCGCGCCGCTACTACAACGCCGTGGTCCGCGACTACAACACCAAGATCCACACCGTGCCGTCCAACCTGGTGGCCGGCATGTTCGGGTTCCAACCCCGTCAGTTCTTCGGCCTCGAGGATGAAGGGGAGCGTGAGGCGCCGAAAGTCGATTTCGGGACGGCCGGCTAGGGTTCGTTCCCTGCCCAGCCACGAGCCTGCGGCACGTCGCGGGCGACGGGCCGTGCTGCTGGCTCTCTCCGTCGGGACGCTCGCGTTGGCCGGCGTTGCCGGCTTCGCCGTGCCCGGCGCACCGGGCGCCACCCGGGGCGCTGGAGGGATCCCCGCAGCCGCTCTGCGCGAATGGGTCATCGAGAGCTTCGACGTCCAGGTGCGGGTGCGCCGGAGCGGCCGCATCGATGTGACCGAGACGATCCGGCCCCGCTTCTCCGACT
>JBDHFW010000023.1:0-22788 GCA_039590175.1 Gemmatimonadota bacterium | reverse complement strand
GCCTTGATAGCGGGGGCGGGATTCGAACCCGCGACCTTCGGGTTATGAGCCCGACGAGCTACCAGACTGCTCCACCCCGCAGCGATCGGCCCATCGTAAACGCGGCACTCATGAGTGTCAAGCCTGCGCGGCCGGACCTGATACCCCGGATCGGCCCGTATGACGGGCCGATCCGCCGCTTGCCCACTCTCGGCGACCTGCCTAATGTGGCGCCGTGAAACCGGCCACGCCTACCGCGTTCGACGCGTCCCGCCCGAGCTCACGAGCAAGTGCCCTGCCAGGCGCTCTGGCAAGCGATCTCGGCCGACTCCTGGGACCTGCGGGCTTCATCCGTGAAGCCGATCGCCTCCTGGCCTATGAATCCGACGCGCTCACCCGCATCCGCGGGACTCCGCTCGCCGTCGCGCTCCCCGGCACGCGCGAGGAGCTGCAGCTCGCGGTACGGATGCTGTACGAAGCGGAGATCCCCTTTGTTCCGCGCGGAGCCGGCACCGGACTGACTGGCGGAGCGGTCGCCCGGGGAGCGGTGATCGTCGGCACCGGCCGGCTCGACCGGTTCCTGCGGCTCGATGCCGACGCGCGCCTGGCGGTGGTGGAACCGGGCGTCATCACGGACGAGATCTCGCGACGCGCAGCGCCTCTCGGGCTTCGCTACCTGCCGGACCCCGGTTCCGCCTCGGCCTGCACGATCGGTGGCAACGTCGCGACGAACGCGGGGGGACCGCACTGCCTGAAGCACGGGGTGACGAGCGACCACGTCCTGCGGCTCGAGGTGATGCTTCCGGACGGCGAACTCCTGGAGCTGGACCGCGGCGAATCGGGCGGACCCGATCTCGGCGGTCTCTTCATCGGATCGGAGGGCACCCTCGGCATCGCCGCGGCGGTGACGGTGCGCCTCGCACCCCGACCGGACGCCGCCCTTACTTCGCTCGCTCTGTTCGATCGGGTCGGCGAAGCCGGGCAGGCGGTCACCGAGATCCTCTCCGCCGGCGTCGTGCCGGTCGCCCTCGAGATCATCGATGGAACGACGATCCGCACGGTAGAGCGTTCGCCGTTCGCGGTCGGCCTGCCGACGGACGTCGGCGCAGCACTCGTCGTCGAGTGTGAGGGCGCGCCGGAGGAGGCCGAGGAGGAGATGTCCGCCGCCCTCGCCGCGATCCGGATCGCGGCACCCCGCCAGATCTTGAGCGCCTCATCGGAGGCGGAGCGGGAGAGACTGTGGCGTGCCCGGAAGAGCGCCTTCGGTGCGCTCGGGCAGTTGGGCCCGGACGTCCTCGTCGAGGACACGGTCGTTCCGCGCACGATGCTCCCGGAGCTGCTTCCGCGGATCGAAGCCGTCGGGGAGAGGCATGGTCTCCGTCTGGCCAACTTCTTTCATGCCGGCGATGGGAACCTGCACCCGAACATCGTCTTCGACGTCAGCGACCCCGAAGAGACCGAACGAGTCGAAGCCGCCCGGCTGGAGATCCTGGATCTCTGCATCGACGCCGGCGGAACGATCACCGGCGAGCACGGAATCGGGCTCGACAAGCTGAAGTCCGTGCCGCGCGTCCTCTCAGGGACGGAGCTCCGTACGCTCCGCTCAGTGCGGGATGCCCTGGACCCGCGCGGGCTGTGCAACCCCGGAAAAGTGCTTCCCGCGGCGGGCCCGGAGGCTCGGCGACTCGAGGAGCTCCGTGAGCGCGGCTCGGTTGCTGACACAGGTGAGGAGGAGGATGGCGGGGAGGCAGCTGGCGCCCCGGTCTGGCATGCCCCGGCGACGCAGGCGCAGCTGCAAGAGGTCGTCGCGGCACGAGCCGCTGGCTCCGCCGTCCTGGCGACGGGCGCCGAGGGGCTCCGCGACGGGACGCCGCCGATCCCGGAGCGCGCGACCCTGGTGTCGACGGCCGCGCTCGGCGGCACGCTGGAACATCGGCGCGATGACCTAACGGTCACCGTCGGCGCCGGCCGGAGGGTCGGAGAGGTGTTGGCCGAGCTGAGGCGCGAGGGGCAGTGGATCCCGCTCGAGGGCCCATCTCTGGCGCTGACGGTCGGAGGCCTCGTGGCCGCCGCGCCCCCCGGGCCGTTCGACGGCACCTTCGGACCCCTGCGCCGGCAGCTTCTCGAGATTCGGGTGGTGTCACTGGGGGGAGACGCGCAGCGGTGGGGTCGTCCCGTGATGAAGAACGTCGCCGGCTACGACATCACGCGGCTCTACTGCGGGAGCTTCGGCCGGCTCGGGGTGATCACCGAAGCCACCTTTCGACTCTGGCCGCTTCCTGCAGCCTTCTCCCGGCTCGTGGCGCGGGGACCGGCGACGTTGCACCTGGCCCGCTCGCTGGCCGACGGCGAAGCGGATGGGGCAGTACCGGAGGGGGTGCGGTGGAGTCGAGAGCGGAACCCGGACGGCACGGTCGAGGAGAAGGTCGTCCTCTGGCTCCTGGGCTCCGAGCGCTCGACCGAGTCGCGCCGGGAGAAGCTCGCCAAGCTGGCTCGGCGACTCGGGCTCGATCTTCGGCCAGATCCGGAGGTCTGGGGCGAAGCGCCCGCGGCTCGCCGGCGATCCACCGTCGACGTGCGCCGCTGTGCTCTCCGCCTCTCCGCACCGGCGGTGGTTTTCTGGGAGATGCCGACGCGACTCGCGCCGCTTCTGGGAGACGGCTGGGCCCGCATCGACCTGCTTCCCGGTGCCGGGGTCCTCAACGTCGCCTACGAGGTAGATCCGGGCGTGGCTTCCCCGCTCGCGGAGCGGATCCTCGATGCCTCCGCCGGGGCGGCCGTGGCTGTCGAGCGCGGCGGACCGGGGGAGCACTGTTCGGCGCGGAGCCGACGGCCGGCGCCCATCGCCGCGCTGGATGGGCGGGTCATCGCCGCCGCGGGCGGTCAGGATCGATGCTGGCAAGCCGACTACGTCTGACTACCTTTGAGCAATGACCCGGTACTCGCTCTCAGCGATCGTCGCTTTCGCGACTCTCCAGCCCGTGTCCGCGGGGGCGCAGACGACGTACGAACGCGCGGATGCCGCACCCGGCGAGGCGGCGGGTCTGGTCCGACTCGCGGAGTCGATCCTGGGCCCGGGGGCCGACGTCTACCTCGTGCCGGTGGAGTCTCCATCGGGTGGCGTGTTGCCGCGGTGGCGCACGGGCAAGGACGGGAACCCACGGACGGTCACCATCTATTTCGAGGCTCCGGATGATCCGGTTCGGTTCGGAACCGGGTACCGCTGGGCGGTGAATCAGGCGCTCTCGCAGTGGACGTCGATTCCCGGTATCTCGCTGCACTTCCAAGAGGCGGCGGGCAGGGGCACGGCCCAGGTGATCGTGAAGTGGGTGACGCAGATGTCGACGGAGCACAGCGGGCTCACGGCCTGGGAGACGGATCAGAACGGCTGGATCGCCTCGGCGGTCGTGACGCTGACGCTTCTCCGTAGGGACGGGCAGCCGGTGGGCCGGCACCTGGCTCGGCGGATCGCCCTCCACGAGGTCGGCCACCTCGTCGGCCTCGGGCACAGCGAGGACGCCGGGGACATGATGTTCCCGACCAGCGAGCAGTCTCGTCTCTCTCCGCGTGATCGCTCCACGGCCAAGCTCCTGTACGCGGTCGAGCCGTGGGTCCTTCTCGAGCCCGGGCCGTAGGTCGCGGCCCATGTCGCTGCGGACGGGGTGGCAATGAAGATCTATACGCGGAAGGGCGACGCCGGAACGACCGTGATGCTGGGCGGCGTGCGGGTGCCGAAGCACGATCCCAGAGTCGACGCGTACGGCGCCGTGGATGAGCTGAACAGCCACGTGGGGCTGGCGCTCTCGCTGCGCCAGGGAGACGTGCCACCCCCCGAGCGTACGCTTCATCTGCAGGAGGACCTTCTCATCATCGGCGCCCGGTTGGCCGCGGCGGACCCCGGAAGCGCGCTCGAGAAGGGGGTGATCCCCGCTCTTCGATCGGAGAGAATCGGGGAGCTCGAGGCATGGATCGACGAGCTCGAGGGCTCCCTGCCCCCGCTGGATGCGTTCCTCCTTCCCGGAGGCTCGCCCGTCGGCGCTCAGCTCCAGGTGGCGCGGACCGTATGCCGGCGCGCCGAGCGCGCCATCAGCATCCTGTTGGAAGATCAGCCGCAGCTCGGCGAGGTCGTCCTTCCATACATGAACCGGCTCTCGGACCTGCTGTTCGTGCTCGCTCGCGCCGCGAACCGGGAGGCCGGAGTGGTGGACCCGGAGTGGCGGCCCCGTTCGTGACGGCGAGTCTGTTGGAGAGCGGCGCATGAGAGCGTCGGGCTTCGTCCTCCTGGTGTCGGCGCTCGGATCGGCGCCCGCGGCGTGCCGGATCGAGGGCGGTGCCCCCGTGGCGGGGACCGACACGATCCCGGGTGTCGAGACGCAGGTGACTCGGATGCTGGAGCGCTCCGCCGGGGCGTGGAACCGTGGAGACCTCGACGGCTTCATGGACGACTATCTGCGCTCGCCCACGACTACGTACATCGGTAGCTCGGGCCGCCTCGCGGGCTGGGAGGCGATCCGGGCCCGGTACGCTCCGCTCTTCCAGGCCGGCGCGTTGCGTGACAGCCTTCGCTTCGAACGGGTGGCCGCTCGGCCCCTCGGCGACGCCTATGCCGTAGCAACCGCCCGCTACGTGCTCTTTCGGGAGGGGAACGTCACCGGATCCGGGCCGTTTACTATCGTCCTCTGGAGGACCGACGAGGGCTGGAGGATCGTGCACGACCAGAGCGCGTCGGATCCACCCGTTGAGGAAGAGACCGAGGGTCCGGCGGCCGAAGAGGATTCGACGAGCGGCGCCGACGGATCCTCCGCGTGACGGCAACGCTCGGGCGCCCGACGCGACTGCTGGATGGCCGGTCCGATCTGGCCGCGTGCGTGCACTGCGGCCTCTGCCTCCCGGCCTGCCCGACCTACCAGGCGACCCGCGACGAGAATGACTCGCCCCGGGGCCGAATCCATCTCATGAGGCTCGCCGTCGAAGGCCGCCTGTCGACCGGTGGCGCCTTCTCCCATCACATCGACCGGTGCCTGGGCTGCCGGGCGTGCGAGCCCGCCTGCCCGGCCGGAGTGCGCTTCGGCTCGCTCCTGGAGCGCGCTCGCGAGGACCGCACGGCGGGGGAGGGCGATGCCGGAGCGAGGTGGCTGATCGAAGCCTTCACCGGCAGGGCGTCACCTGTCGCCTACGCGATGCTTCGGGCGCTGCGAGGCTCGGGGGCGGCGGTCGCGGGCGCTCGGTTGCCGGGCCGCATCGGCCATGCCCTGGCCTGGCTCGCGGCGACCGCGCCTCAGTCTACGTCTGCCTCGCCTTCCACCTCCCCTTCGACGTCGCCTATCGCTCCGCCGGAAAAGGAGACGGACACGGCTCCCGCCTTCGCCCTCCTCGAGGGGTGCATCATGAAGGGACTCTTCGGACGGGTGCATGATGCTACGCGCCGTGTTCTCGGAGCCGCCGGCTACTCGGAGCGCCCGGCGGCGGGCCAGGGTTGTTGTGGCGCCCTTCATGCCCACGCGGGGCTTGCGGAGGCGGCACGGCGTCTTGCGAGGCGCAACATAGAAGCGTTCGAGCGGTCGGGGGCGCGCTGGTTCGTGGTCAACGCGGCGGGGTGCGGCGCCGCCATCAAGGAGTATCCGGATTGGCTGGCGACCTCGGCGGAGTGGCGGGAGCGCGCCGAGCACGTGGCATCGGCGACGTGCGATGTCACCCGGCTCGTGGCCCGCGGCTCCGACCTGAAGGCGGAGCTGAAGGCGGCAGTCGCCCACGACGCTCCCTGCCATCTCTCCTTCGGTCTTCGGGATGACGAGGCACCCCTGGAGGCTTTGTCGGCGATCCGGGGTCTGGCGATCGAAAGCCTCCCGTCCTCGAGCCGCTGCTGCGGAGGCGCCGGACTCTATGCCCTCGTCCACCCGGAGCTCTCGGGCCGGATTCTGGAGGCGAAGCTCCGGGAGATCGAGGAGGGAGAGTACGACACGGTGGTGACCGGAAATCCCGGCTGCTTGATGCAGATCGGGGCCGGGCTGCGGAGAAGGCGCTCGCGCGCGGGCGTGGCGCATCCGGTCGAGATCCTGGACCTCGGACTCCGCCGTGCATCTCCGACTGCGGAACGGTGAGCGAGGTCGAGATACGATCGATCGATCCTTGAAGCTTCTCGGAAGAGGGATCCGCGAGGCCGCGCGTACGTAGGAGAGTCACACGAGCAACGACTCCGAAAGGACCCGACTTTGCAGAGTTTCGATTACCTGATCGTGGGCGGCGGGCTCGCTGCCGCTTCGGCCGTCGACGGCATACGCAGCCTCGACGCCGACGGCAGCATCGCCATCCTGGCCAACGAGAGCGAGCCGCCGTATCACCGCCCGCCTCTCTCCAAGGAGTTCCTCCAAACGCCGGAAGCGACCCGAGACCTCCTGCACGTCAAGCCGGAAGGCTGGTTCGAAGAGGAGGCGAAGGTCACGCTCCTCAACGGCGTGCGGGCCACGTCGCTGGATGCGAAGGAGATGACGATCGGCACGGCGGCGGATGAGACCTATCACGGGGCGAGGATTCTCCTGGCCATGGGCGGGCGGCCTCGCTCGCTCGTGATTCCAGGCACGGAGCTGGATGGCGTGTCCAGCTTCCGAACGGTGGCGGACGCCGAGAGGCTCCGTGACCGCGCCGTGGAGGCTGATTCGGCGCTTCTGCTCGGCGCCGGTTTCATCGGAATGGAGCTGGCCGCCTCGCTCACCCGATTTGACGTCGCATCCACGATCGTCGAACGCGAGAGCCGCGTCTGGTCGGAGATGCTGCCGCCGGTTCTCTCATACTTCGTGCAGGGATATTTCGAGGAAAGGGGCATCCGCTTCGAGCTTGATGCCGAGGTGGAGGAGCTCCTGGGCTCGGAGCGTCTGGAGGGGGCGCGACTCGCGAGCGGCACGCAGGTGGCCTGTGAACTCGCGGTGATCGGAGTGGGCCTCCGCCCGAACGAGGAGATCGCCGGAGAAGCGGGCCTGGCAGTGTTGGACGGTGTGATCGTGGATCGGTTCGGCGAAACCAGCCACGGCCACATCTACGCGACGGGTGATCTGGCGCGCTTTCCGGACTCGGTCTTCGGCGACACGCCGCGCCTCGAGCATTGGGATCACGCCAGGACCCACGGCAAGGTGGCCGGACGGAACATGGCGGGGGCGGGTGAGCCGTTCGACCACGTCTCGTACTTCTACTCGGATGTGTTCGACCTCGGCTTCAGTGTGCTCGGCCGGCCGACGGGCGCCGATGACGTTCGTGTGCTGGGAGAGCTGAGGTCGGAACGGAGCATCGTGGTGTGCGGTCAGAACGGGAAGCTGGCGGGTGTGGTTCTGATCAACGCCACCGATCGGTTGGAGGCGTGCCGGGAGCTCATTCGGGGACGACCCACCATGGATGAAGCGTACGAGAAGCTCGAGGAGACGGAGAGCGAGCTGGGAAACGTGACATCCCAAACCCACGCCTGAGTGTACGCCTGTGCACGTAGAGGCCACGGCAAACTGACCTTGAAGGGAGGCTTTCAGCGATGGATACGGGCGAGACCCCGATGGACACGAACGAGGCTTCGACCGGCGACGCCGGGATCGCGGACCTTGTGAACGACGCACTCCGAACGGTCAAGGATCCGGAGCTCGGCTTGAACATCGTCGACCTGGGCCTCATCTACGGCGTCGACGAGGAGGCGGGTGCGGTGACGGTGACGATGACCCTCACGAGTCCGGGCTGCCCGGCGGGCGGGCAGATCATGGAAGGCGCCAAGACAGCGGCCGAGTCTGTGGAAGGCGTGGAGTCCGCCACGGTCGACCTCGTCTGGAAACCGTTCTGGACGCCCGACCGCATCGACCCCAAAGTCCGTGCCGCACTCGGTTACTGACGCGGTGATCGCCCTGCTCCCGAGACCTCCGCACCCTCTGGCCGGGCGGTAGCTTGTTCCTGCGACTCTTTCTGCTCTTCACGCTCGTCCCGTTGGTCGAGCTCTACGCGCTTATCCGCCTGGGAAGCCTGATCGGAGCGGGACCCACCATTCTTCTCGTCCTCGGGACCGGCGCCGCGGGAGCCTGGCTTGCCCGGCGAGAGGGGTTTCGCAGCTGGAGCGCGGTCCAATCCGAGCTCGCCGCCGGTCGCCTGCCGGCCGAGGAGCTGCTGCATGCCCTCGTCGTCGTCATCGCGGGTGTGCTCCTCGTCACCCCCGGCGTTTTTACCGACGCGTTCGGGCTCCTGCTGTTGATCCGTCCGGTTAGAGCGGCCATGATCCGCAGGGTGAGGCGAAGGATCGACCGTAGCATTCAGTCGGGTGACGTGAACTTCTGGGTGCACGAGACCTCCTCGCAGCCGGGCGGCGGGACGCGAAGGACCGGTCCCGACGAGCTGTCCGATGCCGCCGATTGGCCAGGCGCGGGCGCGGGCGAGCATGAGCCTCGACGAGGGCGCGTCATCGACGTGTAACGCTCGGGCCCGCTGCCGAGTGCGCTCCAAACGGTTCACACGCTGGAGGTTCCAGAATGAAGAAGCTACTGAATCCGCGTCTGGGTCAGATGATCCTGCGTGTCGTGCTCGGCGTCATCTTCGTCGCCCACGGCGCCGCCACGCTGTTCGGTGATGGCGGACCCGGCAGCCTCGCGGGCTTCCTGGGCTCGCTGGGCATTCCGGTTCCGATTCTCACGGCCTGGATGATCACGCTGCTCGAGTTCGTGGGCGGCATGTTCTTGATCGTCGGCCTCTTCGTCGTGCCGACGGCGATCTTGCTCGCCGTTCACATGCTCATGGGCATCATCCTCTTTCATGCCCAGAACGGCTTCTATGTGGTCGGGCCGGGCACGAACGGCGTCGAGTACAACCTGCTTCTGATCGCCGGCCTACTCTCCATGCTGCTGGGTGGACCGGGGCTCGCGGCCGTCGACAGCCGGATGCAGCGTCTCGCGGCCGCGCCGCCACCTCCGCAACCCGAGCCGGTACCCGCATCGGAGCCGGCACCCACGCCCGAGCCGGAGCCCGAGGCCGAACCGGAAGCGGCGCCCGAGCCGGAGCCGGAAGCGGCGCCCGAGCCGGAGCCGGAAGCGGCGACGGCGCCGGGGCCGGATGACGAAGCCGGCGGCGAGGCGGAAGACGAGCGCGCCGGTGGGTACTGAGCCCGTGTGCGTCGAGACGGGGGTCGGCGAGGCGGATGCGCGGGAGCTGAAGCGCGTGGCGGAGTAGCTCGGCCGGCTCTTCTGAAGAGGTAGCCGGTCTTTGCCCCTCGTGGCCTCAGGCCACGACGAGCAGGGCCGTTCCGTACATCACGAGCATGCCCACAGCCAATCCGGTGGCGTTCAGGGGGGCAAAGAGCCCAGCGGGCTGCTGACGCCGCATCATCGACGCGATCTCGTACACGACCTCCAGGATGGCGCCTGCCCCGACGGCGAGGAACAGCGTCGCGGCGATCGGAGAGTAGGAGAAGCCCCCGATCCAGGTTCCCGCGATCGTCGGAAGCCCGGCGATCGCGCCCATCGCCAGGAGATGCCTGAGCGGTGGACGGTCCGCCGCGACCGGAGCTACGATCGCGAGCCCTTCCGTCGTGTTGTGAAGCGCGAACCCGACCACGAGGAAGCTGCCCAGGGCGATCTCGCCCAGCGCGTACGCCGATCCGATCGCCAGGCCCTCCCCGAGGTTGTGCAGCCCGATGCCGAGAGCGATGAGGTAGGCGATCGCGAGTCTGTCGGTCGCATCGTCTCTCGCCTCGGCACCCTTGCGCCCCCGTCGTGCGCTGGACAGGGCTCGAAGCGCGAGAAAGCTGCCCAGTGTGCCGAGCACGACGAGGCCGATCCCCTGGAAGGCCTCCGGCACGACATCAGCCGTCTCCAGCGCCTCGTGCAGGGCGTCGGCACCGAGAAAAACGAGAAGCCCGATCGTCAGGCTGAGGAAGAAGTGGAGCCAGCGTCTGCTGACGTCACGCAGGAACGGGTACCACAGCAGGCCAATCAGCACCGGCACCAGCCCCACGTAGATCCCCAACAGGGCAAAGATACTGAAGAAACGGGCGGATGGACGCGGCGTCTGGGTGGCGACCTCCACCTCGTGAGCGAAGGTGAGCCCTGTCGAGCTCACGAGCACGACCTCGTGCGGCTCACCTTCCACCCAGGGGTAGTCCAGCGCGATCGTGGCCCTGCCCAGCCGCGGGATCGTTCGCTCTCCATCGATCTCGTGCTGCCAGTAGGCGTCGTCAACCATGACCTGGGCCACGGTCACCGCTTCGGGCCCGCCGTTCACGACGTGGATCCGCATGCGTCCCGGCTCCGGCAGCGTCACCCGCTCGATCGTCAGCTCCTCGATCGGAGGGAAGCCCGCCCGGAGCACGCTGGTCGGATCCGCGAACACGAATACGGCAACGAGGATCCCGAGCAGGACGAGGGGAGCGAGACCGAGCAGGACGCGGCGCCCGCCGGCCCCCACCTCCTCCGGGCCCGAACCCGGAGCCGAACCGGGAGAGCTCAGCTCGTCAGACATACCGGTGGACCGGGACGCCGTCTTCTGCCGCGAGGTGTGGCACGGCGTCGATAAAGCTCATCCAGCCGAGCTCGGCGAACTCGCTCTGGTGGGCGTGCACCATGTGAAGCCCGGGGTTCTCCAGCTCCAGTTCGACGATGCCCCTCTCGCCCTGGCAGAGCATGATCGTGTCGGTGAGCTTGTACTGATCCGGTCGCGTCCCGGTCGAGTAGTACCGGAACATCCCGGCGTGCAGGTGCAGCGAGTTGATCGGATCGAACTCGGTCAGGTTCACCAGGTAGATGCGGACGGGCTCGCCTACGCCGACGCGGATAGGGTGCGCTCGGTAGTAGAAGGCTGCCGTGTTGACGGCATAGACCTCGTTCTCCCCGTCGAAGTTGGTGTCGAAGCCGTTCATCACCATGACGAGCTCGCGTGCGGCCGAGCGTCCTCCGGGCGGATCCACGATCAGCGTCCCGTAGAGTCCCTTGTGTATGTGCCTCTTCAGCGGGATCGCATGGCAGTGATACGGGTGGACGCCAAACGGCTTTGCCGGAAACTCGTACGTGAACCGCTGACCTGGCTCGACGATCGGGAACACCCCATCCATGGCGGGCGGGTGGGTGCCGTGGAAGTGGATCGTGTGGGGGTGCGATCCGGCGTTGGAGAAGCGGACTCGAAGCAGGTCACCCTCGGTGCAGCGGAGCGTCGGGCCCGGAACCCGGCCGTTGTACGTCCAGGCGGGAAACCAGACGCCCGGAGCCACCTCGATCTCGCGGTCCACCGCGACGATCTCGTACTCCCGGACCGTGCGACCGGCCTCGTCGCGGGACACATCGCCGTAGTCGAAATCGAACAGGAAAGCGTCAGGATCGAACCCGTCGGCCGGGGCGTGATCCCCGAAGACGCCCATCCTGAGCTGAGCCAGCTCCGTCGGCGAGTGGATCACCTCCTGGACGCCGGCGTGCTCCAGGGCGGCTGCCGCGCCTCCGCGCCGTGCCAGGGCCAGGACCGAAGCGCCCGAGAGTCCGGCCACCCCGACCCCACCCAGCTTCAGCCAGTCCCGCCGGCTCATCGTTTTCGGACCCATCATCTCTCACCGCCTCGTTCCCGCCGACCGCACCCTTGGGGTATGGACGGCACCCTGAGGCTCATTTTTAGATTAGACTAAATATGCCTGCAAAGCTAGGCGGGAAAGGGCATAGGGTCAAGTGGCGACTGGGGTGAGAGCGCGACCGAGGGTCACGCCAAGGTGGCCTCCAGGCGCTGCAGTGCCCAGGCCGCATGTTCCCCGACCAGCTCTGAGCGATCCTCGAGGCAGCGGTGAAGAAGAGGGATCGCCTCTCGACGACCGCTGTTCCCGAGGCCGACGCACAGGTTGCGTAGCATGCCGCTCCGGCCGGGCCGCGCTAAGGCCGTTTCCCGGTAGCGGCTTCGATACGCCTCATCGGAGAGCTCGAGGAGCTCCTCTGCCCACTCGATCATCCGCTCCGGCGGAACCGGACGCCCGGGTATCGCCTTCCGAGCCGGGACGCCGGCCTCGCCCGGACGTGCGGCTCCCAGCTCCTCCGTGCTGCCCGCCGGCGCGCCGTCGTTCCAGGGGCATACCTCCTGGCAGATGTCGCATCCGAAGATCCGGTTCCCGATGAGCGGCCGAAGCTCGACCGGAATCTCGCCGCGAAGCTCGATCGTCAAGTAGCTGATGCAGAGGCGAGCATCGAGGCCGCGCGGCCACCGGATGGCACCGGTCGGACAGGCGTCGATGCAACGGGCGCAGGTGCCGCAGCGATCCTCCGTGAACGCGTCGTCCGGCGGGACCTCAGAGGTGGTGAGCAGGGCTCCGAGTAGAAGGTACGAGCCGAGGGTCGGGTCGATGAGCATTGTGTTCTTGCCGATCCAGCCTAGACCCGCGCGCTGGCCGTGGTCGCGCTCCAAGACGGGGCCGTAGTCCACGTACGGCAGCGTTCGCGCCTCCGGATCCAGCTCTTCCACGAGCTCCGCCAGAGCCGCCAACCGCTCCTCGAATAGGCCGTGGTAATCCTGGCCACGGGCGTAGCGGGCGATGACCGGTTTCTCCGAGCCCTCGGGAATCCCCGGGTCGAGGCGCGCGTAGCTGAGGCTGACGACGACGATCGTTCGGCAGCCGGACAGCGCCTGCTCGGGGTCGAGCCGGCGGCGCACCGCATCCTCCCGGGCCATGTAGGACATCTCGCCGTGCCAGCCTCTCTTCAGCCAGGCGAGGTAGGCGGCGGCGTTGGGTGGCTCGGACGCGGGAGCGAAGCCGACCTGGTCGAAGCCCAGGCCGAGCGCCGCGGCATGGAGCCGCCGCTTGAGATCGTGGGGGCTCACGGGTGAGGAGGGAAGCGCATCAGGGCCGAGTTGGCTTTAGAGAGGCGCGCGGGATCGCCAACCTCCAGCCACAGGGCATCGCTCATGTCGAACGTCTCGATGGCATGGCCCTCTTCGGCCAGCCGGAGATAGACCTCCATGATCGAGAACCGTCCGCGCTCGGTGATCAGCTCGAAGATCTCCGGCGAAAGGACGTGGATGCCCGCGAAGCCGATCTCCTCGGTGCGTCCGACCTCTGAGCGAGCTTCGGCTCGCCACCCGGTCTTCGAGTTCGCCAGTCCACGGAAGCCGTGCTCGTCGACGAGCAGGGGCCGGGTGGTCTCGCGGCGGTTGACGGCGAGGGTCGCGAGCGGCCGTCTCTCCGCGTGCGCGCCGCACATGGCGGCCAGATCGGCGTCAGAGATGACGTCGACGTTGTGCAGCAGGAACGGCTGGCTCCGCTCGAACAGCGGCGCGGCCTCCAACAGCCCCCCGCCCGTCTCGAGAGGCGCTTCCTCCTCCCGGGAGAACCGTATCTCCACGCCGAAGCCTCCCCGTCGCGTCACGTACTCCTCGATCTGGTCGGCGTGATGGTGGACGTTGATGATCAGCCGATCGGCGCCGGCATCGATCAGCCGGAGAGCCACCCTCGCGAGCATGGGGACGCCGGCAACCTCCACGAGTGCTTTCGGAGCGTGCTCGGTGAGCGGTCTCAGCCGTTCGCCAACGCCCGCGGCGAGGATCATCGCCTCCATCATGGGTGACGAGGCACGCGGCTGCCTAGGGCCCGGCTCCGGGCCAGCCGCGCCTCTCCCGGTGCCGCAGGATGACGTTCACATCCGGGTGGATGTCTCGCACGTGTAGGGCCAGCCGCTCGGCAAAGTAGACCGACCGATGTTGTCCTCCCGTGCAGCCGAAGCCGATGCTGAGGCTGGAGAAGCCGCGTTGCCGGTACGCGTCGATGTGGGCCTCCACCAGCCGCTGCACCCCGTTCCAGAACGCTTCCGTCTCGGGGCGGGTCGCCAGGAACTCGACGACCGGCTCATCCAGTCCGGTCTGGCCCACGAACTCGGCCAGTCGTCCCGGGTTCGGGATCCCACGACAATCGAAGACGTAGCCGCCGCCATGGCCGCCTGCGTCCTGGGGATATCCGCTCCGGTAGCTGAAGCTGGTTACGCGGAGCGAGAGCCCGGCGGCCTCCTGGTCGGACGACTCCGGCCCCGCCCAGCGCTGCACGATGCGCGAGAACGTCGATTCGATCTCGGGGAGCGCGAGCGGCAAGCCTTCATCGAGAAGCGCATCCAGGTTGCGGGCCGCCAAGGGAACGCTCTGCAGGAAGCGAGGCTTTCGCTCGAAGAAGCCCCGGTACCCGTAGGCCCCCAACGCCTGCATGATTCGGATGAGAACGAAACCCCGATAGTGGCCGAGGAACGCGTCGCGATCCACCGGCACCATTCCCTCGAGCGTGCCCAGGTAGCACTCGAGAAGCTCGGCGCGCACCTCCGGTGGCAGGTCGGCCTTCGCATCGTAGAGCAGCGAGGCCAGATCGTATTGCAGCGCGCCGCGTCGGCCACCCTGGTAGTCGATGAACCAGGGCTCGCCCTCCACTATCATGATGTTCCGGGATTGGAAGTCGCGGTACATGAAATGGTCGCGCGGCGCCGCGAGCAGGAACCGCACGAGCTTGCCGAAGTCGCGCTCGAGCCTGGCCTCGTCGAAGGGCACGTGGGCCAGCTTGAGAAAGTGGTACTTGAAGTAGTTCAGATCCCAGAGCATCGACTGGCGATCGAAGGCACGGCGAGGATACGCGACGCGGAAGTTGAGGATGCGCCCACCCTCGACCTGGAACCGCGGCAGCAGCTCGACCACCCGCCGATAGACGGCCAGGACCTCCTCAGGGAATGGCTCCTCCGTATCGGGCCCGCGCGTCTCGGCGAGCAGGTCGAACAACGTCGTGTCTCCGAGGTCGTCTTCCAGCCACGTACCCTGCCGGCGGTTCTCCGCCAGGATCCCGGGGACGGGAAGCCCGGCTCCGCGCAAGGTGGCGGAGAAGGAGAGGAACGCACGGTTCTCGCCCCGGTCGGGGCCGTATCCCCCGATCACCGTGCCGGATTCGGGCGTTGGAAGGCGATAGTAGCGACGCGCCGAGCCGTCCGCCGCGACCTCGTAGACATGGGCCGGGCGGACGCCGTAGTGTCGCTCGTAGAGCCGAACGATGCGGTCTCTGGCATTCACCGCGGGGCGTCCCCGATCTGTATCAGTCGAAAGCCTGGGCGCTCGGGCACAGATCCGCGAGCTCACAGTCCGAGCAATTCGGGCGGCGGGCGGCGCAGGTTGAGCGGCCATGGAGGATGAGGCGCCACGCGAAGGACCTCCAGTGATCCCTCGGAAGCAGCTCCATCAGGTCACGCTCGACCTTTGCCGGGTCGGTCTCCTCCGTGAAGCCGAGGCGCCCGGCGACGCGCTTCACGTGCGTGTCCACGACCACGCCCTCGTGCACGCCGAACCAGTTGCTGAGAATCACGTTGGCGGTCTTCCGCGCCACACCGGGCAGCTCGACGAGCGCCTCCATCGTGCCCGGGACCTCGCCGCCATGATCAGCCACCAGCCGGGCCGCCATCCGCTGAATGTGCTTGGCCTTGTTCCGGTAGAACCCCGTGCTTCGGACGTGCTCCTCGAGCTCCTCCCGGTCCGCGCCGGCGTAGTCCTCGGCTGTCGGAAAGCGTTGGAACAGGGCGGGCGTGACCTCGTTCACGCGCGCGTCCGTGCACTGCGCCGAGAGGATCGTCGCGACCAGCAGCTCGAGCGCGGACGAGTGGTCCAGCGTCACTTTCAGGTCCGGGTAGCGATCGGCGAGCCTCGACCCCAGCTCCTTCAGCCGTTCGTCTGGCGCCTCAACCTCCCTAACCATTACTGACCTCTGGCGTCCCATTACTGACCTCAGGCTTCAGTTCGCCCCCGTCGAGGGACGGCGGGAGCTGATCGAGACCCAGCTTGTTGGCTCGCCCCACCCAGTCACCGATCTCCTGCAGCGTGAGGATCCCGTGGAGGCGACCTGCACCGGCGACGATCACGCGCTGCGAATCGCTCGATTGAAGTTGTCCGATCACCTGGTCGAGGGTCGTTTCGGGCATCACGACGGGCGTGTCGGCGACGTCGCTCATGAGCTCGGCAGCCGTCGTGTCGGCTCGACGCTCCGGCGGAACATCGGCCACGTCGTCCAGCGCCACGACTCCCACCAACCGGCCGTCGCGTACCACGGGGAGCGCCGGCGGGACGCCCGAGACGTACAGATCCGCGAGGTCGTGCGCGGACATCTCCGCGGGCACGGCCGACGTCAGACGTGCGACGCGAGTCACGGGCACGTCGGAGATCGCGCGCATCAAGACGAACTGTCGATAGCTCGAGGCGGCGGCGTTCGCGAGGAACCACCCGATGAACGCCAGCCAGAGGCCGCTTATCAGCGGCCCGCGCATGATCAGGAGCGCCCCGGCCGCGATGAGGACGTAACCGAAGGCGCGGCCGCCGGCGGTGGCCCAACGCGTGGCACGGCGGAGGTCCCCCGTGGCCTGCCACACCGCCGCCCTGAAGATCCGACCTCCGTCCAGCGGAAAGCCCGGCACGAGGTTGAAGACCGCGAGAACGAAGTTGAGCCAGCCCAGATAGCGGGAGACCTGTCCGGCCGGCGCCATGATCCCGAGCTCGTCGGTCAGGGCTCCGAGAGACCAGAAGATCCCGGCCAGCGTAAAGCTGGCGAGCGGACCCACGACGGTGAGGAGGAACTCGTCGACCGGCCGCTTGGCCTCCATCGTGGTCTGAGCCACGCCGCCGAAGATGAAGAGCGTGATCCCCTGAACGTGGATGCCACGCGAGCGGGCCACCACCGAGTGGGCGAGCTCGTGCAGGAGCAGCGACAGAAAGAAGAAGAGGGCCGCGGCAACCCCCATGAGCAGATACGCCTCACCGTCGTAGCCGGGAAGCTGCCGAGGGAACTCGACCGTGCTGAAGACCCAGACGATCAGGCCGATCAGGACGAACCAGGAGTAGTCGATCCGGATCGGGAAGCCGAACCAGCGGCCGATGTTGAACCCTCCGAGAAGCGGCATCACATCCGGCCTACGAGTGGGGAACGGGAAGCGCCCGCCGCGAGAGCACCTGGAAACCCTCGCCCCCTCTGCCAAGGATCCGCCGGAGAAGGCTCGCTCTCGGATGCACGACGACCGTCAGGCGGCCACCTGCCAGGTTTCGCACGCTCACGAAGAGCGTTGCGGACGCCGCCGGGACGCGGACGCCGAAGCCCCGACCCCTCCAGGTGAAGGTGGCCGTGGAGGATCCGCCCTCGATGGTGCCCTCGGCGAAAGTCTCGGAGTCCAACCTCACGATTCCATCCGAATCCGCCGGGATCACGCGATAGAAGGTCGGGTCGAAGGGCCGGTCCGCCAGGCGGAGGAAGTTTTGATCGGTCGCCCAGTCCATGTCATCCAACGCCGATTCGCCGGCCGCCACTTCGCGGTGGTGCAGCAACTCGTGGGTGATCGTCTCCCAGATCTCCTCCTCCCACTCGAAGGCGTCGTCTTCGAATGACAGCGCCAGAAAGGAGCCGAAGTAGAGCACCAGCTCCGAGCTCATATCGTCCCCGTATCCGGAGGGCCAGCTCTCCGTGACGCACTCTCCGAGGGTATGGATCCCGCCGAGCGTGGGATGGCCGAGCTCCTTCTCCTCGATAACGAGCGCCTCCACACCCTCCTTCAGCTCTTCCGGGATGCGCTGCCAGAGCCGGGCGGCGAGGGCCTCGAAATCGTCCAGCGCCATCTCTGCCGGAGCGGGCACGTCCTCCTCCTCGATCCCGATTCAGTCCCGATTCCGGCCGGGACCCCGCTCCGACTCCCGCTTGGCGCCGGCCGCCATCAGGTACGCCCCACGGTAATGAAGGAGCGGTGCGACAGATCCCTCCGCCCGCTTCGAGATGCCGGCAGCCTCGACTCGCCCGATGAACACCGTGTGGTCCCCCGCCGCCACCTCCTTCACCACCACGCAGTCGCAGTATCCCAGGCCGGCCTCCAGCACCGGCGCCCCGGTTGCCATCTCGCGTGTCGGAACACCCCCAAACTTGTCTTCGTCGTCGCCCGCGAACCGATCCGCGACCGCTGAATCCTCTGCACCGAGGAAGGTCACGGCGAAGAAGCCCGAGGTCGTGATCGCGTCGTGCGTGTGCGAGCCGGAGTCCAGACAGACTAGCACGAGCGGCGGATCCAGCGACACCGAGCACACCGCGGTTGCGGTGAGGCCTCGCGGGCGACCTTCCGGCTCACGGGTCGCGATCACGCACACGCCGCCCGCCAGGCATCCCAGGACGTCTCGGAAGCGCTCGGCAGATACGGTCATGGACTTTCCTGCGGCGGTGCGGAAGCCGCGCCGGAGATCTTCACCAGCCATCGGTTCAGGAGCAGGAAAGCGGTGATCGCCACGATCCACTGGACCAGCACGCTACCCACGTTGAAGGTGGAAAAGGGCGTGAACGTAGCCGCGAGGTCGGACGGGTCCACCGCCTGCCAGAGCCACCACCCCATGAGCACGACGGCCTGAACCGCCACCAGACGAATCGTGACGTTCCACCATCGGCCGATCACGAGGTCGCAGCCCTCCGTATTAACCATGGTCGCACGGAAACGGTCCACGCCGAAGCGAAGGACCGCGTAGGCGAAGAAGAAACCGGAGAGCATGAGCCCGACGCCCCACACCCAGTCCTGATTCCTGAACACGTCTATGGAGAGAGCGGACGGGAGGCCGACGAGAAAGCCGAGCGCCCCGACCGCCATGATCGCCCGAGTGCGCTCCACGCCCGCGTCCCGCAGCACGCGGGAGGCCAGCTCGATCATCGCGATCAGGCTGCTCCACGCGGCGAAGACCAGGGCCAGGAAGAAGAGAACCATGAAGAAGCGACCGGCCGGCATCTGTCCGAACAGCTGCGGTACCCACACGAACGTCAGCCCCTCGTTTCCGGCTCCCACGATCTGACCCGCCGCATCCGGCATGATCGCGAACACGGTGCAGAGCACCATGATGCCGGCGAGGAGCGAGACGGAGTTGTTGCCGAAGCCGAGAAGAAAGGCGTTCAGGGTCGTGTCCTCGAGTCTCCTCAGGTAGACCGCGTACGCAACGATCAGCCCCCAGCCTGCCCCCGTGTCCCAGGCGTTCTGCGTGAGAGCCTCCAGCCAGACGCGAGCCGTCAGCAGGTCGCTCCAGTCGGGACTGAAGAGGAACTCGAGACCGGCGAAGGCGCCCGGGAGGGTCACCGCCCGGATGGCGAGGACGACAATCAGGACGAGGAGGCTCGGAATCAGAACACGCGCCGCCCGTTCGATGCCCATCACCCCGCGGGCCACGACGAGGGCGCCCAGCGTGATGGCGACCGCGTGCGTCGCGACCGCGGCGCCGGAACCCACGTAGGCGGACCAGAACGCCTCCGCCGTCTCGGGCGAGTCCATCGGCACGGCGCGGGTTAGCGACCCCCACAGGTAGCGGACGGTCCACCCCATCACCACCGAGTAGTAGCACATGATGGCCGTGGCGGTGAAGGCCACCCAGGCGCCCATCCAGGCGAACCGTGGGCCGGCGACCTTCACGAACGCCCCGATCGGCCCACGGCGCGTGTTCTTTCCCATCGCGAACTCGACGAGGATCAGCGGGACCGACCAGAGGAGGAGGAATACGACCCAGGCGACGAGAAAGGCGCCCCCTCCGTTCGAGGCCGCGACGCGAGGGAATCGCCAGATGTTCCCGGTTCCGACCGCCATCCCGAGCATGGCGAGCATCGTCCCCCAGCGCGAGGAGAACACGGCCCCGCGCTCCGTCACGGGGCCTCTCCGCCCGGCCGCGCCTCGGTAGCGTCGATCTCTCGGATCCACTCGAGGACCGTCTGGTTGAAGGTGCCGGGCATCGAGATGTGGGAGCAGTGCCCGGCCTCCGGGACCTCCGCACTCCTCGAGCCCGGCACGAGCTCCAGGATGTCATCCCACCAACGCGGAGGCATGTAGAAGTCTCTGCCCCCTCGAACCACCAGCGTGGGGGCACGTACGTGTCTAAGCTCCGTCCGGAGATCCTCCTCCCGAAACAGGTCCACCCTCCCCCTCGAGACCGTGGCCGGCACGGTGCGCGGGCCCGTCGAGAGCACGTAGTCCACGACGTTGGCCCATCCGGGCGAGTCGTCGAAGATCCAGACCTCGGCCCGGCTCCAGAGTCGAGCCATGGCGCGCGAGGCCGCCGTCGGCAGGTACCGGGTCGTGAATCGCGCGAGCGGGATGAGCCCGGTTCGGTTCAGCCCCAGGTGTTCCAGCGTGATGCGCGTGAGCGAGTTCGCGATGACCAGCCCGCACACTCGCTCCGGGTAGCGCGTCGCTAAGCGGAGGGCGACGGCACCGCCGAGGCTCTGACCCACGACGACGGCTCTCCCGACACCGCATTCGTCCATGAGCTCGGCGACATCGTCCGCCAGGCGATCGAACGAGGCGTCAGGCTCATGCCGAGCGCGCACGTCGGCGACGATCACGCGATGTCGGCCAGCAAGAGTGGGCACCTGGTATCGGAAGGTCTCCTTCATGCCGTCTGCGCCCGGGATCATGACGATCGGACTCCCGCTCCCGGCGTCCAGGTACGCGACCTCGACCCCGTCGGAGTAGACGAGCCGGCGTGAGGGGTAGGCGAGACCGTCCGGGCCTCGGATCGGTGGGCGAAGCAGGTGGCGGTTTCGCCGGCGAACCCAAGCCGTGTATCCAGCGAGGAGGAGGGCCAGACCTGCCGCCGTCCGGGCGGCGGCAGCGCGCTGCGGAAGGCTCATCGCGACGCGACCTCAGCCGAGCTCCTCGCCCAGCTGGGCGAGGAGGGCCTCGGGCTCCAACCGCTCCCCGAACCGCTTCGCGAGGTCGGATGCGTCTTCCATTCTGCCCAGCGCACAGAGCTCTCGCAGGGACGATCCCGCGCGCGGGTTGGTTGGCCAATCCGCATCGTATCGCTCCCGCAGCTCGTTCGAGAGGATCGCGCTGAGCATCCAGGCTCGGAGCCTACGAGCACTCGTGAAATCTCCTTCCGCATGCTCCAGAAAGGAGCGGGGATCATAACGCACGCCGGTGGCGTGGCGCATCAGCTGTGCGTAGCGAGGCCGCAGCTCGCTGGGACGCTCGCTCGCGGCCAGTTCGAGCTCGTAGACCAGGGTCGCCGCGTCGCGACGAAGCGCCTGCAGGTCCACGAAGGCCGCGAGGCGCAGGTAGCCGGCGAGGGCTTCGCCCGAGAGCCCGGTGGTACGCTCAACCCACGCTCCGCTGCTGGTCAGCCGTGCGAACGCTCGGCCGAATCCCCGCGCGATGGAAGTGTCCCCGAGAGATCGGTACTCGAAGGGCAGATCAGGGGCCGTGTAGGCGGCGTGAAGGCCTCCCCCGACCGCCCTGAGCACCCCCTGGCAACCTGCCCGTCCACCCACTGGAGCGATGCAGATCACGACATCGTGGGGTACGCGCAGCGCCGCGAAGAAGGCACGGGGGCGCTTCAGCGGACGAGCTTCGCGATCCAGCCTGATCCGACCCTTCGCCTCCAGAGGAATGGAGAGAGCGGCGAGGTCTCGGGCGGTTGATTCCAGAACCTCTCGCGGCCTGAACGCGTCGTCCAGCCACGCCATGCGGCGCAGCCTTCGCATGTCGGATCTCTCCGCTTCGGCCGGGGAGAGGTCGAGCCAGGCTCGCAGATGGTAGACGAGGTGCTCGCGAAAGACCTCCTCGGTCTGGTCCAGGACCTGGCGGGCCTGCCGTCCCGCAACCCTGAGGCTGAAACCGGCCAGCCGGGAGCTCGCGTCGACATACGCCCCGTATCCCAACCCCTCGGCCGCCTGCCGTACTCTGTAGTTCCGGTCCATGAGAACGGGTGCGACCTCTTCGAGCTCCCGGTTCCTGCGCTCCTCCAATTCCAGCGCGAGGCCGCGCTCGGAGTTCCGCAGCAGATCGAGAACGCCCGTGAGCGGTCGCTCTTGGCCGTCGACGTCGAACGTCGTCGTGCTCTCCCAGGCGTAGAGCTCGTCGTCCAGTGGCGCGCGCGCCCGTTGCAGATGCCGGATGCCCAACCACTCGAGCAGTAACCTGAGCTGGCGCTCTTCTCCGCCCGAGGATTCGGCCAGAGCTCTCTCCACGACGGGCATCGAGACCGAGATGTCCAGCAGCGGGTCGGAGTCGTAGAGCTCCTCGAGCTGCGGCCTGGTCTTCAGGCCAGCCTCGGAGAGGTACCGTTCCTCGCGGGCGCGCGCGAGGAAGCGCTCCGCCCTCAGGCGAAGCTCACCCAGGGCGAGGCTCAAGCGCTCAGGGCTGGTTGGCCGTCGCGACGCACGGCCCGAGTGCCCCGCGGGCCGCGGACCGGGAGACGGTCTGCAGGCAAGATAGCGGTCACGGGGAGGCGGCTTCGAGCAAGGCCTGCAGGTGGCTTGACAGGCGGTCGACGGCGACCCGCTGCTGCCGGAGCGAATCCCGGTCGCGAACGGTAACCGTCTGGTCCTCGAGCGTCTGGCCGTCGATCGTGATGCAGTACGGCGTGCCGGCCTCGTCCTGTCGACGATAGCGTCTGCCGATGGAGCCGGATTCATCGTAGAAGACGGTAACCACCTCGCGGAGCGCATCGGCCACCCGTTTCGCCACGTCCGGCATTCCGTCCTTCTTCACGAGCGGGAAGACGGCCGCCTTGATCGGAGCCAGGCGGGGGTGAAGCCGGAGGAGTACGCGCTGCTCGCCTTCGATCTCCTCTTCCCTATACGCATCGGCGAGGACGACGAGGAGCGTGCGGTCGAGCCCCGCCGATGTCTCGATGACGAACGGAATGAAGCGGTCGCCGCTCGCGGGGTCGAAGTACTCCAGTTTCTTGCCCGAATACTCCTGGTGGCGCGACAGGTCGAAATCGGTCCGGTTGTGGATCCCCTCGATCTCCTGCCACCCGAAGGGGAAGAGGTACTGGATGTCGAACGCGGTCTTCGCGTAGTGGGCCAGCTCGTCGGGG
>JBDHFW010000022.1:0-22820 GCA_039590175.1 Gemmatimonadota bacterium | reverse complement strand
GGAGCCACGCCGTCCCGGCCGATCCCGATCGTGTACACCCTGATTCCCAACGCTTCGGCCGCTCCCGCCGCATCCAACGGCGCGATCGTGCCGCTGTTGTTGTCCCCATCGGTGAGCAGGATCACGACCTTGGAGCTCGACTCGAGCCCGCGCAGCCGGTTGGCCGCCGTGGCGAGCGCCACGCCGATCGCCGTGCCGTCCCTCAGCTGGCCGACGTCCAGCTCCTCGACCGCTGTCAGCACGAGATCGTGATCCAGCGTCCCCGGAATGACGGTCAACGCCTCGCCCGAGAAGCTCACGAGGCCGATCCAATCCTCCGCGCGTCCGTCGATGAAGCGTTGCACCTCCCGCTTCGCGATCGCCAGACGATTCTCCGGCCTGAAATCCTCGGCCAGCATGGAGCTGGAGATATCGACCACGAGCACGATCGCGACCCCCTCCGTCACCTCCTCCACCTTCTGGAAGAGCCGCTGTGGCTGAAGGAGGGCGGCCAGGATGAGGACGAGCGCGGCGGTGCGCAGCACGGGCTGCCAGTACCACCAGAGCCAGCGAAGCGGACTCGACGCGGAGCGCAGCAGCGACGTCTGCGTGTAGGGCACGCGAACGCGCCGGCGGGAGGCCAGCCACCAGCCCAAAGGGATGAGCGGCAGCAGGAGCAGGAAGCCCCAGCCGGAGAAGCTGAGCCCGCTCACGAGCTCTCCTCCTCGACGGGCTCGACCGGCTCGTGCCGCGAGGCGATCCAGGCTCCGCACGCGTCCGAGGCCTCGATCGGGCCGCCGTATCCGCCGCCCAAGCGGGCGAAGCGCACGCACGCCGAGTAGTAGAGGGCGTTGGCCAAACCCCGGTTGCCGTTCACGACCGCCCGGGTCGGGACCCCCGGTGCCCAGGCCTCGGTGGCCTCCAGATAGCCTCTGAGCACGGCTTCGAGGCCATCGCAGAAAGCATCGAGAGCCAGGTCACCCGCACGCCAACTCGCGACCAGCCTCTTGAGCTCCTCGAGGGCCCGCTCCCAGGCGGTCAGCTCCCGCGGAGCCTCTTCAGGCTCTTCCTCCCGCTTTCGGTACCTCCGATAGGCCCAGAACCCCACGAGAAGGGCGATCAGGGCCAGGATGAGCAGCAGGGGGAACGGCAGCGGGCTCAGGTAGGGGAGCGCCTGCCGGAGCTCGAGCCCCGCGATCTCCGCCGGAAGCACCGTCTCCACCGTAAGCGTCGGAACGGGCACGAGGATCTCGAGCGGCTCGGCCTCTTCCTCCGTGAGGAACACCTCAACCTTAATCGGCGGCACCTCGTGCTCGCCCGCCGTCCACGCCACCATCCGGTAATAGGCGCGCGAGACCCCGCTGCGCGGCCGGCGGCGGCCGATCTCGGCTTCGCCAGCCTGCTCCAGGTCTTCGGTCGTCTCGAGCACGCCCGGCAACCGAACCTCGGCTCCTCGCGGGGTCGTCACCGTCACGCCGATGCGAAACGGCTGGCCCACGTGGACCGTGTCCGGGAACAGGGCGGCGGCGGCGCGAACCTCCTCCTGACCGGCCGAGGTCCCGGGGAAGCTCAGAACCAGCGCGACGGTGCCGAGCGCGAGGGGTGCGAAGGCGGCGCGCCTCATCGGCGCCTGGCCCGCGCCCGCGCGCCGAAGAAAGCCGCCAGCTCAGGCGCGTAGGAGCCGTTGGTCTGAAGCTCGATCTGGTCGACCCCGGATCGGCGGATCCCGCGCTTCGTCTCCTGTCGCTGCTCATCCGCCATGCCTCGTAGGCGGCGGCGCATGCCTGCATCGGCCAGATCCGCGATCTCGCGGACGCCCGTCTCCGGGTTCTCGACCTCCACGAGGCCGGACCGCGGGAGCTCGAACTCGGCCGGATCGTGAATCTCGATCGCCACGACGTCGTGCCGCCCCGCGGCGGCGCGCAGCGCGCGCTCGGACTTCTCACCCAGGAAGTCGGAGATGACGAAGATGAGGGAGCGGACCTTCAGGTAGCGGTTCGCGGCATCCAGCGCCGCTTCCAGATCGGTTCCCTTCCCCTCGGGCCGAAAGCGCAGGAGCTCGTACAGAAGGCAGAGCACCCGGCCTCGTCCCCGGATCGGAGGGAGGAAGCGCTCCACCCGGTCCGTGAACAGGAGAAGGCCGACGCGATCGTTGTTGCGGGCCGCGGCCAGCGCCAGCACCCCCGCCACCTCGTACGCCAGCTCCCGCTTGAGGCGGCGGCGCGTCCCGAACTCGGTCGATGGGGACACGTCGACGACCAGAAGGACCGTCAGCTCACGTTCCTCGACGAATCGCTTGACGAAAGGACGACCCATCCGAGCCGTGACCTTCCAGTCGATCGAGCTGAACGGGTCACCCGACTGGTAGGCGCGAACCTCGGAGAACTCGATCCCGTGCCCTCGGAAGACGGAGTCGTAGGCGCCGAGCGCGCGCCCGTCGACGAGCCTTCGCGCCTTCAGCTCGAGCCGGCGGGCCCGAGCCGCCAGCTCGGAGCTCCGAACCGCCAGTTCATCGCCGTGGGTCGCGCTCTTACGCCACAGCCCGATCACGGCACGGACACGGTCTCCAGCAGGCGGTCCAGCACGGCCTCGGAGCTCACCTGCTCCGCCTCGGCCTGGAAGGTCAGCACGATGCGGTGCCGGAGTACGTCCCGGGCGACCTGCTGCACATCCTCGGGGAGCACGAAGGGTCTTCCCTCGAGAAAGGCGTGGGCGCGCCCGGCGCGCGCCAGGTAGATGCTCGCGCGAGGGGAAGCGCCGTACTCGATCCACTCGTTGACGTCGGCGATCCCCGCCGCCTCCGGGTCGCGGGTCGCCAGCACGAGATCGAGGATGTAGTCCTCGATTCGCTCGTCGAGGTAGATCTCGGGCAGCCGCTCGCGGACCTCCAGGATCTGTTCCGGATGCACGACCGAGTCGATCGGCGACAGCCGCTCGGTCACCATCCGCCGCATCACCTCACGCTCCTCCTCCCGGCTCGGATAGTCCACGCGGACCTTGAACATGAAGCGGTCGACCTGAGCCTCGGGAAGCGGATACGTGCCCTCGTGCTCGATCGGGTTCTGCGTCGCCAGGACGAGGAAGGGGCGGGGCAGCTGGTAGCTCGTGTCACCGAGCGTGACCTGGCGCTCCTGCATCGCCTCGAGGAGAGCCGACTGGACCTTTGCGGGAGCCCGGTTCACCTCATCGGCCAGCACGAGGTTGCTGAAGATCGGCCCGCGCTTCGGGACGAACTCGCCGGTTTTCTCGTCCCAGATCAACGTCCCGATCAGGTCGGCCGGCAGAAGATCGGGCGTGAACTGGATCCGGCGGAAGGTCACGTGGAGCGCGTCGGCGAGCGTGCGCACCGCGAGCGTCTTGGCCAGGCCCGGCACGCCCTCCAGGAGCACGTGGCCGCCCGTCAAGAGTCCAATCAGCAGACGATCCACCATCTGCCGCTGCCCTACGACCCGGGCCGCCACCGCCTCCCGGATGTCCGTCAGGAACCCGGAGGCATCGCCGATCTCGCCGGTCAGCTTGGCCAGTTCCGCCTCGGACAGTCTTTCAGCCAGTCCCGCTTGATCCGTCATCCGATCACATCCATGGGCGCAGGCCCCTTTCTGGTCTCACCAACACCCTCAAAGGAGGATCATCTCACCGTGTGGCGCGAGCGCCCCTGTCCTCGACGCGGAACACGAAGGCCGCCAGCGCTCCCGGCCGAATCGCCCCCGTTCGAGCCCGCGGATCCAAATCGCGATCGGACCCCTGCTCGGCACCCGCGCCATCTACCTGATCGCGCACGAAGGCGGCGCCGCGCTCCCGCCATTTCACCCAGGACACCGCGCGAAGATCCACCCAGCCCTGGCTCGCGTAACGCGAGTCGCGTAGCGGCTCTCCGGGCGGCGGCCGGACCTTGATTTCCGGGCCCCGAAGCATCCGCCTTCCGTCCGGCAGGAGGATCGGAAGCCCGATCGAGATGATGCTCGAGCGCAGGTCGCGATCCGTGTCTATGAGCTGCGCCGCCCGTTCCGCGGTCTCCTTCTCGTCCAGGTGCGCGACCGACCGCACGTCATCGAACACCTCTCGCAGTATGGCCGCCTCGAACAGCAGCTTGCTGAGCCGCGGCGGGCCCAGCATCTCGAAAGCGATCGACCGGACGCCGTGCTCCTCTTCCAGCTCCTCCATGCGCCGCAGCGCCGCCTCGCGCAGCATGCCGCCGCGATAGGTGGGCCCAGAAGAGGACGCGTCGAGAGCGGCGATGATGTCCCGACCGGTCGCTCGCCCGACGATCTCATCGATCGTCGTCTCGGCGATCTCCTCCGGCGTGATGATCTCCATCATCCGGAGCTCGGAGATCGCCTCGAACTCCGCGAGGCTGAACAGGCCGTTCTCGCCCGCGTCCAGCCAGACCGATTCGATCGCGTCTTCCAGCCGCTCGCACACCTTGTCGGTCGGCGGGTCCAGCGCCTCCTCAAGGACGACCGGTGCGACCGCATCGTAACGCGGCATCGGCCGCCGGCCGCGCAGCACGGGCCCGAACGCGATGCTCTGCCAGGCTATCGCGGCCGTGGGCTTCACCTCTTTGACCACCGGGGCATCCGGCGTCCGCGCCATGAGGAACAGAAGGAGCGAATGCGCGCCCGCCACGCTCGCCTTGGCAAGCAGCGAGCGGGAGGGACGCTCCTCGGAGTGCGTGAAGGGGACGTTGAGGCCCATTCCTCCGGTTCCCGACGTGCCGATCTTCAGGTAGACCTGCGTCTTTGCCCGCCGCATCCCTTCCAGTAGCAACTGCACGTGCCGGATGAGCTGCGGCAGATAGAGCATCGTCAGGTGCGCCTCGACTTCCGCCGAATACACCCGCTTCTCCGCCGCCGCCTCGCGCAGGCGCTGAGCCGACTGGAAGAGCGACTGGTAGGCAATCGCGGTCGCCGTGTTGATGCAGTCGATAACGATGTGGGGGCGGTGGCGCTGGAGCAGGGAGAAGAGGGTCGAGTTCTCGAACGCCTCCTCGTTCAGCTCTCCGAAGATGTCGTCGACGAGCTCCCTCCGGAGCTCATCGGAGTCGAGGATCTCCCGCCTCGAATGCTCGCGGTGCTCGCGCCGGACGAAGATGTCTCCCCACTCGGGGATCATCTCGATCTCATCCGCGCCCGGCACACTTCGCAGCGCATCCACGGCCCCCCGGGCTTCCTCCTCCCAGAGACCGCCGATGACGATTCGCGCGGGTCCCTGCGGAATCAGCCTGCGCGCGATCGCCGAGCCGACGAGCCCCGATCCGCCAAGGATCACCACGACGCGATCAGCTATATCCACACTTCACTCCCCTCTGTCTATGTCGAGTCAGCCCGTCGAGTCCGGGGTGCTCATCCAGTCGGGTCGCCACGAAGCGCGGCGATCTCCGCTTCGGAGAGATCTCTCCACTCTCCCGGCGGAAGCCTGCCGAGCTCGATCGGCCCAAGGGCCAGCCGCTTCAGAGACCGGATCTTCACACCCAGGGCCTTCATCATGCGACGGACCTCCCGGTTTCGCCCCTCGTGCAGCTCGAGCTGCAGCGTAGCTCCTCGTCGACCCCTTCCGGGATCCAGCCGAGCTTCGTCGGCGGTGGCGAGGCCGTCCTCCAGCTCGACTCCGGCCAGCAACCGGTCCGTCAGGTCGGCCGGAGGCGGCTCGACAAGAGCCACCTGGTATCGCCGCGGCGTCTCCGAGCTCGGATGCAGGAGCCGATGGGCGGCCTCTCCCTCGTTGGTGAGGAGCAGGAGACCCTCGCTCATAATATCGAGGCGCCCGACATGAAACAGCGGGCGCAGGTCGGCCGGCAAGAGGTCGTACACGGTGGGCCGCCCCTGGGGATCTTCTCTCGCGCATACGTAGCCGGGAGGCTTGTGGAGCGCGATCCAGCGCGCCGAGGACGGCTCGACCCGCCGGCCGTCGACCTCGACGACGCTCTCCGGGCCCACGCGTGTGCCGGGACGGAGGACGACCTCTCCGTCCACACGGACGCGGCCCGCGGCGATCAACTCCTCGCAGGCCCGCCTCGACGCGACTCCCGCCCGGGCCAGGTACTTCTGTAGCCTGATCTCCTCGATCAAACGGTGGCGGGCTCTTGCGTGTCAGGCTGTGCCGCGTCGTCCGTCTCGCCAGGCTCATCGTCGGGCGTCGGACTCACCTTGGCCGGCGTTGGCGTTTCGGCTTCCGCCCCCGTCTCGCTTGCGGCTTCGGCTTCCGCCTCCACCTCGGCCTCGGCCTCGACGGCAGGCATTTCGGCCTCGACAGCAGGCATTTCCGCCTCAACCGGCATCGGCGTTTCGGCCTCAGGCGGCGGTGGCGTTTCGGTCGCCTCGTCGGCCTCGGCGATCTGCGCCTCGGGCGGGACCTCGAGCGTGCGCTCGGCCTGCAAGGTCACGGGCAGGTCCTCGAGCCGCGGCAGGTCGGACAGGTCCCTCAAGCCGAAGTGATCCAGCAACCGCCGGGTCGTTCCGTAGAGGAGCGGGCGGCCGAGGCCTTCGGCACGTCCGACGATGTCGATCAGCTCCCACTCCTGAAGCGTCCGGAGAACGGTGGTCGAGCCCACCCCTCGGATATCCTCGATCTCCACGCGGCTGATCGGTTGTCGGTAGGCGATGATCGCCAGCGTCTCCAGAGCGGCCGGGGAGAGACCGTAGGTGCGCGGGACGGAATCGAATCGCTCCAGGTAGGGCGCGTATTCCGGGCGGGTGAGGATCTGGTATCCGTCGCCCAGGTTGTAGATCTGGAACGACCGGTCGCTCCTCTCGTACTCCTCGCGGAGCTCGGCCAGAGCGTCTTTCACGATCTCGACGGTCAACGATTCATCGGCGCGCGCGATGTCGCGTGGGGTAAGCGGCGACTGGCTCGCGAACAGCGCGGCCTCGACGATTTGGGCAGGCCTCATCTCTCCTCCTCGGCGATCTCGGTCACCCCTTTCCGCGCAACAAGAAGATCGTGCCGAACGCGCGGACCTGCTCCAGCCGAATCACCTGCCGTCTAGCGAGCTCCAGGCTCGCCAGCAGCGCGGCGACCGCGTGCTGTCTGGTGCCCCACGGCTCGAACAACTTCGTGAAGGCCAGCCGCTTTCCCTTCCGGAGGAGCTGCCGAACGAGCGCGATCTTCTCGGCCACGGTCACCCCCGGCAACGTCGCCCGGTGGATCCGGGCCGCCGCTCGCTCCAGCGCCCGGCGCGCCGCCTCCATGAAGTCCACGACGCCGACGTCGATCTCGCGCTCGAAGTCCTCCTGCACGACCCGCGGCTGCACGTAGCCTTTCCCGAAATGGCGCGACCTGTCTCCCTCGGCGCTCGAGAGGACGTGGGAGATCTCCCGGAAGTGCTCGTACTCGAGCAGCCGCCGGACCAGCTCCGCCCGCGGATCCTCGTCCCACTCGATCTCGCCCGAGCGAGGAAGCAACAGCTGCGCCTTGATCCTCACGAGCGTGGCCGCCATCTCCAGAAACTCGCCGGCCTTGTCCAGGTCCAGCTGTTCGATCCCCTCATTCAGCGCGGCCTGGAACTGGTCGGTGATCCGGGAGATCGGAATGTCGAATATGTCGATGTCCTGGGACCGGATCAGGTGCAGGAGGAGATCCAGAGGGCCGCTGAAGCGCTCGAGATCGACGACGAAGGGCTCGGCTCCACCCAGGTCGCGCGGCCGGGGGATCGCCTTGATCGTGGATCCGGTCATGAGCAGGCCCTCAGGCTACGCCGTCGATCAAGCCCCGCGCGATCTCCATCAGAAAGCGCACGGGAAAGAGCAATGTCCCCAGCAGCCCGGGAACGAGGATCACCAGGAAGAGCAGGACTATGCCGTATCGCCCAACCTCTCGGTAGCGCGCACCCAGGGCCGGTGGCAGCAGATGATAGAGAAGGTGCGAGCCGTCGAGCGGCGGGATCGGAATCAGGTTGAAGATCCCGAGCAGCAGGTTCAGGAAGAGCCCGAACTCCGACATCCGTCGGAGGCCGCCGGCCAGGCCGGGTGCGCTCGACTCCACGCCGGCCGCCGACAGGCCGAGCGCGGCCAGGAAGAAGACCAGCGCGAGGAGAAAGTTTGCCGTCACGCCGGCGATCGAGACGAGGACGTCCCCCCTCCGGTAGTCCCGGAAGTTGCGCGTGTTCACCGGTACCGGCTTGGCCCAGCCGATGATGAACCCGGCCTGACTGAAGAAGAGGAGAAGCGGTACGAGCACCGTGCCGACGGGGTCGATGTGCGGCAGCGGGTTCAGCGTGAGGCGGCCCAACATGAGCGGCGTCGGGTCGCCCTGGGAGACGGCAACTCGGGCGTGGGCGTACTCGTGGGCCACCACGGAGAGCAGCAGAACGGGAACGAACAGGAGGAGTGCGTCGTAAGAGGCCATCACGCGCGGCTTTTCTTGATCTCGCCCCGCGCCGCCGATATAATTCGCGGCCGTTTTGCCGGTTGTTCAAACGCGAAGTAACGCCAAAGAGGATAAACCACGTGCCGAATTCAATGAGCGCCCGGAAGCGGCTGCGGCAGGCCTCCAAGAAGCGCCTCCACAACCGCCAGATCAGGTCGGCAATCCGCACCCGAATGCGTACGCTGCTCGAGATGGAGAGCCCGGACGAGGCGCAGGGCGCCCTCTCCGACCTGTACTCCATGCTCGACCGTGCCGCCGCCCGACGCGTGCTGCATCCCAACACGGCCGCCCGCAAGAAGGCTCAGCTGGCCCGCCACGTCGAGCAGCTCTCCGCCTGATCGCCGAGGGGCGGCCCCGCGAGCGGCCGCCCTAACGTTTCTCCTCCGAACCCTTTTCATCCCCCTCCGCCGCGGGCTCGTCCTCCAGCATGGCCGACACGGCGTCCAGACGATCGATCTCGTCCATCGATAGGGACTCGAGAAACTCCAGGTCATCCAGGTAGTCGCCACCCTCGGCCTGCGCCGCGGCGTCGGCGGCACTCTCCACGATCGACTCGGCGGAGTCATCTGCGGCCGCCTCGGCGGCCTCGACTTCGGCCGGCGACGCCTCGGTCGCGGGTTCCGCCGTTTCTTCGAGCTCGGCGGCCTCGGCTACCTCGCGCTTCTCCGCCTTGGCTGCTTCGCGCCACCTGGCTTCGGCCCCTTCGGGGCCCGCGGCCTCCTCCGGCTCGGCGACGGCCTCCTCGGACTCGAGGATCGCCCCTTCCGCGGCTTCGGCGGCGCGAGCGTCGGCGACGGCCACCGCCGCGGCCGCGGCCGCCGACTTGGTCCTCTCGACCGCGCCCTCCACCCCCTCTTCAGCGCGCCCGCGTGCGGTGCCCCAGGTCGCCTCGCCTTTCTCAGCGGATCCCGCCAGCTCCGGCTTGGCCGCGCCCGCCCGGACCGTGCTCCCGGAGGCGCCCGCTCGAAGGCTGCCGAGCACTCCGACGACGTCTTCCAGCTTCGCCAGGGCGTCCTGGTCCGACTTCAGCTCGGCGTCGAGAGCAGTCAGCCTCTCTTCGTGTGCCGACTTGTGCTTCTGGAACTCGGCCTCCTTGAACTCGCCGACGGCGAAGCGCAGCTGCGCCTCCTCCAGCTCCGCCGCCCTCTCGTCCCGATCCGACTCGAGGACGGTGACCCGCGTCTTATGCTCCTCCAGCGCCGTCTCCATCTCGGACCTGTGAGCGGTGAGCTCCGTCTCCTGGCTCCGGAGCCGCTCCTCGTAGTCCGTGCGGACGCGATCGTAGACCTCCGGACGTACCGTGCCGCTCAACTCCTCCAGCTTGGCCAGCCACTTCCCGAGCGTGGCCCGATGCTCGAGGAGCTGCGTGATCTCCTTCGGTATGACCTCCTGCGACTTCTGTTTCTCACTCATCGGCTCGTCGTCCTGATCTTAGAGACTGCCCTGCCCCACGTACGGCGGGGCTCCTTCGCGGACCGGTGACGCCTCCTTCGGGAGCTCGTAGCGGCGCTCCCCGCCAACCCAGGTGGCCCTTACCCGACCCACCAGCTCCTTCTGGACGAAGGGGGTGTTCCGGCTTCCGGACATGAACGTCGACGCATCCACCATCCATCTCTCCGCGGGATCGAAGACGACAATGTCGCCGCGGGCACCCGGCCGCAACGTGCCGACGTCCAGGCCCATGATGCGGGCGGGGGCGCACGACAGGCGATCGACGAGGCTGCCGAGCGACAGACGTCCCGACTCGACCAGCTCGCCCAAGGCGACGCCGAGCGCCGTCTCGAGACCTACGACGCCGAATGGCGCGTCGTCGAACTCCCGCTCCTTCTCCTCGTAGTGGTGCGGAGCGTGGTCCGTCGCGATCACATCGATCGTCCCGTCCACGAGGGCGTCGAGAAGGGACTCCCGGTCCTCCTCGGTCCGCAGCGGAGGGTTCATCTTGGCTTCCGTCCGGTAGCCGCGGACGGCGTCCTCGGTGAGTGCCAGGTGATGCGGCGTGACCTCCGCGGTCACGTGAGCTCCGCGCTCCTTGGCGCGACGAACCTGCTCCACCGCCTCCCGCGTCGACACGTGGCAGACGTGGAGGTGTCCGCCCGTGAGCTCGGCGATGTAGCAGTCGCGGGCCACCATGCCGGACTCCGCTGCGTTCGGCACGCCCCTCAACCCCAGCGCGGTGGCCACCTTCCCTTCGTTCATCACGCCGCCGCACGACAGCTCCGTGTCCTCCGCGTGCTGGAGCACCGGAATGCCGAAGGTCTGGGTGTACTCAAGAAGACGGCGCAGAAGCCCGGCGTTCCAGATCGGATTCCCGTCATCCGAGACGGCGACCGCGCCGGCGGCGACCAGCTCGCCGACTTCGGTCATCTTCTCTCCCCGGAGCCCCCGCGACGCGGCCCCCACCGGGTAGACCCGGGCGCCCCGGGCACGCTCGCCGGCCGCCCGCACGAAGCCGACGGCCGCCGGATCGTCGATCGGCGGATCCGTGTTCGGCATCGTCCAGACGGTAGTGAACCCGCCGGCGGCGGCCGATCTCGCGCCGCTCTCGATCGTCTCCTTATGCTCGTCGCCGGGCTCGCGAAAGTGCACGTGGAGGTCGATGAAGCCCGGAGCCACCACGAGGCCGTCCACGTCCACGACCTCGGCCTCATCGGGCCCGATGATGTCCTGTCCGCAGGCCTCGATGCGACCGTCCTTGATCAGGAGCGTGCCCGGACCGTCCAGCTCCCGCGAGGGATCCAGCAGCCTCCCGCCCGTGAGCAGCACCGGCCGGCTCATTCGCCCGCCTCCTTCGCCGACTCGGCGCGCTCGGGGCTGCCTCCGGCGAGCAGGTAGAGGACGGCCATGCGCACGGCCACCCCGTTGGTCACCTGCGGCAGGATCAGCGACCAGGGGCCGTCGGCGACGTCGGAATCGATCTCCACCCCGCGGTTCATCGGCCCCGGGTGGAGGACAACGATATCTCCGGGCGCTCGCTCGAGTCGCGCCCGGGAGACGCCGAAGAAGCGGTTGTACTCTCGGAGCGAGGGCACGAAGCCGGCGTCCATCCGCTCGAGCTGGAGCCGCAGGACGTAGAGCGCCTCGGCCCACTCGATCGCCTCCTCCACCCGTGAGAGCACCGTCACGCCCAGCTCCTCGATGCCCAGCGGGATGAGCGTCTTCGGCCCGCACACGGCGACCTCGGCGCCGCAGCGCAGGAGTCCCCAGATATCGGAACGGGCCACGCGCGAATGGCGGACGTCACCGACGATGCACACGCGGCGGCCCGCTATCGAGCCGAATCGGTCCCGGATCGTCAGCAGATCCAGGAGAGCCTGCGTCGGGTGTTCGTGCGGGCCATCTCCCGCGTTGATGACGTTCGACGGAATCCGGTCGGCCAGAAACTGCGCCGCACCGGAGGAGCCGTGCCGGATCACGACCATGTCGATTCGCATCGCCTCCAGGTTGCGAGCCGTGTCGACCAGGCTCTCCCCCTTCTCCACGGAGGAGCCGGACGAGGCGAGGTTGACGGTGTCCGCGCTGAGGCGCTTCTCCGCGAACTCGAAGGAGATCCGGGTGCGGGTGGAGGGCTCGAGGAAGAGGTTGACGATGGTCTTCCCGCGGAGGACGGGGACCTTCTTGATGCGCCGCTCACTGATCTCCTTGAACGGCTCGGCGGTGTCGAGAATCCCCTCGATCTGCTCGCAGGTGAGCTGCTGGAGTCCCGTCAGGTCCTTCCCGAGGCCGAGTTCGTCGGCGCCGCCGTTCGTGGTATTGGCCGTCATTTCTTCCTTTCGACCGGGACGCGTCGAACGCTCAGCTCGCCATCGATGCTGGGCACGCTGACGGCGATCTCCTCGCCGGGGGCCACCTCGAAGCGGCAGCCCAGATAGTCCGGCTGGATCGGGAGCTCACGCCCGCCTCGATCCACCAGCGTGCAGAGCTCGATCTTCCTGGGGCGTCCGAAGTCGGAGAGCTCGTTCAGCGCGGCTCGCGTGGTGCGCCCCGTGTGGAGGACGTCATCCACGATCACCACGTGCAGGCCCGTGATCTCGACCGGTAGTTCGGTCGAGCCGATCACGGGCTTCGGACCGATCTGGCCGAAGTCGTCCCGGTAAAGCGTGATGTCCAGTGAACCGGTGGGTACGGCAACGCCACCCTGCGCTTCGACTTCCGCGGCGAGCCGCTCGGCCAGCTCGACGCCGCGACGTCGAATCCCGACGAGCAACAGCTCGGCCGGATCCGGCTCGCGCTCCAGGAGCTGGCGCGCAAGATCCTTCAGCGTGGCATCTGTTTGCTCCTGATCCAGGAGCACCTCGGCCTCTGAGGCCACCGGCATGCCCGACTCGTCGCGGAGAGCGACGCCTCTATGGTGGTGACGCCGTGGCGGGAAAGTCGACCGCCCGGCCAAGTATACGTGCCCTCCGGGCATGGCGCGACCCTCGCCAAGGCGCCTAAAGCCGCTAAAACAAGCTCCTTGTGGGCCTTCCCGGCCCCTTCTACCTTGGCGCGATGAATTGGGCCGGGCTCGTCCTCGTAACCCTCCTCTGGAGCGCCGGAGGAGCCGTGGGCGAGAGCATCGGCGAAACCGCTGCCCGGAGCACGGGCGCAGCCGTGGCCCAGGCCGAACCACGGATCGAGGTCGACGCGCCCGTCGTCGCCCTCTCGGACGTTCCGGTTCGGCTCACGCTCCGTGTGCCTGAAGGAGGCTCCCGGCTCGAGTACCGGCTTCTGACGGCCACCGGCCGCGAGCTGGCCTCCGGACGGCTGGCGGCGGGAGCCGAAGAGCGGCTGGACGAGCTGAGCCTCGAGGGGCGAGACGACCTGCCGCTCCGCTTGGAGTACGGGACGCCGGGGGCTCCCATCGTTACCCGGAGCGGCCTGTCCATCGAGCTCAAGTGGCTTCCCGGCTGGGTCAGTCTCCTGCCTCCGCTCATCGCGATCGGGCTCGCGATCGCGCTCAAGGAGGTGGTCGCATCCCTCTTCTTCGGCGTCTGGCTGGGGGCGTTCTTCTTCGCGGGGCTGAACCCGCTGGCGGCGGTCTGGCGCACCATCGACCGCTTTATCGTCCCTGCCCTGGCGGACGCCGATCACGTCTCGATCCTCGTCTTCTCCCTGCTGCTGGGCGGCATGGTCGGGCTCATGTCCCGGAGCGGCGGTACCCGGGGCATCGTCGACACGCTGCGTCCGCTCTCCACCAACCCGAGGCGGGCCCAGCTCGCCACCTGGCTGGCCGGCCTGGCGATCTTCTTCGACGACTACGCCAACACCCTGCTCGTCGGGAACACCTTCCGGCCGATCACGGACCGTGTGCATGTCTCGCGGGAGAAGCTGGCCTACATCGTCGACTCCACGGCCGCGCCCGTCGCGGCGATCGTCTTCGTCTCCACCTGGGTCGGCTACGAGATCTCCCTGATCGGGGACGCCCTGGCGATCGCCGCGGAACAGCCGGGCGTCGCGCCCCAGGTGGCCGCGGATCTCACGAGCGCCAGCCCCTTCACGGTCTTCCTTCACTCCATCCCGTACCTCTTCTATCCGATCCTGGCGATCGCCATGGTCGGCCTGCTCGTCGTAACCCAGCGGGACTTCGGCCCGATGCTCTCGGCAGAGCGCAGGGCCCGGCGGGGAGAGGGACTATACCGGGACGGAGCGAGCCTTCTGGCGGATACGACCGATCGGACGATGGAGCCCAAGGAGGGCGTGCCCGGACGCTGGTACAACGCGGCCATTCCGGTGCTGACCGTGATCGTCGTGGTCGTCCTCGGCCTTTACTTCAGCGGCCGGGCGTCCGCCGGCTCGGGCTCGCTGTGGGACGTGTTCGGGGCAGCCGACCCCTTCAAGGCCCTGCTCTGGGGCTCGCTCGCCGGATGCCTGGTCGCGATCGGTCTCTCCGTCGGGCAGCGCATCCTCTCCCTGGAGGAGGCGATCAACGCCTGGCTCGGCGGGATGCGGACCCTGGTGCTCGCGGCCGTCATCCTCACCCTGGCGTGGTCCCTCGGAGAGGTCACGGCCGCGCTGGGTACGGCGACCTACCTGACGCAGATCCTGAGCGAGACCCTGATGCCGGCGCTCCTGCCCGCCCTGGTCTTCGTGGCGGCGGCTTTGATCGCCTTCGCGACCGGAACCTCGTGGGCCACGATGGCGATCCTCTTCCCTCTCGTCGTCCCCCTATCGGTGGCGCTCGGCGGAGGGGTCGGCTTCGAGGGAGGGGGGCACTACACGCTCACGCTCGGCGCGATCAGCTCCGTGCTCGCCGGGTCCATCTTCGGCGACCATTGCTCCCCCATCTCCGACACCACCGTCATGAGCTCGCTCGCCTCGGCATGCGACCACGTGGACCACGTGCGCACCCAGCTGCCGTACGCCCTGGTCGTGGCGCTGGTGGCGCTAGTGCTGGGTGATCTCGGCACGGCGTTCGGGCTGCCGCTGCTCGTCTCCTACGCCCTCGCGATCGGGGGGCTGTACGCGATCGTGCGCTTGGCGGGGCGGCCTAACGGCGCGATCGTGGCCGGCGAAGATGTCGCGGCTTCCTGAGCGCAGGATAGCGGCTGCGTGAGCACGAAAGCTGGGCCGAATCCGTTGGTGCCGGAGTGAGGGCGCCTAGCGCCGTTCTTGGAAGAAACGCCTGAGGATCTCTCCGGCCTCGTCGGCCAGCACGCCGCCGGTCAGCTGCACGCGGTGGTTGAGGCGGGTATCCTGGACGATGTTGCCCAGCGATCCGCACATCCCGGCCTTCGGGTCGGCCGCCCCGAACACCAGGCGATCCAGGCGGGCGAGCACGATCGCCCCGGCGCACATGGCGCACGGCTCGAGGGCCACGTAGAGCTCGTACCCGAGGAGGCGCCAATCCCCCGCCTCTTCGGCGGCCTGCCGCAACGCCAGCATCTCCGCGTGCGCCGTTGGATCGCTCAGCTCGCGGGTGCGATTGTGCGCCTCGAACGTGCGGCCGTCCGGCGAGACCAGGACCGCCCCCACCGGCACCTCGTCCGCCCGCCCCGCCTCTTCGGCCAGATCCAGCGCGCGGCGCATCCACAGCTCGTCGGCGACCCGGGTCACGGCGTGTCCAAGTCCTTCGTCGCCGCCATGGCGTCCAGGTAGCCGAGCGCCTGCTCGATGCGCTCCAGCGTCCGCTCGCGACCCATGAGAGCGAGCACGGAAAAGATCTCGGGGCTCACCCCCGTCCCCATCGCGGCGACCCTGAGAGGGTGGATGACCTTGCCGGCTCCAACTTCTTTTTCGGAAGCCAGTTGTCTAATCGCCTCTTCCAGGGCATCGGGCTCGAAATCAGCCAGGGCGGAGAGCCGGTCGCCCACCGCTCGCAGGAGCTCGGAGGCCTCGGCGGGCCGCTTCCAGAACCGGGCGACGGCCTCGGGCTCGTAGGTGACCTCATCCATCAGAAACGGGGCTGCCTGCAGCGCCACGGCCTCGACCGTGTTGCCCCTCTCACGCACCAGATCGAGGACTCCCCTCACCCGGTCGGGCGACGCCTCGATGAAGGGCGCCGGGACGCCGGCCTCCTCGAGCGGCCCTCTGGCCAACTCCACGAGCCGGTCGATCGGCAGCCGCTCGATGTGCTGCCGGTTCAGCCAGGTCAGCTTCTCCAGATCGAAGACCGCGCTCTTCTTGAGAATCCGGTCTACGCTGAACGCCTGAACCAGCTCCGGGGGGTCCATGACCTCGCGGTCGTCCCCCGCCGACCACCCGAGGAGGGCCAGGAAGTTGAAGAGCGCCTCCGGCAGGATGCCCTGATCCCGGTACGCCTCCACCGAGGTCGCGCCATGCCGCTTGGAAAGCCTCTTGCCGTCCGGTCCGAGGATCATCGGCACGTGAGCGAAGGTCGGGAGCGTCGCTCCGAGCGCCTCGTACAGCAGGATCTGCTTGGGCGTGTTCGAGAGATGGTCATCGCCCCGCAGGATGCAGTTGATCCCCATGGCTATGTCGTCCGAGACCACGGCCAGGTTGTAGACCGGCGTTCCGTCGGAGCGAAGCAGCACGAAATCCGCGACGTGCTCGTTCTCGACCGCACGGCGGCCGTGCACGGCATCCTCCCAGCTCGTTTCGCCCGGTGGCACCCGAAACCGGAGCGCGTACGCCTGCCCGACCTCCGCGCGCCGCTCGGCCTCCTCCTGCGGAATCCGCCCGCATCGGCAGGCTTCCGTCTCGCCTCCGGTCGGCCGACGCGGTTCCGGCGGCACGCAGAAGCAGCGGTAGGCCGCCCCACTCTCCAGGAGGCGGAAGGCGTCGGACCGGTGCCGCTCGAGGCCGTCCGCCTGGTGGAGAGGTCCCTCGTCGAAGTCCAGCCCGAGCCAGGCCATCGCGTCGAGGATCGAGCGGGTCATCTCATCGCTCGAGCGTGCCCGATCCGTGTCCTCGATCCTGAGGACGAAGGTTCCGCCGGTATGGCGGGCGAGGAGGAAGTTGAACAGTGCGGTTCGGGCTCCGCCGACGTGCAGATGACCCGTCGGGCTGGGCGCGAAACGCACCCTCGGTCCTGGGTTCTCGCTCAAGGTCCTCCTCGCTGGGTCATGGGATCGGCCGCCCGCCGATCCTCCGGTCCGACACGCGCCACCATCCGGAGCGTTCCTCTGATGGCGGGACGACCTGAAGATCGACGCGCGGCGTGCGTTGCGACACGCTTTCCGAGCCAAGCATCTTGCAGAGTCTGTTTCGCCGTCGCCAGCCAAAGGAAGCCCGTCGTCGGCTGGGCGAAGCCCGTCGCCAACCAAGGGAAGGAGCCGGGGAGGAGCCATGGCCGATACAGCCACCTATGTCGTGCAGGGCCTGCGGAGCCCGTTCGCGAGGATCGATCGCGAGCTCGAGGCGTTCGACGCCCTTCAGCTCTCCGTGCCGGTCGCGCAGCAGACCGTCGTGGGAGAGATAGGGCTGGGCCACGGCGGGGATCGGCGGGTCGACCTGGTGGTCTGGGGCTCCGTCATCCCATCCCTGGCCGTGGCCAACTGGGGGCGCGAGGTGTGGCTGGACGCCGCCCTCGACCAGAGCGTGCCGGCACTCACGATCGTGCAGCAGTGTGCCACCAGCCTGGCCGCGGCGACCCATGCGGCCGCGCAGGCCCGGGCGGGCAGGGTCGATCTCGCCCTCTGCGGAGGCGTGGAATCCATGACCTACACGCAGGTCGGGCTCTCCAAGGCGCTGAGCAGGACGGTCCGCCGTGCCGCATCTTCGCGCGGACCCCGGGCCTTCATGGGAACGCTCGCCGGCGTCCGCGCCCGGGACCTGCGGCTTGCCGTCCCGCAGGCGAAGGAGCGCACGACCGGGATGACGATGGGAGAGCACACCGAGGAGATGGTCCGGCGCTGGAACGTTCCCCGAGAGGAGCAGGACCGGTTCGCGCTGATGAGCCACCTCCGAGCGGTCTCCGCCACGGAGCAAGGCTTCTACCGGAAGCTTATCGTCTCGCCCGGCACCTTCCCGATCAGCGACGACGCGATCCCGCGCAAGGACACCTCGCTGGACCGCCTGGCCGCGCTCCGTCCGGCCTTCGGGGCGAGCGGGTCGCTCTCGGCCGGCAACTCCTCGCCCCTGACCGACGGCGCCGCCGCCTGCTGGGTGGCGAGCGAGACCGGCCTGGCGCACCTGAGCGATCGGGCGGCGCGGGCACGTCTCGTCGACTGGGAGCAGGCCGGCGTCGACATCGCGCGCGACGGCCTGCTCATGGCGCCGGCGATCGCCATCCCTCGGCTCCTCGCCCGTCACGACCTCAGCTACGAGGAGATCGACCTGTGGGAGATCCACGAGGCGTTCGCCGGGCAGGTTCTCGCCACCATCCGAGCGCTCGAGGACGAGGAGTGGCTGCGTGATCGCGCCGGGATCCGGCGAGACCTCGGGAGCTTCCCGATGGACCGCGTCAATCCGAACGGAGGCAGCGTGGCGCTCGGCCACCCCTTCGCCGCGACGGGAGCGCGCCTTCTGTCGCAGACGGCCCTGGAGCTCGCCGACATGCCGCCGGGCTCGAGAGCGATCGTGAGCGTCTGTGCGGCGGGCGGCCTCGGCCACGTCGCGCTTCTGGAGACCGTCTAACGGGCCGCCAGCCAAACTGAAGAGGAGGGGGAGCGCCGGTATGGAGAGGATCATTGAGCCGTTCCGGATCAAGGCGGTCGAGCCGCTGCGCATGACCAGCCGCGAGGAGCGACGCGAGATCCTCGAGGCGGCCTCGTGGAACCTCTTCCGCATCGCGGCCGAGGACATCCTGATCGACCTGCTGACCGACTCCGGCACCGGGGCGATGTCGGCGGAGCAATGGGCCGGCATCATGCGGGGGGACGAATCGTACGCGGGCGCCCGGTCCTGGTACCGCTTCCGCGATCGGGTGCGCGAGCTGACCGGCTTTCAGCACATCATCCCGACCCACCAGGGGCGGGCCGCGGAGCGGATTCTCTTCTCCTGCCTCGGAGTTCGGGGTCGCATCGTGGTCAGCAACACTCACTTCGACACGACGCGCGCCAACGTGGAGTTCCTCGGCGGCCGGCCGGTCGACATCCCGACCCCCGAAGCCCTGACACCGGACGAAGTATATCCCTTCAAGGGGAACATCGACCTCGGCGCCCTGGAGCAGATCCTGGCCGATTCCCGGGAGGAGGTGGCCTGCATCATCCACACGATCACGAACAACTCGGGCGGCGGGCAGCCCGCCTCGATGGCGAACATTCGGTCGGCGAGCGAGATCTGCCGGTCAAGTGGCGTCCCCTTCTTCCTCGACGCCTGCCGGTTCGCCGAGAACTCCTACTTTATCAAGGTCCGTGAGGAGGGTTTCCAGGACCGCAGCGTGGAGTCGATCGCGCGGGAGACCTTCTCATTGGCCGATGGGGCGACGTTCAGCGCGAAGAAGGATGGCCTCACGAACATCGGCGGCTTCCTGGGCTCCAACAACGACCAGCTCGCCCAGCAGGAGGAGGCGCTCCTCATCCTCACCGAGGGCTTCCCCACGTACGGAGGGATGGCCGGACGCGACCTGGAGGCGATCGCGGTCGGACTGTACGAGGTGGTGGAGGAGGATTACCTGCGGTACCGGACGGCGTCCGTGGCCTATTTGGGAGAGGGCCTGACCGAGGCCGGCTACCCGATCGTGCAGCCCCCGGGCGGTCATGCCATCTACATCGATGCCGGAGCCTTCCTCCCCGCGATCCAGCAGCTGGAGTTCCCCGCTCACGCCCTGGCGTGCGAGCTCTACCTGGAGGGCGGGATCCGGAGCGTGGAGATCGGGACGCTGATGTTCGGGGGCGTGGATCCGGCGACCGGAGAGGAGCGGGTCGCCCCGCTGGAGCTGCTACGGCTGGCCGTGCCGCGGCGCGTCTACACGAAGAGCCACATCGATTACGTGCTCGAGGTGGCGCAGGCGGTCGCCGAGCGGCGCCAGGAGGTGAAGGGGTACCGGATCGTCGAGGAGCCGCCGCAGCTCCGTCACTTCACCGCCCGGCTCGCCCCCCTGTAGAGGACGTCGCTTCCTGGAGAGGCCGCTGACGCGTGTCTAGGAGACGCTCCGCGGTCTCGAGACGAGCCAGGCAGCGACGACGGTGACGGCGACCAGAGCCGCCCCGATGGCCAGGTGGATGGCCTTCAGCGTGCCCGGATAGAGAGTGAGCGCCATGGCCGCGCCGACGCCGACCTGACCCAGTCCGGCCAGGAGGCCGAGGGCGGACCAGGTGAGAGCCGCGCCATCCCCGGGCCTCCATCGCCGTACGAGCACGGGCAGCGACAGCAGCAGCAGGAAAAGCAGATAGGCGGCGAGCCGGTGGGTCCAGTGCACGTGCACCAGGCCGCCCCCACGCGGCATCCAGCTCCCGTTGCAGGCCGGAAAGCCGAGGCAGGCCGGGCCCGCATCCAGGTTGGCCACCAACGCCCCGAGCAGCGCGACACCGAACGCGAAGGCCGCCAGCGCCTTCAGCGTTCGGGTCGCACCATCGCGGTGGACGGCCGGACGCTCGGCGCCCGCCAACCCGACGCACGCCCCGACGGCGAGAACGATCAGCAGGGCCATCGCCGTGCCGAAGTGCAGGACCACCGTGGTCGGCGGCAGCTCCAGCCACACGGTCACCGCGCCGAGAAGCACCTGCACGACCAGCAGCAGGACGGCGAGGAGCGAGAGGAGGTGCAGCGGACGCCGGACGGCGGCCCGTCTCGGCCACCAGGCCACCGTGGCCAAGGCGACGACGAGCAGGCTCACGGCGAGGGCGGCCAGCCGGTGGCCGTACTCGATGAGCGTGTCGAAGTCCATCGGCGGGATGAGCTGGCCGTTACAGAGCGGCCAATCGTCGCCGCAGCCCATGCCGCTGCCGGTGATGCGGACGATCCCTCCGAAGACGATGAGGGCGTAGGTGGCCACGGCCGCGACCGCGGCCAGCGTTCCCCAACCGCTCGTATCGTTGCGGGTCGGTTCGTTCATGAATCAATTGGCGTCAGTCGACGCGGATACATGCATCAGGACAGGAGCGCGGGAAGATAGAGGCGAGTCAGAGGGGACGCCACGCCGGACGTGGGACGTCTCGCGGGAGAGATCGGACCGAGGGCCCGACCGAGGGTCGGGCGAGAGCCCGCTTGTCGCTGTTCGCCCTGCGGAAGCTCTGGCCGCTGGTGCGCCCGCACCGCGGGAAGGTCGCGATCGCGGGCGTCGCTCTCCTGTTCAGCACAGCGATCGGCCTCGCCTTCCCCCTCGTCGTCCGCTTTCTGCTGGACGCCGCGTTCGTCACCCGGAACCTGGTCAACCTCAACACGATCGCCGTCGGCCTGCTGATCCTGTTCGCGATCAAGGGCGCGCTAAACTTCGTGGAGGTCTACCTGCTCGGTGTGACCGGAGAGCAGGTGATCGTTCGACTCCGGACCGGACTCTTCTCCCGGCTCCTGGATCTCTCGCCGGGCTTCTTCACCGAGCGGACATCCGGCGAGCTGACCAGCCGCCTCACCTCGGACTGCTCAACGCTCCAGGCCGTCCTGGGCCATCAGGTGGCCGAGCTCTTCCGTCAGATTCTGTACCTGGTGGGCGGGCTGACGCTGCTCGCCGCGCTCCACCCCCAGCTGATGCTGACGACAGCCGCCGTGGCCCCGCTGGTCGTCGCGATCGCCATATTCTTCGGGCGCTACGTCCGCCGGAAGTCCACGGAGGTGCAGGACCGGCTCGCGGATGCCAACGCCGTCGCCGAGGAGGCCCTGGGGCAGATCCCGATCGTTCAGAGCTTCGTTCGGGAACGCTGGGAGACCGATCGGTACGGCGCGCGGATCGACGAGTCGCTGCGAGCCGCCATCAGCCGCGCCTGGGCCCGGGGGCTGTTCTTCGGCGTACTGGCCTTCGTCGCCTTCGGCGGGATCACGGCAGTGCTCTGGCAGGGAGGCCGGCTCGTCCTGGCGGGTCAGATCACTGCCGGAGAGCTCGTCTCCTTCCTGCTCTACGCCGTGCAGGTGGCGGCGGCAATCACGGCCTTGGCCTCGCTCTGGGGCTCATACCAGCAGGCCCAGGGAGCCGCCATCCGGGTGTTCGACCTCATGGAAGAGCAGCCGGAGATCGCCGATCCACCGGAGCCGGTGCCGGTCCCCACGACGGCAATTCCGGAGATCGAGTTCGAGGATATGTGGTTCCGGTATGGACCCGAGGAGCCCTGGGCGCTTCAGGCCGTGAGCGCGAGGCTTCGGCCGGGCGAGGTGGTGGCCCTCGTGGGGCCGAGCGGAGGCGGCAAGTCCACCATCGCCGCCCTTCTCCTCCGCTTCTGGGACCCGACGCGCGGCCTCATCTCCTGGAGCGGGCGGGACATCCGGGAGGTCGCCCTGGCCGACCTGAGGGGAGCAATCGGCTTCGTGCCGCAGGAGCCCACGCTCTTCTCCGGCACCGTCTTCGAGAACATCGCCTACGGCCGGCCGGACGCCAGCCCCGAGGAGATCGAGGAGGCGGCTCGGGGGGCGCACGCCCACGAGTTCATCGAGCGCCTGCCCAACGGCTACCAGACCCTGGTCGGCGAGAGGGGGGTGCGGCTGTCGGGCGGGCAGCGGCAGCGGCTGGCGATCGCCCGGGTCGTGCTCAAGGCGCCCCGCATCCTGATCCTGGACGAGGCGACCAGCAGCCTCGACACCGAGAGCGAACAGCTCGTCGAGGAGGCGCTCGGCAACCTGATGGAGGGCCGCACGACGCTGATCATCGCCCACCGCCTTCGCACCGTGCAGCGGGCCGACCGGCTCCTCGTCCTGGATCGCGGCCGCGTCGTCGAGGAGGGTTCGCACGAAGAACTGCTCCTCCAGGACGCCCTGTACTCGCGCCTGTACCGGGGCCAGCTCATCCTCGAGCCGGTCGTCTGACGAAGCCCGCAGCGGGCAGCCGCTCCGTGACGTTCCGCACCGAAGGCGTGATCACGCGGCTCGCCAGGGTCACGATCGGCGGTTGCGCCGCGACCCTGGCGCTGGCGGTCGTCGCCCTCGCCCCGTCGCCGCTGCGCGCCGCACAGGCCGAGGCCGCCACCGACTCCTCCTCCCGCGCCGACACGCTCGAGGTGCGGCCGGAC
>JBDHFW010000021.1:0-25672 GCA_039590175.1 Gemmatimonadota bacterium | reverse complement strand
GAAGTGCGTTCCCTGTCGCCTCGGCACGCAGAAGGCCACGGAGATGCTCGAGGCGACCCTCGAGAGCGGGGTGCCGCTCGACTGGGCGGTGATCCGGAAGCTGAATCTCCTGCTCGGCGAGACATCGATCTGCGGTCTCGGGTACGTGGCGTTGAACCCGCTCATCTCGGTAGCCCAACACTGGCCCGAGGAGGTCCCCGGGTGCTCCGTCGAAGCTCCAGAATAGGGTCAGGATAGGGTATCGTGGCGACACGGGGCAGCGGTGAGCAGATGATCAGCCTGACGATCGATGGGCGGGCGGTCCAGGTTCCGCCGGGGGCGACGATCTGGGAAGCGGCCCGGCTGCTGGGTATCGACCTTCCGGTCCTCTGTCACGACCCGAGGCTCGAACCTGTCGGCGTGTGTCGGTTGTGCCTCGTGGAGATCGGCGAGCCCAAGCTTACCGCCGCCTGCGTCCGGGGTGCCGAGGACGGGATGGAGGTTCGCACGTCCTCGGAGCGGCTCGAAGCCTGCCGACGGGGCCTGGTGGAGCTCCTCCTGTCGGACTACCCGGTCGACGCTTCGGACCGTCTCAAGACGGGGTCGGATGCCCTGGTGGAGTTGGCGGCAGAGTTGGGCGCGGATTGGCCCGCTCGACGCCGGAGCGGTGAAACGGGTGAGGCGCCGGGATCGCGGACCGAGCCCGCGGGCGGGATCCCGGCCGGCGACGGCCGAGCACTCGACCACACGTCGAAGGTGATCTTCGTCGACCACCAGGCGTGCATCCTTTGCGACCGCTGCATCCGGGGCTGTGACGACCTGCAGGTCAACGAGGTCATGGGCCGCACCGGAAAGGGCTACCAGACGCGGATAGCCTTCGATCTGGACGTGCCGATGGGAGAGAGCACCTGCGTATCCTGCGGGGAGTGCGAAAAGGTCTGTCCGACCGGCGCGCTGTCGCTCCGGGGTTGGGAGGAGCCGCCGAACGATGTGGCCGGATCCGGCAACGTGGACTGGGAGGTCTTGTGACCACCACGACGCTGCTCGGCGAGCTGAAGAAGCGCGGCGTGAAGGTGCGCCGGAGCGGTGAACGGCTACTGCTCAGCGACCTGCACGGCGCTCTGACGCCGGAGCTGCGGGCGGCGATCGACGCGCACCGCGAGGAGCTGCTCGCGACGCTCGACCGGGCCGAGCGATCGACGGTGAGTTCCGTCGACTCGGTCTGCCCGTACTGCGGGGTGGGATGTGCGATCCGGTATTTCGTGGACGAGGCGGAGAACCGGATCCAGTACGCCGATGGCCGGGAGAGTCCGGTCAATCACGAGCGCCTGTGCGTGAAGGGGAGGTTCGGATTCGACTACACGAGCCATCCCGAGAGACTGCGGACCCCGCTGATCCGGAAGGAGTCCTCCTACCCGAAGGGGCCGCTCTCCACGGAGGTGCGCGGCGAGGGCAAGCGGCGACCCGGTGGGCTCGTCGACTACGAAGAGGTGCTGCCGCACTTCCGCGAGGCGACGTGGGAGGAGGCGCTGGATCTGGCGGCGACGCGGCTCGTCGAGATCCGTGATCGAGACGGGTCCGGCGCGCTCGCGGGGTTCGGGAGCGCGAAGTGCAGCAACGAGGAGGCCTATCTCTTTCAGAAGCTGGTGCGTGCGGCGTTCGGGACGAATAACGTCGACCATTGCACCCGGCTATGTCATGCCTCTTCCGTCGCCGCCCTCCTCGAGACGATCGGCTCGGGGGCGGTCACGAACGTCTTCGGCGATGTGCGCAACGCGGACGTCGCGTTGATCGCCGGTTCCAACACGACCGGCAACCACCCCGTGGCGGCCACCTTCGTCAAGCAGGCTCGAAAGAGCGGGCGCACCAAGCTCATCGTCGTCGAGCCGCGACGGATCGAGATGGCCGATCACGCGGACTACTTCCTCCAGATCAACCCCGGCACCGACGTCGCGCTCTACAACTCCTGGATGCACGTCCTTATCGAGGAGGGTCTCATCGACGAGGCGTACATCGCAGAGCGCACCGAGGGCTTCGAGGAGCTGAAGGCCGTGGTGAAGGGCTACTCCCCGGAGGCGGCCGCGGGAATCTGCGGGGTGGAGCCCGGCCTGATCGGGGAGGCGGCGCGCACCTTCGGCTGCGCGGAGCGTGCGATGATCTTCTGGGGCATGGGCATCTCGCAGCACACCCATGGTACCGACAATGCGAGGTGCCTCATATCCCTCGCGTTGATGACCGGCAACATAGGCCGCGAGGGCACGGGTCTCCATCCGCTGCGCGGACAGAACAACGTCCAGGGGGCGTCCGACGCCGGCGTCATCCCGATGGTCTACCCCGACTATCAGAGCGTCGCGGATCCGGCGGTACGCGAGAAGTTCGAGCAGGCCTGGGGCGTGGAGCTGGACGCGCAGCCGGGCCTCACGGTGGTCGAGATCATGGGTGGGGCGCTCGATGGCGTGATCAGGGGCATGTACATGATGGGAGAGAACCCCTTCCTGTCCGATCCCAACGTGAACAAGGTGCGCAAGGCCCTTGCGAACCTCGATTTTCTTGTCGTCCAGGACATCTTCCTCACCGAGACCGCCGAGTTCGCCGACGTGATCCTGCCCGCGACCAGCTTCTTCGAGAAAAGCGGCACGTACACCAACAGCGACCGTCGCGTGCAGGTGGGCCGCAAGGCTCTGCAGCCGCCGGGCGGTGCCCGTCTCGATTGGGAAATCACGTGTGAGATCGGTGCCCGGATGGGCTATCCGATGGAGTACGGCTCGCCCGAAGAGGTGTTCTCGGAGTTCACCGCCCTCGCTCCCTCGTATGCCGGGCTCACCTACGACAACCTCGGGCTGACCGGAAAGCTGTGGCCGTGCCCGGACCCGGGCGAAGACGGCATCCAGGTTCTCTTCGGAGACCGCTTCCCGACGGCCAGCGGCAGGGGGAAGTTCGTGCCCGCCGAGTTCGCGCCGGCGAAGGAGCTACCGGACGAAGAGTATCCGTTCGTGCTCAACACCGGTCGGAGGCTCGAGCACTGGCACACGGGCACCATGACGCGCCGATCGCGCGCGCTTCACGCGATCCGGCCGGGGCCGGTGGTCGACATGCATCCCGCGGACCTGGAGGCGCTCGGCGTGGAGGACGGCGAGCTGGTGGAGGTGGCGTCCCGGCGGGGGTCCATCGTGCTGCCCGCCGCGCGCTCGGACCGTATGCTGCGCGGCGCCGTGTTCATCCCGTTTCATTTCAGGGAAGCGGCTGCGAACCTGCTGACCATCGATGAGCTGGATCCGGCGGGGAAGATCCCCGAGTTCAAGTTCTGCGCGGTGCGGGTCTCGCCGGCGTCTTGAGCGGAGGCGTCTATTCCGCGGGCGAAAAGGGCTCGCCGCTTGAGGAGAACGCCCGTCGCGCGAGCGCCGTCAGCGTCTGAGGAGGCAGGTCCCCGACAAGAGCGTGCTCGAAGACGGCGTCCCGCCAGCTGACGATGCTGATCCCCCGCTCCGACGACGAGCGAAACTCAGTCTCCCCGACCGGTGCTTCGCGCGTCGGTACGCGGTAATGGGCAATCGTGTGCTCGCCGATGGCGTACTCGACCATCGCCGCCTGCCGGTCCGCCAGCAGGCACACCATCGCGCGCGTCACCCGGCCCTCAACCAGCGTCACGGGGCGTACGCCGACACCCATCTCCTGCAGGAAGAAGCGCGAGACCGCGGCCGGATCCGGCGAGTGGATGGCGTGGTCCTGGACGGCCCGGTTCAGATAGTCCTGCGCGTAGGCCTCCCGGATATCACCGGGGGCGCTCGTACGAACGATCGCCCCCGCCGCCAGGAGAACGACGACGGCGGCCGCGACCGCCGCCCCCTCACGGCGAACGCGCGCGGGAAGGCGCGTCAGTCGAAGAGCCTCGCCCGCTTCCGGCAGCTCCTGTCGCGATCCGGGTCCTCTTCCAGCGGCCTCGAGTCTCGCCTCACGGGCGACCGCTTCGCGGATCCGCTTCCGAAGGCTCTCCGGCGCACGCGCTCCCGCTCCATAGGCGGACACGGCGCGCACCAATGCTGCGTCCCGGGCGAAGAACTCGCGGCATTCGGCGCAGTGGCCCAGGTGGATGCGAGCCGCTTCATCCTCCTCGGAGTACGCTCGAGGCTGTTCCAGGGGCCAAAGCGTCTCCCGCACCGTCTCGCAGTTCAGGGCGTCGCGATACACCGCGATCCTCCTCTGTAGTGCGATGTCAACCTACAGTAACACAATGACATAGGCGTGTACCTGCGAATCTCTCTCAACCGGTAGCGTCGACTTCCAACTCAATAACGCACGAACCGCCTTCGCGGTTCACGTCAGCTGGGCCAGAAGACCGGAACGAGAAGAGTGGTGAGGATTCCGAGGAGGATGGTGAGGGGCGTACCGACCTTGAGAAAATCGGTAAAGCGGTAACCGCCCGGTCCGTAGATGAGGACATTGGTCTGGTAGCCCATCGGCGTCATGAAGGACGCCGACGCGGCGAACATGACCGTGATGAGCAACGCGTAGGGGTTCATTCCGAGCTGTGAGGCCACGAACAGGGCGATGGGGGCCACGACCACCGCGGTGGCGACGTTCGACATCACGGCCGTGAGCAGCGCGGTGATCAGGTAGATGCCGGCGATTACGGCAGTGGGCGCCACCTGGCCGAGGCTATGGCTGATTGCGGTGACGAGCCATGCGGCCGCTCCGGTCGTCTCCATAGCGATGCCAAGGGGAAGCAAGCCGGCCAGCAGGAAGACCACCATCCAGTCCATCTCCGAGTAGATCTCGTCCAGTCGCACGCAGCGCGTGAAGACCATGAGAACGACTCCCATGAGTGCGGCCGGCATGATGCCTACGAGACCCGTGGTCGCGGCGGCCACTACACCTGAGAGGATTCCTACCGAAACCAGGGCCCGAGGTCGATCTCGCACCGGCACTCCGACCATGCGGAGAGGGACGAAGCCCGGCTCCTCGGCGAGCGCGTCCAAGGCCGGAACGGGCCCGTGGACCAGCAGGAGGTCGCCGAAGGCCAGGCGCAGGCTTTCGAGCCTGTCCCGGATCGTGACCCCGTGGCGTTGAATGGCGAGCACCATGGCGCCGTGGCGTTGCTGGAATCGGGCTTCACCCAGCGTGTGCTCGGCGAGCGTGCAATGAGGCCCGATCATGACCTCCATCAGCCGGGCGTTCTCCGAGATGAAGTCGATGGCGCTCTTGGCCCGACGAGCCGGCGGGTCCAGGCGCTCGCGACGGGACAAGGTCAGAAGCTGCTGAGGCGTGCCCTGGGCATAGAGGATGTCCGCTTCGACGATGCGTCGCTCCGAGCCCGGCGCCCACACCGACCGGTCGCCTCTTCCCAGTCCGAGGATCGAGACGCCGTAGCGCTCTCGCCACTTGAGCTCGCCGAGCGACTTGCCGACGGCGGCCGAGCCCGACTGGACGGCGAGCTCCGCCAGGAATTGGCGGACGTGGTACTTGCCGGAGAGATCGGCCGCTCCCATACGGCGCGGGATGAGCCAGCGCCCCATCGTGAACAGGTAGAGCATTCCCGCGGTGAGGTAGACGAGGCCGAGCGGGGCGATCGAGAACATCGTCAACTCGCTCAGGCCGTGGTTCTCGGCGATGCCGTACACGACGAGGTTGGTGGACGTGCCGACCAGGGTCACGGTCCCCCCCAGGATGGCGGCGAAGGAGAGCGGCATCAGATAACGCGACGGCGCCTCGCCCTCCTGATAGGCCAGGGAGAGAAACACCGGCAGGAAGACCACGACGACGGCCGTGTTGTTCAGGAACGGCGAGGTCCCGGCGACAACCAGACAGAGGATTGCGAGCCGCATCTGGGGAGGGCCCAGAGGCGCCGTGAGCGCCCAACGTGCGATCGCCGCGATCACGCCCGTCTTTACGAGGCCAAGACCCAGGATCAGCATCGCGGCCACCGTGACCGTCGCCGTGTTGCTGAACCCGGACACCGCCTCGGCGGGCGAGATGATGCCTCCCGCCAGGAGAACCACCGGGATCGCGAGGGCGACCTGGTCGATCGGGTAGCGTTCGCTCACGAACAGCACGAGCGCCACCGCGATGACGACGAAAACGAAGCCGATCTCCCAGGTCATACACGAGCCCGTCGGGGGTGAGGCGCCGCCCGTTCCACGTTGGCGGTGGGCGACGCCAAAGCCCGAAGATACGGAGGGGGGCCGGACTCGTGCCAACCGGACCGCAGGTGGGTATACTAAGTCAAGAGCTCGCGTGCTCAGCAAGAGTTGACTCGCCGTTGCGGCGTATACACAAGTAATGGGCTACCGCGAGACTCGTGACGGGCGGAGTCGTGCGATGTCTCCGCCCTCTTTACATCCGATCCGGAGCATCAGGGCCGGGAACGGTCTCCCGCGCTGTAGCCGAAGTGTTTAGTTGCCGAACGCCAGCGCCGGCCCCGGCGTTTGTCCGGGCGGCGCTCGCACCCGGAGTCGAGAACGTTTCAGTACAGACAGGACCTGGAGTGGACGTGGACAACGAGACGGACCGAGTCGAACGACCCGAGAAGGAGTGGCAGGAGCGGCTGACACCGGCGCAATACTACGTGACCCGCCAGAGGGGCACCGAGCCGCCCTTCAGCGGCCAGTACGTGGCTGAGAAGAGTGCGGGCACCTACAGGTGCGTCTGCTGCGGGAGCGAGCTGTTCGGCTCCGACGCCAAGTACGAATCGGGCACCGGATGGCCGAGCTACTTTCAGCCGATCGATCCCGATCGCGTGGTGATGGCGCCTGACGACAGCCTCGCGGTCCCCAGGACCGAGGTGCTGTGCGCCCGATGCGATGCGCACCTGGGCCACGTGTTCGAGGATGGACCGGAGCCGACCGGGATGCGCTACTGCATCAACTCGGAAGCTCTGGATTTCGAGCCGGGCGAGGAATGACGCTCATGCCTGCCGAGAGATCGCCTGACTTGCCGCCCGTGCTCATCTCCGAGGAGGAGATCGGCCGACGCGTCGATGAGCTGGCAGCGCAGATCTCGCTCGACTACGCCGATGCCGGCGAGATCATGCTCATCGGTGTTCTGAAGGGCGCGTTCGTCTTCCTGGCGGATCTTGCCCGGCGGCTTACGATCGAGCGCCGAATAGAGTTCATCGCGCTCTCGAGCTACCAGTACGGGGCAGAGTCGGGGGCCGTGCGCTTGCTGATGGACGTCCGAACCGATGTGCGCGGCCGCCACGTGTTGATCGTCGAAGACATCGTGGACACCGCCAACACCCTCCACTACCTGATCGACATGCTGAGGGCGAGGGAGCCGGCGTCGCTCCGCTGCTGTGCGCTGGTACGGAAGAAAGAGCGCATCCGGAGCGAGGTCGACGTCGACTACCTGGGCTTCGACATCCCCGACCGCTGGGTGGTGGGCTACGGCCTCGACCTGCGCGAGCAGTACCGGACCCTTCCATACATCGGCGTCGTGGATCCCTGAGTCTCGAGCCGATCCGCGATCGAGCAGCGGGGAGCCCGGACTACTCCGTTTTCAACCCCTCCAGGATCTCGTCGAGCTCGGCCCGGGGCACCCAGCGACCGCGGGTCATGACGCCGCTCAGAAGCCCCACATTGCCGACGTCCTCGAGCGGGTTTGCATCGAGCAGGAGGAGATCGGCCACCTTTCCCGCCTCGAGCGTGCCCCATTCGTTCAGCTCGTCGAAGTAGGCGGCGACGTTGCGCGTGCCGGTCGTCAAAGCCTCGTAGGGAGTCAGTCCGGCGGCCACGAGGGAGACGAGCTCCGCTCGCATCGACCAGCCGGGCACCTGGAAGACCTGCGGCGCGTCCGAGCCGAGCAAGAGGCCGGCCCCCGCGTCGTTCAGCGCCTTGATCAGCTTGCGTCGGACCTCCACGAAGCGGCGGGCGAGGTCGGGCGAGTAGGCCTCGTTGTCGAGGAATCCCTGCTTGGCCTCAATCCAGTTCGCGACGACCTCGGGCGGCATATACGCCATCTCGGGCCGGGCCGCCGTCTCCTTAGGGTCCTCCGGAAGGGCGATGCTCTCGATGAGGCTCTGGGTCGGGACGTTCCACACGCCCGCCTCTCGGGTCGCCGCCGCCACGGGGGCGAGCTTTGCCTCGTCCATGAAGTCGACGAGGCTTACCCCGAAAAAGGAGGGAGGCACTTCGGAAACGTCCATCCCGTCGCGCACGAGCGCCTGGGCGTACCCGTCCAGGTGGTCGATCGACAGGTAGCCGGCCTCGAGGGCACGCTCCAGGCCGACATCGGCCGGCACGTGGCCGGCGAAACCAATTCCCGCGCTGTCGGCGACCTCGTCGAGCGTCTCGAAGACCTCCCTGGAGAGGCCCGGATGGATCTTCAGGAAGTCATAGCCGGCGAGCTTCTGATGCCGCACCGCGCGGCGGGCCGAATCGGCGCTGGGGATGCTGTTCCCGTTGATGGAGGGCCCGGAGGTATAGACTCGAGGAGAGAGGATTTCGCCGCGGTTCGCCTGGGCGCGCAGCTCCAGGTGCACGGGAGCTCCCAGCATGCCACGGATGGTCGTGATCCCGTTGGCCAGGTACAGCAGCAGAACCCGCTCCGTGAAGTCGGGCCCGCCCGCCTGCCCGCTCGGTATGTGCGCGTGCATCTCGGCGAGCCCCGGCATCAGGTACTGCCCCTGAGCGTCGATCCGCTCGGCGCCCTCCGGCACGCTCACCTCGCCGGCGTCGCCGATCGCCACGATGCGGTCGCCGAGCACGAGGACGGTCTGGTTGGGGAGCACCCTCTCTTCGTCCATCGGGACGACGTTCACGCCGACGAAGGCGTGGTCCGCGGAATCGGCCGCAACCGCTGCACCGCCAGATTCCTCCGCGTCGGAGGCTCCGGAGCAGGCCCGTCCTCCCGCGACGACGAGCGCGAGGCCGAGGAGGGAGGCGAGACGAGTGGTGACGCTAAGGGCGTTGGGCATCGAGGATGCTCCTTTTCGCTTTTCGAGGCGCGGCACGGCGCCGCGCTGGCGGAGCTACCCTCTTAGCATCGGGGACGGGTCGATGCCAGACGGCTGCGACTATCTGATCTTCAGTCTTCCCGGGTATCGCGATCGACCTGTCTGCCGAGACCCGTCTACGGTTGACGAACTCCTGCGGCGCATATACTATACTGGGGTAGGGTATCAGCTATCGGAGATCATGACCACAAAAGCATCTAACAGGCCGTCCCATGCGATGGGCATCGGCGAGTCCACGAAGCAGGACCTCCTGCACCGACTCGCACGGGCTCGGGGCCAGATCGACGGCATCCGCCGCATGGTGGAAGATGAGCGATACTGCCCCGAGATCATGCAGCAGTTCGCTGCGGTGCATTCGGCGTTGCGCTCGGCCGAGAAGGTGCTGCTGGCGAACCACCTCGAGCACTGCGCCACACATGCCATCGCCCGTGGCGGCGAGCCCGCCGAGCAGGTTCGGTCCGAACTCGTCGACCTCTTCCATCGGTATCTGCGATGAGAGCCGCTCGTCGCCGGGTGGCATCGAGCTTGATGCTCCTTCTGCTGTTCGTTCAGACTGGGACGGCCAGCCCCCTGGGGAGCTGCGCGTCTGCCGTTGGCGGCCAGGGCATGCACGATCACGACCCGGTAGCCTCTGCCGAGAAGGGGGGAGCGACTGCCACGGATCGGGAGCCGGTCCCGCAGAACACGTCGCCCGTGCCGGAATCGTGCGCCTCTACCGCACACTGCGCGCTCAACCTTCCTGCTGCTGCGGTCTCGTCGAGTCCCGAAATCCAGCCAAACATGCAGGTTGTCGAGGAGCCTGCTCCGTCGTGGTTCCTGCACCTGGCTCCCCTTACCCACGGAACTCCCCCTCCCAAAGCCTGATCCCCGGTCGCTAGCCGCGACCCGCGGCGGTCCGGGCCGGCCGCCGCCTTTGCACAAACCCTGAACATAGACACCCAAAGAGAACTCGGTGCCATGCACCGTGAGGAGCATCGCGACTAATGAAACCGATGCGGACAGTACGAGCCTTGCTGGCGTTGGCCGCGGTGATGGCGGCTGATTCGGGTGAGGCGATGTCACAGACCACAGCCGAGCCTCTCCCTATCGACCAGGCGGTCTCACAGGCGAGAGAGGCGAACCCGGCACTCAGGGCTGCGAGGCTGAGGGCGGACGTGGCGGCCGAGCGCGTGCCGCAGGCAGGCGCATTGCCGAATCCGATGCTTGGCTTCGGGCTGATGAACCGCCAGATCGCAGACTTCGGCTCGACGGCCGAGCCGATGCTGCAGAACCGGATCGAGTTCTCGCAGCGCCTGCCGTGGCCCGGGAAGCTGGGATTCTCCGAGGACCGCTGGGAGTTGCTCGCGAGCGCCGGTGCGCTTGACGCGGAGGAAACCGAGCAGGCGCTGATCGCTCGGGTAAAGGCGGCCTACTACCAGCTCGCCTTCATGGATCGGGCTCTCCTCATCATGGAGAACACGCGCCAGCTGCTGCGCGAATTCTTGGACGTGTCCTCCACGCTCTATGCCTTGGGTGAGGGCCTGCAGCAGGATGTTCTTCAAGCCCAGGTCGCCGTGGCATCGATGACGGAGGACATCACGGTGGTGGAGCAGGACCGCCTCGCCGCCGCCGCCCGCCTCAATGCCCTGCTCGGGCGAGCGGCCACCGTCGGGATCGAGGAGTTGGAACTTCCGCCCCCAGGCGAGGAGCTCCCCTCCGTCGAGGCGCTGATAGCGCTGGCGGATGCACAGCGGCCAGGGTTGCAGGCTGCGCGCGAGCGTGCTCGCGCCGCCGAGGCGGGCTATCGGGCTGCGCGTCGCGCCATCTACCCCGATTTCACGGTCGGGATGGCCTACTCACAGAGACCCGAGTTCAACGACTGGCTTTCCTTCATGGTGGGGATCAGCCTGCCGCTGTGGGCGGGAAAGAGCCACCTGCCCCTTCGCCGCGAGATGGCGGCGCTGCAGGCGGAGGAGGAAGCCAGGGCCATCGATCTCTACAACGAGACGTTCGCGCGAATTGCCGAGCGACGCGCCGAGGCGGAGCGGGCTCGCAAGCTCGTGGCGTTGTACTCGACGTCGGTGCTTCCCCAGGCACGGGCTGCCGTCGAATCAGCACTCTCCGCCTATCGCGTGGGAAAGGTGGACTTCATGACCCTCGTGCAAAACGAGCTCACGGTGAACCGCTTCCAGATAGAGAGCGTGCGCTTGGCAGCCGAGTACCAGCGGGCGGTCGGTGAGCTCGAAGCGCTCGTCGCGTCCGATCTGGGAGGTGCGCTATGAGACGCTTCCGCAACCGCCGACTGCCGTTCCCGGCCGGGCTGATCCTGGCATCCGCGCTGCTCGCAGCCTGCGGCGACGGCGACACATCTCGAGCCGGAAGGGCTACCAGCGCGGCGGACCATGCAGGGACGGGCGCGGGCGAAGACCTGGCTGCGGCCGAAGCTGTCGAGCGGCAGGCCGTCCACCTCTCCGCCGAGCAGGAGCGGGCCCTGGGCGTTGTCTACGTCACCGTGACGAGAGAGACGCTGACCCGATCCATCCGCACGGTCGGGCGCATCGCGGCGCCGGAGCCCAACGTCGCCGACGTCACGCCGAAGATCGAGGGGTTCATCGAACAGCTGTTCGTGGCCTCGACGGGCGAGACGGTTCGCCGGGGCCAACGGCTGCTCACCCTCTACAGCCCCGAGCTCGTGGCGGCACAGGAGGAGCTCCTTACGGCGCGGCGGCTTGCCGCCGGGATCGACTCGACCGCGGGCGAATCATGGAGGGCCGCCGGAGCCATGCTCGAGGCCTCGCGCCGCCGGCTCGCCTACTGGGATATCACGCCGGAGCAGATAGACCGACTCGAGAGCTCGGGCGAGGTGACGAAGACGCTCACCCTGGTGGCGCCCGTCAGCGGGATCGTGCTGGAGAAGGATGTCTTCGAGGGACAGCGGGTGATGCCGGGGATGAGGCTCTACCGCATCGCCGATCTCACCGAGGTGTGGGTGGAGGGCGAGGTGTTCGAGCAGGACATCAAGTTCGTCGAGGAGGGTGCACAGGCGCACATCGAGGTGGCCGCCTATCCCGGTGAGCACGAGATGGGCATGGTGAGCTTCGTCTACCCGACGGTCGATGTGCAGAGCCGCACGAACCGGGTGCGCGTGACCGTGCCGAACCGCGATCTCCGGCTGAAGCCGGGGATGTTCGCCACGATCTTCTTCGACGTCCGGGTCGCGGAAGATGCGCTCACCGTGCCAATGGAGGCCGTGGTCGTGACGGGCGAGCGAAACCTCGTCTTCTCGCGTAGTGCGGACGGCACGCTGCAGGCGCGCGAGGTGGTGCTCGGAGCACGGGCGGGCGAGCGGATCGCCATTCTGTCCGGCCTCTCCGAGGGCGAGCGCATCGTGGGCTCCGCGAACTTCCTCGTCGACGCGGAATCGCGCCTTGGAGGAGCCGAGGGCATGCCAGGCACACAGCACGCCGGCCATGGCTCCGTGATCGAGCCCGAGTCGACAGGCGCCGGTCGCTCCAGCGACTCGACTGAAGAGGCCGAGAAACCGGGCGACGCGGAGCATGAGCATGATTGATCGCGTCATCGCCTGGTCGCTCGAGAACCGGTTCCTGGTGCTCCTGGCCACCGCCGCCGTGATAGGCGGCGGGATCTGGGCCATGATGACGACGCCGCTGGATGCGATCCCGGATCTGTCGGACGTGCAGGTCATCGTCCAGACGGACTTCCGGGAGCAGGCTCCGGATATCGTCGAAGACCAGATCACCTATCCGGTTGCCTCGGAGATGCTGAAGGTCCCCGGAGCGAGGGTGGTTCGAGGCTTCTCCTTCTTCGGCCTCAGCCTCGTCTACGTCATCTTCGAGGACGGGACGGACATCTATTGGGCCCGCTCGCGCGTGCTCGAGTACCTGAACGGGATCCGGCAGCAGCTCCCCCAGGGCGTGGAGCCCGTGCTCGGCCCTGATGCCACCGGCGTCGGCTGGGTGTTCGAGTACGTTCTGGAGTCCGACAGCCTCGACCTGGCCGAGTTGCGCACCCTCCAGGACTGGTACATCCGCTACCAGCTGACGGCGGTGTCCGGGGTCTCGGAGGTGGCGAGCCTCGGCGGGTTCGTGAGGCAGTACCAGGTGGAGGTCGACCCGGAGCGGCTTCGGGCCTTCGGCATCCCCGTCACACGGGTCGCGCAGGCGATCGGCGCCCACAACATCGACATCGGCGCCCGGGTGCTCGAGATGGGCGGCCGCGAGTACATGATCCGCGGCCTCGGTTATCTGAAGGGCACCGAGGACATCCGGAACGTGGCCGTGGGTGCCACGCCGAACGGCACGCCGATCCGGGTCGCTGACGTCGCCACCGTACAGGTCGGCCCCGCCCCGAGGCGCGGCGCGGCCGATCTGGACGGGCGGGGAGAGGTCGTCGCCGGGATCGTCGTGATGCGGTTCGGGGCGGACGCGCTGAAGACGATCGAGGCGGTGAAGGAGAGGGTCGAGGAGATCAACCGCGGCCTGCCTCCCGGTACGCATCTGCGTACCGCGTACGACCGGAGCGACCTCATCCATCGGGCCATCGAAACGCTACGTGACAAGCTGCTCGAGGAATCCCTGATCGTGGCGGCGGTGGCCGTCATTTTCCTCCTCCACTTCCGCTCTGCGCTCGTGGCGATCGTCACGCTCCCCCTCGGCATCCTCATCTCCTTCATCGTGATGCGCTGGATCGGGGTGAACGCGAACATCATGAGCCTCGGCGGGATCGCGATCGCGATCGGCGCCATGGTGGACGGCGCCATCGTGATGATCGAGAACATGCACAAGCACCTGGAGCGGGCCGAGCCGGGCACGTCCCGCTGGGAGATCGTGTCCGCGAGCGCCCGCCAGGTCGGACCGCCGCTCTTCTTCTCCCTCCTCATCATCACGTTCAGCTTCCTGCCGGTGTTCGCGCTGGAGCAGCAGGAGGGCCGCCTCTTCAAGCCGCTCGCCTACACGAAGACCTTCGCGATGGCCGGCTCCGCCTTCCTGGCAATCACCCTCGTCCCGGTCCTGATGGGCTACCTGATCCGCGGCCGGATCCGTCCCGAAGCCCGTAACCCGGTGAACCGCGTCCTGCGTACCCTCTACCGGCCGGTCATCGGCTTCGCCACCCGCCGTCCGTGGATCGTCGTTGGTGCGGCGGCTCTGGTCCTCGCCGCGACCGTCCTTCCCTGGCAGCGCCTGGGCAGCGAGTTCATGCCCCCGCTCCACGAGGGCTCCGTTCTCTTCATGCCGACGACCGTCCCGGGAGTGTCGATCGCCCAGGCGCGTGAGATCATGCGCTACCAGGACAGCGTGCTGGCGTCCTTCCCGGAGGTCGAGACCGTGCTCGGTAAGGCGGGACGCGCCGAGACGGCCACCGATCCAGCGCCGCTCGACATGTTCGAGACGACGATCACTCTTCGGCCGAAGGAGGAGTGGCGGCCTGGCCTGACCTACGAGGAACTGATTGCCGAGATGGATCAGGAGGTCCGGATGCCGGGAGTGACGAACGCCTGGACGATGCCGATCAAGGGCAGGATCGACATGCTCGCCACGGGGGTTCGCACGCCGGTCGGCATCAAGGTCTTCGGTCCCGATCTCGACTCTCTTCAAGCCATTGGCCAGCGCGTGGAGCGGATCGTCCGGGAGGTCCCCGGGACACGAAGCGCCTTCGCCGAGCGCGGTGTCTCTGGCTACTACGTGGACATCGATGTGGACCGGATCGAGGCGTCCCGTTACGGCCTCAATGTCGGCGACATCCATAAGGCGATCATGGCGACGGTAGGCGGGATGACCGCCTCGATCACGGTCGAGGGCCGGGAGCGCTACGAAGTGAACGTCCGCTATCCAAGGGAGCTCAGAGACGACCCGGAGAAGCTGCGGGAGGTGCTCATCCCGGCGATGAGCGGCGCGCAGATCCCGCTCGGCCAGGTCGCGAGCGTCTCGGTGCTTCAGGGGCCGATGGCCGTGAAAACGGAAGACGCATTTCCGGTGACGACCATCTTCGTGGACATCGGCGAGCGCGACGTGGGTGGCTACGTGGAGGAGGCCAAGCGGCTCGTCAGCGACAGGCTGACTCTTCCGGCCGGTTACACGCTCGTCTGGAGCGGCCAGTACGAGTTCATGGAGCGTGTGGCGGAGCGCATGCGGATCGTGGTGCCCGTAACGCTGGGGATCATCTTTCTGCTCCTCTACCTCAATTTCCGCGGCGTCGCCGAGTCGTTGATCGTCATGCTCGCGCTCCCCTTCTCCCTCGTCGGCGGTATCTGGTTCCTCTGGCTGCTGGGCTACAACACGAGCGTCGCCGTTTGGGTCGGGTTCATCGCCCTCGCCGGTGTGGCTGCCGAGACCGGTGTGGTGATGCTGATCTACCTCGACGAAGCGTTCCACCGCAGGAGCTTGGAGGGACGCATGCGTTCGGCCGGCGACGTGGCGGAGGCAGTCCGGGAGGGGGCGCTCGAGCGCCTGCGGCCCGTCGTGATGACGGTGACGGCCATCACGGCCGGACTCGCACCGATCCTCTGGAGCGCGGGTACCGGTGCTGACGTCATGAAACGGATCGCCTCGCCGATGGTGGGGGGCATGATCAGCGCCACGATTCTCACGCTCGTCGTCATCCCCGCGATCTACCTGCTATGGAGGTCCTGGCAGGTGAGACGACGGCCAGAGGCGGCCGTCGAGGTCGAGCGGCAGTGACCTTCAGCACTTCTTGAAGCGCTCAACGTCAGGAAGTTGGAAGAGACGAGGGGATTCGCCACGGTACGCGGGACCGGCGGTTCACTCCTGCCATCGCCAGGCTTCGCGCCTGTTTCCTGCTCTGAGATTCGCGGAGGATCTGTTGAACAAAACAATGCTGCTTCTCGGTGTTGCCGTACTTGCTGCCATCTCATCACCCGCGTTCGGGCAGGAAGCACCGAGTCCCGACGACGTGGTGCGTGCCTTCCACGAGGCACTCGCGGCAGGCGACTCGGTGACGGCGCTGGGGTTGCTGGCTGAGGACGTCGTGATCTACGAGTCCGGCGGCGTGGAAGCCTCACGGGAGGAGTACCGATCTCACCACCTGCCGGCTGACATGGCGTTCGCAAGCGCCACGGAGCGGGAGGTGACTCTCGAGCGGTCAGGCGAGAGCGGTGACCTGGCGTGGGTGCTCAGCCGGTCGCGCACGACCGGCATCTTCCGTCAGAGGGTTATCGGCAGTCTTGGCGCAGAGACGATGTTGCTCGTGCGGACTTCCGACGGATGGAAGATCCGGCACATCCACTGGTCTGCACGGACGGCGCCCGGGCCGGAAGAGGGCTGACAGCCACGTCTCATCGCCGTCTCACGTGGCGGCGAGGAACCGCCAGATCGGCCTTCCGAAGGCGACAAGGCTGGCCCATGCCGTGAGGACGCCCGGGAGGAAGATCGCGGCGAAGAGTACGGCTTCCCCGGGGTAGGTCGCCTCCTGCCACACGAAGAGGCTGCCGACCGGAACGAAGCAGACCGAGCAGAGCGCGACGAGCAGGATCCCGACGGTTCGCCCCTTCGCCAGCAACAGCACGCCCGCCACCAGACCGCCGAAGAGCGTCGCCAGGATCGCGAACTGCCACGCGAGCTCGTAGTCGTACGCTACCACGAAGAGATAGAGGGAGAGCACCGAGGCGACGTTGCAGATGATGGTCCAGCGCACGAGTCCCATGAGCGGGCCGCTCCACGCCGTGCCACCCGCGCGCCCTTCGTAGCCGGCGAACATGCTCCGGCCGGTCAGGCTCAGCAGGAGGAGCAGGGAGGCCGCGAGCAGGAGGAGACGGGGCAGGGCAGGATGCCCGTACGTCGGGGTCACCGCCAGCGCCGTCGCCCAGGGGAGCACCGCCACTCCCGCAGCAAGCGCCAGCCAGCGGCTCCAATACGCCTCCCCCGCCAGACCGCCGATCGTGATGGCGAGCGGCACGAGCAGCAGCCACATGGCCGTGAGCAGCCGGTCGTCCCCGCCAGGGCCGCTGGGGCTGGACGTGATGATCAGGCCGCCGAGGGTGGCCAGGGCGGCCAATCCGATCCATTTGCGTACGGTGAACATCTCTCCACTACTCCTCAAGCACTCCAGCTTCGCGTGAGCTTCGTGTTCGCTTGGCCGACTCGAGGCCGGTTCTTCTCCCTATGCCCTCTAGGACGATCCTCGAGGAGCGACGTGCACAGACCCTCCAGGGGGGTCATACGGCGGCGAGCCGGCCGAAGCGTCGATCGCGGCCACGGTAGTCGTGCAGCGCTGATCTCAGATCATCCGGTCCGAACTCGGGCCACATGGTGTCCGTGAACAGCAGCTCGGCGTAGGCGCTCTCCCAGAGCAGGAAGTCGCTGAGGCGCCGCTCGCCGCCCGTGCGGATCAGCAGATCCACCTCTGCGGCGGTGGGCTGCCAGCCCTCCGGATCCCCGGGCGTAGCCACCAGCCGGCCGAAGCTCTGGAGGCTCGCGGGTGCTCTCGGATCGATCCAGCTTCGCGCGTTCGCAGCGCGCACGATCGCGTCCCGGGAGGAGTAGTCCACGGCGAGCCGCAGCCAGATCCGATTTCCCCCCGCCGTCGATTCCTCGGCGCTCGAGATCGCGGTCCGCAGTGGGAAAGGGAGGCGGTCGCGACGGCCGATCACCGTCAGCCGTACCCCTCGACTCACACAACGCTGGACCTCGTCGGCCAGGTACTCGGCGAGCAGGGAGAAGAGGCCCGTGACCTCGTCCGCCGGGCGCCCCCAATTATTCGCTGAGAAGGCGTAGAGGGTGAGGACGCTGATCGCCTCGTCGAGTCCGGCTTCCACGACGCGCCGAGCCGTCGCGACACCGGCCCGGTGGCCCTCCGTCCGGGGAAGCCCTCGGCGCTCGGCCCAACGTCCGTTGCCATCCATGATGATTGCGACGTGAAGTCCGGTGCCGAGGGGTGGGCCGGCGTTTTGTGTCATCGCTTCGTGGTTACTGCCAGGTGTCCGATGTGTGCTAGGCCGATCTCAGCCGTGTCGGGTGTGCCGGATCAGAGCGCCCATGTGCTCGAGGTAGCGGTCGAGGGCCTGCCGTCCCGCTTCGGTGAGGCGGTACTCCGTGCGCGGAGTCCGATCCTGGAAAAACTTCGTGCATTCGATGTAGCCGGCGTCCTCGAGCTTCCGCGCGTGAACGCTCAGGTTTCCGTCGGTCGCTCCGAGCATGGCCTTCAGCTCGCTGAACGAGAGGGCGGAGTTCACCGCCAACGCGCTCACGATGGCGAGCCTCATACGCGCGTGGATGAGCCGCTCCAGCTTCAGCGGCTCCGCCGCACCGGCGTCTCCCTTCACGCTCTCGAGCTCTCGTTCGTTCGGATCATTCCCTGAATCCCTTGCCGTCCTCTGCGCCTTCGCCATCTTGCCTCTACCCCCCGTAACGCATCGCGATGATCGCCCCGAAAAGGACCTGCAGCCCTCCGAAGCCGAGAGCCATCCAGAGGTTTCCCCACGCCGGCGGCGTGAAGAACGCGGCGGCGCCGCACGCCAGGAAGCCGGCGCCCATGATCGGGATCGCGGGCACCGAGAACGTCCCTCCCGCGATGACGCCGGTGCCGTAGGTCAGGAGCCACACGCCGGGCAAAAGCTCGAAGCGGCCCGCCCGTGACAGCGCCACCGTGAGGAGGGCGCCCGCGAGGAGGGCGGGGACGAAGCTGAGTGCGAACCTCCGGGCAGGTCTTAGGGCGATTGCGGTTCCGATGCGCCTCGACTTCCAGAGGACTCCGGCCAAACCGATCGCCAGAGCGAGTGCCGCAGCAGCCAGCCATACGGCAAGCCATTCCGCCACGGAGTCCTGGCGTGACGCGAGCCACGCGGCGGTGAGGCCGGTGAGGCCCATACCCATCCCTCCGAGGCCGGGCACTAGCGTGAAGGCGGTCGCCCGTTCCATCGTCGCCCGGATGAAAGACAGATCCTCGGCCGCCCTGTCTCGGAGCGGCGTCGACGACTGCTCTTCCGGAGTCTGGAGGCGGATTACGCTCTTGTCGCTGTTCATCGTCGTCCAATCTCGCCCCCCTTGGCCCATAGTGTCAAGTACTCTACATAATAAAGTATCTTCCCCAAAGGGTTCCCCCTTCGGATCTTCTTGGCCTGACGGCATGCGTGGGACGGGCGTGGAGGAGGCCCGGGTCGAGGCGCTTGAGGAGCTGTTGAGCGAGGGTGAGAGGAGAAGGACAGGTGCTGGTCACCGTTGAACTGGGACGAACCGGCAGGATGGTCTCGCGGATCGGACTCGGCGCGATGTGGTTCTCGATCGAGGGCCGCCCCGATCGGGAGCAGTCGAAACGGGTCATCCGGCGCGCCGTGGACCTGGGTGTCACCTTCATCGACACGGCGGATGTCTACTGCATGGGCGAGGACGACCTCAACCACAACGAGCGGCTCGTCGCGGAGACGCTGGAGGAGATCGGGGGTGATGAGGGCGTTCTGGTCGCCACCAAGGGGGGATTGACTCGCCCCGGAGGACGGTGGGAGCGCGACGGGAGACCGGAGAGGCTGAGGGAGGCGGCCCTGAAGAGCCGCGATGCGCTGGGAGTCGAAACCATCGCCCTCTATCAGCTGCATGCACCCGATCCCCAGGTGCCCTTCGAGTCGAGCGTTGAGGAGCTCGCTGCACTGCAGCAGGACAAAGTGGTGGGGGCGGTGGGGCTCTCCAACGTGGATCTGGACGAGGTCCGCGCCGCAGAGGCGATCACCACGATCAGCTCGATCCAGAACCGTTACAACCCGTGGGATCTAAGCTCCGAGGAGTCAGGCCTTCTCGACCATTGCGATGAGCGAGGGATCACCTTCATCCCCTACAGCCCGCTGGGCGGAGCGCGCCGCGTGAAGCTCCTGCAGGCACACGAGCCGATCCGGCGCCTCGGCGAGGAGTTGGATGCTTCTCCAGCGGAGCTCATCCTGGCCTGGCAGCTGGCGCAATCCGAGCGGAGCGTCCCGATCCCCAGCGCCCGCCGCGAAGAGAGCATCGAGAGCAGCGTTCGGGCCGCCAGCCTCGGCCTGGATGATGAGACGGCCGCCGCCCTGGAGGCAGCTTTCGCCTCGCTTCCTCCGTGATCGCCCGCGACTACCGCACCCTGGCGAGGAACTGGTCGAACATCGCGATCGGCTCGTTGCCGTAGAACTGGTGCTCCGTGTTCGTCTGGCCGGGGCCCAGGAAGACGAAGGTGGGCGTCCCGGGAACGCGCGCCAGCCCGGCGGTCCGCATGTCCGCCATGATTAGCGGGGCCATCGCATCCCGCAGGAGGCAATCCCGAAACGGTTCGACCGGGAGCCCGATCTCCTCGGCGTAAGCCACGAAGCCGGGGACCGGGTCGCGCATCGCGCGCCACTCTACCTGGTCCGTGAAGAGGTGGCGCTGCATCCCTTCGAAGCCCTCTCGTCCCGCCAACGCTCCGGCACAGAAGGCGGCTTCGGCGGCGTGGTAGCCCCGCATGAGGCGAGGGATGACGAAGGTGTGAACGACCAGGTTCACCTCACCGCTCTCCACGTACTTCGCTTTGAGCGAGTCAGAGCGCTCGAGGTAGAAGGCGCGGCAGGTGGAGCACGCGAAGTCGACGAACTCGTGGATCGTCACACTGGTCGTGTCGGTGCCGTACATCCGCGCCGCGTCTGCGCGCTGCATCAGCTCGACGTCCGTGACCGAGCTGTCGGCGGCTGTTTGTGCCGCCGCCGGAAGGGCGGAGAGCGAGAGTACGGCAGGCAGAGCGAACACGAGCGACGACCGACTCACGGCACGTCGGCGGTTGGTCCATACGAACCTGCGGTCTTCGTCTAGCACGGCAGCGACCTCCCCGGTCGAATTGCGGCTGCAGCCCGGCGCCGCTCCACAGATGCTCCATAGATAGCGGCCCCGCAGATAGCGGTCCCGCTGCGATGGCCGTCTATTGGAAACCATCTATTCGGAAAGTGAAGCACGGCCGACTCGCATACCAGATGCCCACGACCGGAGACGCCGCCCCTGAGTCATCGACCAACAACCCGCGCGATTCTGATCGAACGCCACGGTCCGCCAGAGGCGTTCGCAGAGCGCGAGGTGCCTCTCGCCGGGCCCGGTCCGGGCGAAGTCCACATACGCGTGGCGGCCGCGGGCGTGAATTTCGCCGACCTCATGATGCGGACCGGTTTGTACGGGACCGTCCCTCGGCGCCCCTACAGCCCCGGCTTCGAGGTCGCGGGAGAGGTGGCAGGCTTGGGCCCGGGTGTCGAGAGGTGGCGGGTCGGCGACCGGATCGTGGCCGGCCTTCGGTACGGCGGCTACGCGCACGACATCGTCGTTCCCGCTGATCGGGTCGTGCGCTGCCCGGAATCGCTCACGCAAGTCGAGGCGGCGGCGATCCCCGTGGTCTTCCTCACCGCCTGGATTTGCCTCTTCGAGGCCGCCCGCGTCCGAGCGGGCGAAACCGCGCTCATCCTGGGGGCCGGAGGCGGCGTCGGGACCGCGGCGGTTCAGCTGGCCGGCCGCCACGGTCTGCGAGTCATCGGAACGGCAGGGCTGGCGCGAAAGCGAGCCTTCGTCACCGAGGAGCTAGGCGCCGAGGCCTGCTTCGACTCCCGGAGCGACTGGGAGCCCGCGGTGACCGAGCTGGTAGGGTCTCGGGGCATCGATGTGGCCCTGGACCCGGTGGGAGGGAGGGCGACCGCGGCCTGTCGGCGACTGCTCGCTCCGCTGGGCCGAATTGTCTTCTACGGCTTGAGCGAGGCGGTTCCGGGCCGAAGACGAAACATGCTGAAGGCCGCTCTCGCGTGGCGGCGTACGCCCCGGTTTCACCCGGCTTCGCTGGTCTCACCGAACATCGGGCTCCTAGGAGTGCACCTGCTGCACCTCGAAGCCAAGGAGCCGCTTCTCCGGCCCGCGCTCGAGTCGATCCTTCGCGATGTGGAGACCGGCGAGCTGCGGCCGATCGTGGACCGGACCTTTCCGTTGAATCGCGAGGGAGCTGTGGACGCGCACGCCTACCTGCACGCGCGGAAGAACCTCGGGAAGGTGGTGCTGGCGCGTTGAGCCGCCGACCGTGATCCGACCGTGAGGGTTCGCACGATCTACACGCTGGCCGGGGGGAGCTGGGGGCTTGTCCTCGGCGTTATCGCGGCGGTCACGGCGGTGACCTACGCGTTGGGCTTCTCCTGGCTCTTTCTCTTCGGCGACGACCCCTGGCCCGCGAGCATCGGTTGGGCCTACCTCGCCGGCGGGATGGCGGTATTCCTCGGCGTACTCGTCATGTTTGTATGGGCCGGCCACCGCCGGGGACGGCGCCTGGAGGCAAGCGGGGCCGGCGCCGCGGAGATTCGCCGTGGAGCGTGGCTGATCGCCGGGAGCTTCGCAATGGCGCTCGGCACCCTCGGCGCCCTCGCCCTCAAAGCACGCGTCGACGACCGGGCGGCCGCGGTTCGTGCCGAGCAGGACGCGGCGTTCTCTGAGCTTCTGAGCCGGCGTCACCTGATCACGGACTGGCTGTCCGAGGGGCGGGAGGCTTCTGTCGACGTGCATCTCATTCTGTCCGGCAGCCGCATGGGCCGCTACCGATTGTCCTGGGTTCTGAGCGACGGGCTCTACGGAGAAGAGCTCTTTCGCGACTCCACGGAAATGGAGCTACAGCCGGGCGAGCGGGAGATCACCCTCGTGCTGGAGACGCCTCTGGTGGCGCAGCGATATCGGGAACAGGTCTTGGCGGGCCGCGGAGGCGTCCTGGTGGAGAACGAACTCCCGCTGTTCGTGGCGCTCGAACCGCTGCTCTCACCCGCTGAGCTGGCGAGCCTACCTGGCCGCGAGCGCCACAACCTCGAGATCGGAGCCTCGACACTGCGAGTCGAAGTGGAGCGGGGCGTTCCGTTCCGCTTCACGCTGCGATGAGCGCGGGCGCAGAGATCCAGCCGGCGGATCCCGCCGCGCGTCGCCTCGCCAGCGCGGGCGCAGAGATCCAGCCGGCGGATCCCGCCGCGCGTCGCCTCGCCCTCACCATCGTGGTCGTCATCGGAGCGTTGGGGCTGGTCCCGATCATCTGGTTACGGAATACCCTCGACACGATCTCGGAGCTGCGTCACACGGATCCGCTGGAAGCGACGCGCATGATGCTGGCGGTTTCTCGTCTACTGGGTGCCGCGACCGCCGTGGTATGTTTCGCGACTGCCATCTGGCTTGGATGGTTGGGGCTCAGAATGAAGCGTGCAGAACGGTTTCCTCTCCCGAACGCGCGCGTCGTCCGCGATACTCCGGTTCTCACGGGAGCCGCGGCAAGACGCCAGGCGAGGATCGCGCTCGTGTTCGCGTCAGCGGTGTCCTCGTGCCGGTGCTCCTCATGCGCCTTACATCTCTGCTCGCCCCGGGGACGGGTTGACCGAACGGGATCGACTGACGAACTCGATTGCGCTGACGAACTCGAACGCACTGACGAATCCAACAGCTGGGAGAGCCGATGAACCTCGTCTTGCTGCTCGTTTCGATACTCGCTGCCTTGGCTCCGTTGGGTCCTGGCGTACAGACGACCGGTGAGCAGAGACTCCGGCCGGCTCACGAGTCAGCTCCGATGCTGGCTTCGGAGTTGAAGGGCGACCCCTACCTCTACGAGGTCATCCTCCTCCGGGCAGCACCGGGACGTCTGCTCGAGCTGATCGCGGCCTACCAGGCCCGCATCGCGGCTGCCGAGGAGGCGGCTTTGGGGGAGGTCCACATGATGCGCCATAGCCAGGGTGACCAGTGGGACCTGCTACTCCTCGTCCCGATGGGTGACTTCGAGCGCTTCTTCAGCGGGGAACAGGTGAGGCGCCGCAGCGACGCGCTGGATGAGGTAGGCGGAACGGGTCTCGTTTGGGCGGCGAGGTTGGATCCGCTGGTGGCCTGGCGGCAGGAGCTGTTCGCCTGGGGCCCGCCTCCCGAGGTCGTTAACGAGCGCTTCGCGCCGGCGCGATTCTACCACGTCGAGATGTTTGTCGCTCTGCCCGGGAAGCGCGAGGCGCTGCTGAGGCAGCGTGAGATGGAGAACGAGTTCCTCAGGGCGATAGGTCGGCCCGACAACCTGGTCTTCACGAAGGCGGCCGGAGCCGAGTGGGACGCCTTCACGCTGGGTTTCTACCGGGACCTTCAGCACTTTGCGGAAGAGCCGAGCCTGGAGCCGGGCAGGGAAGATGAGGCGGCCCGGGCCGCGGGCTTCGAGGCGGCCAACCGGATCGGGACGTATCTGCGCACGCTGATCGCCCACCACCACGACACCCTGGCCAGGAGCGTCGACTGATGGCCCGCGCCGAAGCTGCAGCGGGCGCTCGACGGAAGGTCGGTAGCCGGCCACGCGATCACGCACGCCCACTTCGACCATCAGGGAGCGAGCCACTTCGTCGCCGAGGCGCGGCGCTTTGCCCGGCTGCTCGCAGGACCGGCCCATTCCGTGTCGCTGCTTCGGCCAGGGCGCGCCGCTCCGACACGCCGCGGCCTTCCAGCGCTTTGTCGCGGGGCTGCCCGAATAGGCTCTCGCTTCTCCCGAAGGGGTCCACCGAGCAGTGCGGTCTTTCTGCATCTCAGCGCCGACAGCGGGTGGTATCCCTCCCCACCAGTCGGAGCCGGATGAACGAAGACGAGCGGCCGTCAGACCGCTCGCCTCTTGTAGCTTCCGCCGGCCGCTCGTGCGCCGGCTCGGGCCCGGGTCGGTCCAGGGCCTAGTGGCTGCACCCCTTGCCGAGCTGCACCGTGCCCGCATGAGGAAGCCCATTCCGCTTCTCGACAACCGGCAGAGACCGGCTTCCGGGAGCGAGGTTCATGGGACGGCGACCATGTGCATGTTCTCGACGATGTTCCGCCAGCCGGCGCCCGTGTTGTAGGCGCAGAAGGAGATCTCTCCCTCCTGGGTGGCGTAGGGAATCACGCACATCTCGGTGCGACGGAAATCGTAGGTCCAGAGATCCTGGAACCACATGCCGCCGACCCAGACGATCTTCCACTCCTGCCTGTTGATGTCACCGGTGACGGCTCCACCGAGCTTGGTGTTGACCATCTCGAGGAAGATCTTCGGGGTCAGTCCCTCGGGCATCTTCGATCCGTCGACGTGCCGCATCAGGGCGAGCATCGTCTGGAAGAGGCTGAGCTTCTTCCCGCGCGACGTGTCCGTGATGACGTTGATGTCGTGGATGAAGGCCTCGGAGTCGAAGAACTGGGTGAGGGCGGACCACTCCTTCGTGCGCGAGTTGACGACCAGCATCAGGCTCGCGCCGCAGTTCGGGTGACATGAGCAGCTGATCCCGCCGAACTCCACCTCGTCGCCGCGCAGGTGGTCGGCGAGCCACGTGTAGGCGCCCGCCGAGCCGAGCGGATACCAGTCCCGGTATATGTCGACCTTGCCGCCGGTGTACTCCTGAAGGTCACGGGCCAGATGAGAGATCGTGTAGCGCTGCTTGTGACGCTCCTCGTCGCTGATCTCCTCGTCGCGGCCGGTGAACGAGACGGGCTGGAAGGAGATCGCCCCCATCTTGTCGGAGTTCTGGATCACGAACTCAAGCAGCGGTCCTACCTGTTCGTCATTGACCGTGTTGATCACGGTCGTCACGGGCGTGATGTCGATCCCGGCGTCCGCCAGCCGATCGATCGCCATCCACTTCGCGTCGAACAGGTTGCTGATGTGCCGGTGCATGTTCGACTCGTTGGTTACGCCGTCGAACTGGAGGTAGACCATGTTCAATCCGGCCTCGGCCGACTGATAGGCGAACTCGGGCTCGAGTGCGAAACGGAGGCCGTTCGTGGCGGCCTGCACGCTGTAGTAGCCGACCTCCTTCGCGTA
>JBDHFW010000020.1:0-46287 GCA_039590175.1 Gemmatimonadota bacterium | reverse complement strand
TTGGCCCTCAGATCGGCGAGGATGCTGTTCAGCTCCACGATCATCCTGAGGAGCTCCTCGTAGAGGGCCTCGTCGACGATGAGTTGGCCGATGGACCCCTCGCCGGAGCGCAAGCCAGCCAATAGCGAGTCGGTGCTGCTGGCGGCGCCGGCCAGCGACTCGTACAGGGAGTCCGAGTCCAGGAGCCGCCCGAGAGAACCCTCGCCGCGGGCCAGCTTCGCCGTGACGCTGTCCAGCGACTCCATGGCGCCCACCAGGCGATCGTAGAGCTCGTCATCCTTCACCAGGCGTCCGAGCGCCCCCTCGCCCGAGTTCACGGAGGCCAGCAGGCGTGAAAGGTCTCCGCTCATGCCCACCAGGTGATCGTACAGGTCCCGGTTGACCAGTAGCTGCCCAACGGTTCCCTCGCCGGCCAGCAGGTCTCGCGTGAGGGCGTCGAGCGACCGGACCAGGTCGGTGAGGCTGACGACGGCCGTCGACGCCTCGTCAAGGAGCTCGGCGTAGTCGAACACCTCGGCCGCCGCCAGCGTATCGCCGGGCTCGAGGGTGCGGGCGCCGGGACCTCCCGGCTCGATGTCGATGATCCGGTCGCCGAGCAGGCCCAGCGTCCTTATGCGCGCACGGGAGTCGGTACGGATCTGGCTCCGAACCTGTCGGTTGATCGCCAGCCACACCGCGAGGCCCTCGCCGGTGGGGGGGCGGTCCTCGGCTCCGATGAAATCGATCCGGGCCACCTGACCCACCGGCTGACCGGCCAGCTGAACGGAAGCTCCGGGAGCGAGGCCCTGGGCCGAGCGCATCAGCGTCACCAGTTCGTACCGATCTCCGAAGACGCTCCCCATGTCGCCGATGAAGAAGATGCCGGCCGCGAGAAGACCGAGCGCGATGATCAGCGTCACGCCCACCTTCACTTCCTCCCAGGTGATCGCTCTGGATCGCCTCATCCAAGCTCCCGTCGGCCGTGCGCTCCCGGCCTATTCGAGGTATTCACGGACGTATGCGTCATCAGACCCAAGCATCTCGGCAGGCGTGCCGATGAAGATAATCCGCCCGCTCTGCAGCAGTGCGATGCGGTTCGCGATCCGGCAAGCCGAGCGGGTGTCATGCGTGACGACGATCGAGCTCACGTGGAGCTCGCGCCTCAGCTTGACGATCAGGTTGTCGATCGTGCGCGTGGTGATCGGGTCCAGTCCGCTCGTGGGCTCGTCGAACAGGAGGATCTCTGGGCGGTGAACGATCGCCCTGGCGATCGCCACCCGCTTCTTCATTCCCCCGGAGAGCTCCGATGGGAGAAGGCTCTCCACCCGCCGGTAATCCAGGTCGACGAAGGAGAGCGCCTCTCGCACGCGTCGGCGGATCTCCTCCAGGGGAAGGTCTGTGTGCTCGAACAGCGGGAAGCCGACGTTGTCGAAGACCGGCAGGGAATCGAAGAGCGCCGACCCCTGGAAGACCATTCCCATACGCTGCCGGGCCTCGAAGATTTCGGCGCGTCCGGACGTCTCGATGTCGTGGCCCAGGACCTCCACGTGGCCCGAATCCGGCTCCTCGAGATGGAGAACGAGCTTGAGGATCGTGCTCTTGCCAACCCCGCTTCCGCCCAGGACGCACATCGTCTCGCCGCGGCGGACGGAGAATCCGATCTCGTCCAGGACGACGTGGCTCCCGTAGGTGAGCCGCACGTCGCGCAGCATGACGACCGGTCCTGTCGAGTCGGGGCCCGGCGTCGCTTGGGACATTCGCTTCGATCTCGGCGTCGCTTGCGTCACTCGATCAGCAGCGCGATCAACAGCTGGGTGAGAAAGTAGTCCGAGGCCAGGATCAAGATCGACGAGGTGACCACCGCCTGGGTGGTCGCGCGGCCGACGCCCTCCGTGCCTCCCCGCGTGTTCATCCCGTAGTAGCACGAAGTCAGCGCCATGATCCCGCCGAAGACGAACGGCTTCAGAAGCCCCCCGAAGACGTCGATCGGGATATAGCGGAGAATGAACCCCGTGTCCGCCAGCGACTGGTAGACGGAGCGCAGGTACAGCGTGGCCGTGAGATCGAGCTTCACCACCGCGATGAGCATCCCCCCGCCGACGGCGATGACGTCCATGATGACGGTCAGCACCGGGAGCATGGCCAGCGCCGCCAGGAACCGCGGCGTCACGAGCTTTCGCACGGGATCGACGCCCAGGGTGTTCAGGGCGTCGATCTGCTCGGTGATGCGCATCGACCCGAGTTGCGCCGCCATCCCGGAGCCTGCCCGGCCGGTGACCATGAGAGCGGTGAGGACGGGTCCAAGCTCCCGAACGGCGCTCGCTCCGACGAGTCGGCCGATGTAGATGGTCGCCCCGAATTGCTTCATCTCGACGGATGATTGTAGCGCCAGCACCATGCCCGTGAAGAGCCCGGTGAGTGCGACGATGCCGAGCGAGGCGACGCCGATCGTGTCCATCTGCTGCGCGAGGTCCCGCCAATAGAAGGGCCGAGTCACGGCGGACGCCAGGACCCGTCCGAGCAGGCTGAAGTAGCTCTGGACCCGGTACGCCGCGTCCTTGAGAGCTTCGTTGAGCCAACGGATGGGAGAGACGCGGGAGGATGACATTCGGCCGCAGGTTAGATCCGACGACAACTCGGCGCAACCGCTGGCCAATCGGCCTCTCGGCTCTCAGGTTTCTGGCCGAGCGCGAACGCCTCCGACCACCGACGAGGGAAGGGAGACACAGGCATGAAACCGGTTCGCACGGACGAGGCTCCCGGGGCCCTCGGCCCCTACACGCAGGCGATCGAAACCGAGGGGTTGGTGTACTCCTCCGGCCAGATCGGATTGGATCCCGAGACCGGCGAGCTCGTCGAGGGGATAGAGGCGCAGACGCACCGCGTCATGCGTAACCTGCAAGGCGTACTCGCAGCGGCCGGGCTCGATTTCGGCGCGGTGGTGAAAACGACGATCTTCCTGGCCGACATGGAAGACTTCGTCACCGTGAACGGGATCTACGCGGAGTATCTCGACGAGCCGTATCCCGCCCGGTCCACCGTCGAGGTGGCTCGTCTTCCCAAGGACGCGCGGATCGAGGTGGACGTGGTGGCGAAGCGACGGTGAGCAGGGTCCACGGGAGCGGATGGAGGACTGGTGTCTCCTGCGGTCTTCAAAACCGACACGACGGCCGTGAAGGTCGTTGGCTGGGTTCGATTCCCAGACGCTCCCGCCATTTGCCCGTCGGCGCGTGGCCGGTTTCTCGTGGTGCTGCTCACGGCGGCGACCCTCGCGTTTGCCGCCCCGGCCCCGGGTCTGCGAGCGCAAGAACCGGAACCTCCTCCCGCCGGCCAGGACACACTCCAGGCGGCGGAGGCCGATCAGGCGGCCCCGGATCGCGAGCGGCCGGTCAGTCCCGCCGGCGCCATGCTCCGCTCGGTCATCGTTCCGGGTTGGGGTCAGACCGCCGCGCGCCAGCCGGCGCGAGGTGCCATCTACTTCACGGTGTGGTCCGGCGGCGTCTTCATGATCCTGAAGTCCAACGCGGAGGTGAACGCGGCCGAGCGCGCCGAAGACGAGGAGCTGATCGACAGTCGAAAGGGGGCCCGGGAGGATTGGATACTCTTCACCGGCCTCTGGGCACTGCTCAGCGGTGTGGACGCCTGGGTATCGGCACAGTTCGCCGGTTTCGAAGGCGAGGTGCGTCCGCCGCAGGACGGCTCTCCTGGGGTCGAGTTCAGCTATCCCGTGAAGCTGTTCTGACACGCATGGCCTGGTCGGGATGAACCGCTCCCCGGAGCTGCTTCCGCACGCGCCGATCGGCGTCTTCGACTCGGGCGTCGGAGGGCTGACGGTGGTGCATGCCCTGCGCGAGCGACTTCCCTTCGAGTCGATCCTCTACCTGGGGGACACCGCGCGCGTCCCCTACGGGCCGAAGTCTCCGGACACGGTCCGGCGATACGCTGGCGAAGCCGCCGGTTTTCTGCTCGCCAGGGACGTGAAGCTGATCGTGATCGCGTGTAATACCGCGACCGCGCGGGCGGCGGACGATGTGGCCTCGCGCGTGCCGGTTCCCGTGGTGGGCGTCATCGAGCCGGGCGCGACGGAGGCGGTCCGGAGATCCCGTGACGGCCGGATCGGGGTCATCGGGACGCAGGGCACGATCGAGAGCGGCATCTACGAGCGGGTGATCCGGGAGCTGCGTCCCGACGCGACCGTCCTGAGCGTGCCGTGTCCCCTCTTCGTCGCGCTTGCCGAGGAAGGATGGACCCAAGGTGACGTGGCACGCCTCACGGCCGAGCGGTACTTGGAGCCTCTGCTGAGAAGAAAGATCGACACGCTCGTGCTCGGCTGCACCCACTACCCGCTGCTCAAGCCGCTTCTCACCGAAGTCGCTGCGGGAGTGGAGCTCATCGATTCCGCGGAGGCCACGGCGTCGGTCGTCGCCAGCACCCTGGCCGACCTGAAGATCGCCGCCGAACCGACCGGTCGCCCGGCCACGGCCCGCTACTTCGTGACGGATGACGCCCGGCAGTTCGGCGCCGTGGCGAAGCGGTTCCTGGGAGAGCCGGTCGACAGCCTGGAGTGGGTCAGTCTGGGTCCCAGTGCCTGAGCTCGATCGAATCGGCCGTGAGCAGCGCGTAGCTGCGGTGGTGGATCCAGTCTCCGGCGTTCAGATAGTGACGTCCGGGCTCTATCTCGACCAACTCGGGCCGGTGGGTGTGCCCGAATACGACGAGGTCGATCTCGGGGCGGCTCGCGAGCAGGGCTCGGGCATGTTCGCCGAGGCGATCGGCCCGCTCGTGATCATCCCCCGCCCGGCCTTCCAGTCGGGCCGGCGTCCCGCTGACCCGCCGCACGAGCGGGAGCGAGAGATCCGGGGGCGCGAGCCGGAAGAGAGCGCGGAACGCTCGACTCCGGATCAGTCCTCGAAACGCCCGATAGGTGCCCTCGCCGTCCAGCAGGCCGTCGCCGTGAGCCACGTAGGCGCGCCGGTTCGCCAGCGCGGTCGTGACGGGAGCGTCGAGCAACTCGATCCCCACATCATCGCCGAGGAAGCTGCCCGTCCAGGCATCGTGGTTTCCACCGACGAGACGTACCCGCACGCCCGCGTCGACCAGGTCGGCGAGGCGGCGCAGGACCGGGAAGTAGCGACGCAGGATGACGCTGCGGTACTCGAACCAGAAATCGAACAGGTCGCCGTTGATCAACAGCTCGTCGATCTCGCCGGGCAGCGATTCCAGGAAGGCGAGGAACGTCTGCTCGCCATCCGGCGGAATCTCGCCGAGGTGAATGTCGGAGACGACGATGGTGGGTCGAGCGGTCGTACCGGAAGCGGTCATGCCGGAAGATAGATGGCGCGAACCCGAGCGCGAAACGCGGGCCGTGGATGGACCCCCGCACTCGGTGGAGGTGACGGTTCGTTACGCGGAGACGGATCAGATGGGCCGTGCCCACCATGGAGTCTATGTCGTCTGGTGCGAGCTCGGCCGCACCTCGATGATGCGCGAGCGCGGCGTTTCCTACGCCGAGATGGAGCGAAGCGGGGTGCTCCTGCCCGTGACGCGCCTGGAGGTGGAGTATCGCGCCGCGGCGTACTACGAGGAGACGGTGCGCATCGAGACGAGAGTGGAGGCGGCGCGGAGCCGCTCGGTTAGGTTCGCCTACGAGATCATCGGCCCAGGTGAGCGCCTCCTCGCCCGGGCTCGCACCGACCTCGCGTGCATCGATGGCGAGGGCCGAACGCGCCGAATCCCTCACGAGGTGCGCGAAGCTCTGCAGGCGGCTGCGCCATGACCGGCCGGCGGGCGTCGGCGGCAGCGCTGATTCTGACGGCGATCGCGGGGTGCTCCAAGCAGGTACAGACCGGACCGCCGCTTGCCGATCCCGAGATCGTGGCAGCGCGCGTGCGCGAGGCCACTGGCCCTCCCGGACCCTTCCGGCTGCGCTTCGGCTGGCAGTACGCGGACGAGCACGGCCAGTTGAGCGGGGAGGGGGTGGGGCGATACAACCCGACCGACTCTCTCAGACTGGATCTCTTCGCGCCGGGAGACGCATCGATGGGTGTCTCGCTCACGCCGAGCGGTCTGACCACCCTGGGCGAGATTGAGGAGGTGACACTGCCGGGCCCGGTCTTCCTCTACGCGATGGCGGGGATCTTCCGGCCCGGCGGGAAGTCGCCTGGCCGTGGCTTTCTCAGCGACAGCTCGCAGGTCCTCGTGTTTCCGGTCGGGAGCGACTCTCTCTTCGCCCATGTGCAGGGTTATCGCGTCCTTCGGCTCGAGGAGCGCCGCTCGGGACGCGTGCGGAAACGGATCGAGGTTTCGTGGGATGGCCTCGGGGTGTGGCCAAGGAGCGCAGAGTATCGCGATTTTGTAGAATCACGACGCGTCCGCTGGGAACTAACCGAGGCGACCGAGGTGCTGACCAGACATGCTGCCGAGATCTACGAACTTCCTCATCGCATGTAGCCTGGGCGCGGCTCTCGCCAGCGGCGGGTGCTACGGCTTCTCCGGGGGCGGCGGGCTGCCCTCGCACATGAACACTGCCTTCGTGCCGCCGGTCCAGAACGACACGCCCCGTTTCACGCTCACCGAGAGGATGACGCAGTCCCTCCTGGATGCCGTTCGGAGCAAGCTGGGGCTTCAGCTGGCCGCGGAGGGCGAGGCGGACCTCATCGTGACCGCCCGGATCACCCGGTACTCCGACGTCGCTCTCAACTTCGACGCTCAGGAGGGGGAGACGACCCAGGTCTTCCAGCGCCGCATCACCGTTACCGCTGAAGTGGAGATCTTCGACACGGAGCTCGAAGAGATGTACTGGAGCTCTCGGTCGGTGACCGGGGTCGGCGAGTACGCGCCGGAGAACGAGCAGGAAGAGGTCGGAGAGACGATCGCGCTGGACAACCTGACCCAGAAGATCGTGGACGGAGCGCAGTCGGATTGGTAGCTGGACCGGGGCGGCGCGGGCCGCTCGGACGCGGCCGTTTCGGCTGTCTCCTCGGCCTCGCCCTTCTCATCGCGGGCTTTTACATCGCCACTCTCTTCGTTCGCGCCGAGATGAGATACCGGGCGGCGGCGGAGCGCATTCAGGACGAGGCGAGCCAATTGGGTGTCGATGACAGGTCCGAGGCGAGAGAGCGACTCGCCCCTGTCATCAGGGAGCTCGGACTGCCTCCCGGCGCGGAGAGGTTCGAGGTGAGCCCGGCGCCGAGAGGTGCCCGAAGGTTCCGGCTCATCGTCGAGTATGCCGATACCCTTCACGTCCTCAACTGGCAGAAGATCATCCCGCGCACCATCGAGGCCGAGACGTCGTGACCGAGATGTGGCGGCGGATCCGCCGGCCTGCCACCGTTTTGGCGGGAGTGTGGATCATCTTCGGCTCCTCCGCGTGGGAACTTCCCGTTCGCCTGTTCGCCGATTCGCCGGAGGCTTCGGAGGTCACACGATCGGCTTCCACACCTGTCCAGGAGTCCGGCCATGGCGAGGCCTCCGTCGAGGAAGCGGAGGAGGACGGACACGGACTGGAGATCTCGCACGTCTTCCTGATCCTGATCGCCATCCTCCTGGTTGGGAAGCTCTTCGGCGAAGCCGCCGAGCGGGTCGGGCAGCCGGCCGTGCTGGGAGAGCTCCTCGCCGGCGTGATCCTCGGGGGAAGCGTGCTGGGCGTCATCCCGGCGGGCGACACCCAGATGGGCGAGGTCATCCACGTCTTCGCCGAGATCGGCGTCTCCATCCTCCTGTTTGAGATCGGCCTCGAGACCGACCTGAAGGAGATGTTCCGGGTCGGAAAGGAGGCGGCGATGGTGGCGCTTGTGGGCGTCCTGCTCCCGTTCGGCCTCGGCTTCCTGTACTGGTACACCTCCAACCCGTCGATCGGGATTCAGCCCGAAGGCATCGATTTCTGGGTCGTGGCGATCTTCGTGGGCGCCACCCTGACGGCGACGTCGGTGGGAATCACGGCCCGCGTGCTCTCCGATCTCGGGAAGATGCACACCGCCGAGGCCCGAATCATCATCGGAGCCGCGGTGATCGACGATGTGCTCGGCATTGTGATCCTGGCCGTGGTCGCCGGCTTGGCAGGCGGGGTAGCGGTCGGTGTGCTGGCGATCGGAAAGATCTTCGCCTTCGCCGTCGGTTTCCTCGTGCTGGCGGTCGTCATCGGCAACCGGGCGGCTCCGTACCTGTTCAACATCGTGGACCGGATGCGAGTGCGAGGCGTTCTCCTCGTCACGGCCGTTTGCTTCGCACTCCTCCTGGCGGCGCTGGCCGACCTCTCGGGCTCTGCGATGATCATCGGCGCCTTCGCGGCCGGCATCATCCTTTCCTCCACCAATCAGTTCGACGCCGTGGTGGAGCGGATCGAGCCCGTGGCCGACGTCTTCACGCCGATCTTCTTCGTCGTCGTCGGGGCGCCCGTGAACGTGCAGCTGTTCATTCCGGGGAGCGAGGATTTCAGCGGCCAGGTGCTGACGGTCGGGCTCATCCTCACGGCGATCGCCATCGTCGGAAAGGTCGTGGCCGGCTTCGCGGTCAGGACGCCGGGCCTTAACCGGGCGGCGATCGGTGTCGGCATGGTCCCCCGTGGCGAGGTGGGGCTCATCTTCGCCGCGATCGGTCTGCGGGAGGGAATCCTCTCCAACGCCGTCTACAGCGCCCTCCTCATCATGGTCATCCTCTCGACCTTCCTGGTTCCGCCGATCCTCAAGCAGATGCTCCAGGATGTCGGTGACGAAGCCGGCGACGTCGCAGCGGTCGGTGACGCCGGGCTGCCGGCGCCTGCCGAGGCTCATGCCCTGGCCGCCATCGACCCTGCGGACGCACCCGCGGATTCGGAAGTGCCGGGTCATTGAGCTTCGGCCCATGCATCGAGCCTCACCGGGGTGCGAGTGGCCCGCGGCGGGACGATGCCTGAGACCCTGCTGATAGGCTCCCGGAAATCGGCGCTCGCACGAGCGCAGGCCGAGTGGCTCGCGAGACTCGTGAGCGCCGCTTGGCCCGAGCTCCAGGTGCGGAACGTCTGGATGGACACCGAGGGGGATCGGAAGCGGGACGTTCCCCTTCCGGTTATCGGCGGCAAGGGCCTGTTCACGGCCGAGCTCGAAGCCGCGATCCTCGACGGCGAGATCGACGTCGCCGTGCATTCCCTGAAAGACCTGCCCACCGATCTGCCGCCCGGCCTGGCCCTGCTCGCCGTGCCGGAGCGGGAGGATCCGGCCGACGTCCTCGTCTCCACGGAGGGACTCCGGCTTTCAGAGCTGGAGGATGGGGCCCGCGTCGGCACCTCCTCGCTGCGCCGCCGAGCCCTGCTGCTCAACGCCAGACCCGAATGCCGGCCGCTCGACGTGCGGGGCAACGTAGAGACGAGGCTGGCCAAGCTCGAGCGCGACGAGTACGACGCGCTCCTCCTCGCCGCGGCCGGCCTGAAGCGCCTCGGGAGGCTCTCGGCCACGATGCGGACCCTTGAGGCGCCGGCGTGGCTGCCCGCACCTGGCCAGGGAGCGCTAGGGGTCGAGGGAAGGGCGGACGACGAGCGCGTGCACGGCCTGCTGGATGCGATCGAGGATCAGCGCGCGCGTGCCGAAACGGACTGCGAGCGTTCGGTCTTGGCCGCCCTCGGCGGCGGATGTCAGGTTCCGATCGGCGCTCTGGCGTTACGCAAGGGAGGAGACCTCACCTTGCACGCCGCGGTGCTGTCGGAGGATGGCAGCCAGGCGATTCGAGCCTCCACGAGAGGCCCCGTTGGCGATGCGGTCGGCCTCGGCCGGCTGGTGGCGGAGGAGCTACGGGCCCGTGGGGCGGATGGGTTGCTCGTGAGTGGGGCTCACGGAGCCGGCGCCTGATCGCGGCTCAGGAATCCCTCTTCAGGAAGCGTTGCAGGTTCGCCAGGTAGTAGGTGAGCCCCGCCGCGGCGAGGGCGAATGAGGCCGCCAGCGAGACGTTCAAGGCCGCGCCCGTTCTCGTGAAGATGATTCCCTGCCAGACGGCGAAGAGAGCGCAGAAGAGGATCGCCGTGGCGATGAGCAGCTTGTGGAATCCGATGAGCGACATGGTAGCCGAAACATACGGGCCGCCCCCAGACGTGTACACGATGGTCCCGGTTGCGGGGTCGCACAGCCCGGCTGAAGCTTGAGGAATGATCCCGATTCACGCTCCAGAGCGCGCCGCGAAGTTCCGACAGGCCGCCTTCGTCTACCTGCACGTCGGATTGCTCTACGAGGCGGCCGTCTGGACGCTCTGGCGGACGGGTCAGCTGCCGGGCGCTCGCGGTCCCGGGTGGTTGTGGCTCCTGGTCGGTGCCGGGATCCTGGCCGTCGTCTTCTGGGGATTGTGGCGCTGGCAGAACGTCTGGTTCGCGCGGACGATCTGGGCGCTGCACGCTCTCCGCCTGCCCGCCCTGATCAACGCCGCCTTCCTGCGCGAGCCCGGCGTTCTTCCGCCTGCCTTCTACGTCACGGCGCTGGGCGTCGTCCTCATCAACCTGTGGATGCTGGCGCGAGCAGCCTGGGACCTCTGACCGTACGGACGTGAGGAGAATCCGCACCTACGGCGACCTCGAGGGCCCGGACCGCTCCGGTCTCGGTGAGCAGCTCGCCCTCCAGCGTCGTCGCGTGGACCGCCGCATGAAGGCTGTGGGGGTGGTCCTAGGGGTAGCGAGCGGGAAGGGCGGGGTGGGCAAGAGCTTCGTGGCGGCTGCGCTCGCCTCGGCCCTTGCTCGCGGCAAAGGCTCGGCGGGACTGCTGGATGCGGATCTCAACGGCCCCACGGCGCCATCGCTGCTCGGGCTCCCTCGCCGTTCGCTCTCCGTTACGAACGACGGCGTCGTCCCGCCGGTCGACTCAGCCGGATTGAGGGTGTTCTCCACGGACCTGCTGCTGGAGGACGGAGAGCCTCTTCGCTGGCGAGGGCCGGCGGCAGAGGGCTCCCCGTGGCTCGGGTCGCTCGAGAAGGGAGCCTTTCGGGAGTTCCTCTCGGACGTGTCGTGGGCCAAGCTGGATGTGCTGGTCGTCGACCTGCCCCCGGGCGCGCAGCGCCTTGTGGAGCTGGCCGAGCTCGTTCCGAAGCGCAGCCGAGTCATCGGCGTGACGATCCCGACATCGGCTTCCAAAGCGGCGGTCGCTCGCTCCCTGCGGGCAGCCGGCGATCGTGGTCTGCCCATCGCCGGCATCGTCGAGAACATGTCCGGCTATGCGTGTGAGGGCTGCGGTGCGGTCGGCCCGCTGCATCCTGGAGATGCCGGCGACGCACTGGCCCGAGAGCTGGATCTCCCGCTGCTCGCGCGCATTCCGTTCGACGCCGCTGCCGCGGCCTGCGCCGAGCGAGGCGACATGAAAGGAGTGCTGGCGTCCCGCGCCGGCCGGGAGATCGCCGCCCTCGCCGAGCGGCTGGGGCGGGAGGGCTCGCCGTGAAGTTCCTCTGCATCGACTGTGACGAGCAGATGAGCTTCGGAGAGCGACAACTTCCCGGCGACGGCACCCTCGCGGCCGTCTTTCGCTGCCCCGCCTGCGGCCGCGAGGTGGCGATGCTCACGAACCCGATGGAGACGCAGGTCGTGTCGTCACTCGGAATCAAGATCGGAGGGCGGGAGGTGCCGGAGCAGCCGCTGGAGCTGGTGCGCAGCTCTCTCGACGGCGGGCTCGACGAGGCCCTTGCGGAGCCGCCGGAGACTTCGGTGACTTCGCCCGGGAGTTCGCCGGTAGCGTGGAGCGAGGCGGCCACGGGGCGTCTCGAAGCCGTTCCTTCCTTCGTTCGCGGAATGGTGAAGCGCATCTACACGGATTACGCGAAGGAGCACGGAATCCACGAGATCACTCCCGAGATCATGGACCGGGCGCGCACGGATCTCGGCCTGGAGGGGATGTAGGCGTGACCAGGGAGGAGATCGCGGAGGAGCGGCGGACGCTGCACGGCTATCTCGTTTGCATCGACCGGAGGATCTGCGTGGGCTTCGAGGACTGCGTCACCGAGGTGCCCGGGGCGTTTCGACTCGACGGCGAGGGGATCGCGACCTTCGACGCGCCGGAATCGGTAGATGCGACGAATCTGCTCGGCGCCTGCGCCTCCTGCCCGGTCGACGCGATTCGGGTGCTCGACGGAGATGGTCGCCAGATCGTTCCGTGATGCCCTTTTGACTTCGATCCGGGGCGCGGCTATATAGTCGGCGATCTGTAAGCCGGGCAGGGGATCTCGGGGCAGAAGGTCCGCCGGAACCCACCAGACTGGAGCGGCGATTGTATCGAGAGCTTCTCGTACCGGTCGACAACTCCCACCATTCGACATGGGCGGTCGACCGGGCCCTCGAGCTGTGCAGCGCCTCCGAAGGTCACCTCACCGCGAACCACGTCTACGCCGCCCGCCTGCACGACGTCCGCTTCCGCCAGTTGGAGACCGGTCTCCCGGCGCAGTTCCAGACGGCCGATGAGATCAAACGCCAGCGCAAGATCCACGACAAGCTCATCGAGAAAGGCCTTCAGCTGATCTCAGATAGTTTCTTGGATCAAGTGGGCTTACGGTGCGAAGAGGCGGAGGTGCCAATGACCCGGCAGCTCCTCGAGGGCATCAATTACGAGGAGATCATCCGGGAGGCGAACGAGGGCCGCGGCTGCCTGCCCAGCCTGATCGGCTTCGACCCGAACATCGCTGCCGGATACGATGGTGGTGGGCGAGTGCGCAGTGATGTCAGGGTCGGCGAGAACGGCCGTCTCGTCGCCGAGGACGAGGAGCACGAGGAGAAGCTGGCGGGAAACTCGGGCCGCGACTACGACCTTCTCGTCATGGGAGCGCACGGCATCGGCATCCAGCCGTTGTCGCAGATGGGCGGCGTCGCTTCCCGCGTTGCCCGCGGCGTCGAGAAGGATATGCTGCTGATCCGCGACGACCGGCCTCTCGGCGGCGGGCGATGGATCGTGTGCGTCGACGGATCGGCGTACTGCTACAAGGCCATGCGCCAGGCCCTCGAGCTGGCGCAACACTTCGGGGCGAAGCTCTTCGTCTGCAGCGCCTTCGACGTCGAGTACCACCACGCCGTCTTCCACAACATCAAGGATGTGCTCTCCGTCCAGGCGTCGCGCGTCTTCAAGTTCGAGGAGCAGGAAGAGCTCCACAACAACATCATCGATAAGGGGCTGCTCAAGCTCGCGCAGGCCAACATCAAGCGGGCCAAGGCGATGGCCGAGGAGCATCCGGACGTCGAGTTGGAGACGCAGATCCTGATCGGCAAGCCGTTCCAAGTCATCATGCAGTGGGCTGAGGAGGTCGATCCGACGCTGCTCGTCCTGGCTCGTCACGGCGCCCACCGGATCGAGGGGACGGAGATGGGGAGCCAGGCGGAGAACGTCCTGCGACTCGCCTCCTGCAACGTTCTGCTGATCGGCACAACGGACGTTCGGCCGGAGGAGATCCCCTGGATCGAGCAGGATGGCGAGCAGGGGCTCGAGTGGGCGCCCGATGCCGAGGTTCGGATCCTCCGCGTCCCGCCGTTCGCGCTCGGCATCGCCCGCAAGGCGGTCGAGGAATACGTGCTGGAGCATGCCGAGTACACGCCCCCCGGGATCCCCACGGTGACGAGCGCCTGGCTGGACCGTGCTATCCAGAAGCTCCTTCCCACCCACATGCAGCTCATCATGGGGATCGGCGACGCCGAAGAGTTCGCGCTCGCCGAGGTCAAGGCGGAAGAGTCGATGAAGAGAACCGTCGTCGTGACGACCGATGACGACGACTTCGCCGAGCCGATGGCGGTGGAGACGCGCTGCCCGGTGACCGGCCAGGTGAGCATGCGTCCGCGTACGGAGGCCGACCCGATTATCTGGACACACGAGGCGTTCACGCGCCTCGGGCTCGTGCCGCTGATCGCCCGGCCGCTCGCTCGGAACACCGTCGAGAGCTTCACTCGCGAGGCGGGCTTGTGGCGCGTCACGACTCGCGTCATGGATGAGAACAAGCAGGCGATGATCGAGGCCGACGAGTTCGACATGGACACGATGCTCGTCATGTTCAACGAGCTGAAGGCGAAACAGGTGAAGGCGGAGGCGGCGGGCCTCGACGGAATGAGCGAGGAGATGCGCCGCTTCATCGATGAGGCGAAGGCCTCCGGAGTCACACGCTGTCCGATTCGGGATGTGGAACGGGGGATGTCCGACTGTCCGGTGGACTTCAAGACGGCCACCCCCGAGGAGGCGAGGCGTGCGATGGAGAGCTTCATGGCCGAGGAGGAAACCCGCCGTTGAGCGAAGCCCTCGGCGTCTCCCCGGCCCGTGCCTGCGCCGCGGCGCCCGCCGAGGACTGGGTCCCGCTCCCATCCGCCGAGAGAAGCGAAGCCGCCGATTCTCATGCCCGATCGCCCGAGGCGATTCCTCACGTCGTGGCGTGGAATCTCACCCGCCGCTGCAACCTCGCCTGCGCGCACTGCTATATCTCCGCCGGATCCTGGGAGAGCGAGGACCGCGAGCTCTCGACGGAGGAGTGCATGAGGATCACCGACGAGATCCTAGCGCTCAGCCCCTCTCCGATGTTCGTTCTGTCCGGGGGAGAGCCGCTCGTCCGGGAGGACCTCGAGACGATCGCCCGCCACGCCGCCGATGGCGGCGCCACCGTCGTGATCGGTACGAACGGGATCGGCCTCACGGCCGAGCGGATCGCGTCACTCAAAGACGCCGGCGTGCGCGGGGTCGCGGTCAGCGTGGATTCGCTGAACCCGGCGTACCACGACCGCTTTCGACACGGCCAGGCAGCCCTGGAGGAGACGCTGGCCGCCGTGAAGCGTCTACGCCGAGCTCGGCTGGATTTCGTCGTCCAGATGACGCTGACGCGGGGCAACCGGAACGAGGTCAGGAGCCTCGCCGACTGGGCCGCATCGGCCGGAGCGGTGTGCTTCAATCTCTACTTTCTCGTCTCCACGGGCCGCGGTGAGCGGATGCGCGGCCTCGAGCCTCGTGAGAACGAAGAGGTGCTGGCGGAGCTGGCCGACCTCCAGAAGGAGTACCGGGGGGTCATGATGGTGCGCTCGAAGTGCCAGCCTCAGATCATGCGCCACGTGTTCGAGGCCGATCCGGAGTCACCCCTTCTCAACTACGCCACCCGCTGCCCGTGCGGCGTCCAATACTGCCGCATCACGCCGGAAGGTAAGCTGACGCCCTGTCCCTATATGCCGGTCGTCGCCGGCGATCTGCGAGGTGAAGCCTTCGCGAACGTGTGGCGGGACTCGCCGGTATTCGGAGAGATCCGCGCCGGCCAGTTGGAGGGGAAGTGCGGACGCTGCGAGTACCGATTGATCTGCGGCGGCTGCAGGGCGCGAGCCTTTGCCGAGAGCGGCGACTACCTGGGGTCCGACGAGTCGTGCGCCTACGAGCCGACCGGCGACGCCGAGCCGGTCCTGCCTCGGGTCGTGTCATACGGGGGGGCGGCCGCCCCGGAGCTCCGGTGGAGCCCGGAGGCCGAGGCGCGGCTTGCGCGCGTGCCGTCCTTCGTGCGCGGCGTGGTAGCGAAGCGGCTGGAGGAGTTCGCCCGGCGCTCCGGGGAGTCGGTCGTGACGCCCGAGCTCATGGAACGGGTCCGCGAGGAGATGCCGGTGGATTTCTCCAAACGGATGCCGTTCTTCCTGCGAGGTGAGCGCTGAGTCCCCGCGGCATGCTTCGAGCGGCGGCCGGCGCCGCGGCGCTTCTGCTCCTAACCCTCGAGCCCGGCCTCGCGCAGGAGGCTATGGCCGAAGCCCCCGCGTACGGGGACTTTCCGCTGATCGGGGCCCGCGGGGCGATCTGGATCGCCGCACAGGTGCACCTGATGTTCGCGGCGTTCGTGCTCGGCGTTCCGATGTTCGCGGTAGTCGTCGAGGCGATCGGCATCTTCGGTGGGGACGAGCGGTACGACAAGCTGGCGAGGGAGTTCACCCGGCTCCTTGTGGTCGCCTACAGCGCGACCGCGATCTGGGGCGCGACCCTCGTCTTCGTCCTCGCCACTCTCTACCCACGGTTCTGGGCGTATCTGACGACGATCTTCGCCCCGTCGATGTGGGTGTACGCCGGGCTCTTCTTCCTCGAGTCCTTCACCCTCTACCTCTATTACTACGGGTGGGATCGCTGGAAGAAAGGCTTCTCCAAGCAGGTCCATCTCGGCCTCGGCGTGGCGCTGAACGTCTGGGGCACCATCGTGATGTTCATCGCCAACAGCTGGCTCACCTTCATGATGAGCCCGCCGGGAGACGTCGCAGCGGATACGGCTCCGCAGACGGTGCGGCTCTGGAGCGCGATCGCCAACGCGACGTGGATGCCGATCAACATCCACCGGCTCATCGCCAACGTGGTGTTCGGGGGCGCCGTGGTGGGCGCATACGCGGCGTACCGGTTCCTCGCCTCGCGCACCGACGAGGAGAGGGCCCACTACGACTGGATGGGCTACGTCGGGAACTTCATCGCGATCGGGGCGCTCATCGTGCTCCCCTTCGCCGGCTACTATCTCGGCCGCGAGATCTACGAGTTCAACCAGCAGATGGGGATCACGATGATGGGCGGCTTCATGAGCTGGCTGTGGATCATCCAGGCCTTCCTCATCGGCGTCCTCTTCCTAACCGGCAACTACTACCTCTGGGTCGGGATGGGCCGGATTCCCGGTGCAGAGCGCTTCATGCCCTACATCAAGTGGATGCTGCTGGTCCTCGTCATCGGGACGATCGTCTGGGCTACGCCGCATACGATGATCGCCAACCGACGCGAGATCGCGGCGATGGGCGGCACACACCACCCGTTCCTGGGCGTCCTGGGCGTGATGAGCGCGAAGAACACGGCCGTCAACCTGATGATCCTGACGACGTTCCTCTCCTTCCTCCTGTACCGGCGGGCCAACAAGCAGCCGGTCGTCTCCTGGGCAAGAACTGGGACAATGCTGCAGGGCGCGGCGTTCGTGCTCTCGGCGGCGATCGTCCTCTTCTACGGGATCTACGGCTACTTCGTGACCGCGATCGTGCGGATCGGTTTCAGCGTATACCAGGTTCTGGCCGTGCTCGCCTGCATCTTCTTCGTCATCGTCCTGGACGTGTTCATGATGAGGGGTGCGACCTCCCGGGGGGCGATACGCTGGGGCAAGATGCCGGCTCGCTCGCAGTATGCGCTCTTCATCCTCGCGGTCACCTTCACCTGGCTCATGGGCCTCATGGGCTTCGCGCGCAGCGGGATCCGGCAGCATTGGCACGTCTTCGAGGTCATCCGCGACACCAGCCCCCAGGCGTTCACTCCCGCGCTCGGGCCGGCCGCCACGATGATCAGCATCTGCGTCCTCATCTTCTTCGCGCTGGTTGGCTTCATCTTCTGGCTCGGCGGCCTGGCCGATAAGCCACCCGCTAGCCCGGCCGGCGCCCGCGCTTCGTCCGAGATGGGCCTCCCCGGTGGCGCCGAGCCGGCCCACTACGTGGGGCCGGAGGAGTAGGGGGATGCTTCGGACCAACCTGACGGTCCTCCTGATCGTGATCGGCACGCTGGCGGTCTATACGGCGGTCGCGAACATGATCCCGCAGGTCGCATCGGAGGTGCCCGAGGAGACGACGATCGGGGCCGACGTCACGCCCGGGGAGCTGGCCGCGATCGGAGAGGACCTCTACGCCGGCGCGGGCGGCTGCACCGCCTGCCATGGGCTGGGCACGCGGGCACCCGACCTTATCGGGGTGTCGGGCACGACGTGCGCGAACCGGCGAGAAGACCTGGGCTGCAAGGAATACCTGTACGAGTCCCTCACCGAGCCGGGGGTCTTCGTGATCGACGGCTTTCAGCCGATCATGCCGGATATGCGGCGGATCCTCTCGGAGGCGCAGATCTGGGCGCTGGTGGCGTTCCTCCAGAATCAGGGAGGAGAGATCACGGTGACGGCGGCCGACATTCCCTCGGAGAGTCCAGGTGCGGGAGGCGCTGCAGCCGCCCCCGGCGGGACCGGCGGCGCGACCGGCCCGCGGATCGACGCGGCCGTCGCGGATCCCGTGGAGCTCTTGAGGGCAGGCACCTGCCTGGCCTGCCATCAACTGGGTGAAGAGGGGGTGGCGCTCGGCCCCAGACTGGATGGGATGGGCGGGCGGCTCGACCCTGAATACATCAGGCGTTCGATCCTGGCGCCCAACGTCGATACGGCGGCGGGCTTCGAGGCGGTGGCCGGAACGATGCCGATGAACTTCGGCGATCAGCTCTCTGCCGCGCAGCTCGAGGCGATCGTCCGTTTCCTGGCGGGGGAGCGATGAGAAGGGAGGAGAAGTGCTGAGTCGGGCGGGCTCCTACCTTCGCCACCCGTTCTGGCAGGCTCTCGGCGTGCTCGTCGGCTCGTACCTCCTCTTCAAGTTCGGCATCGGCTATCTGCTGCCGGCGATCGGGGTGCATAGCGCGCCGGTGCCCTCGAGCGTGCTGGTCCAGTACATGCTCACCGTCATCGTGGCCCTGCTCCTCTACGTGAGCACGAACGAAGACCGCTGGTCCAAGTTCAAGGAGCCGCTGAAACAGGTGATGGTGGACCCCGACAAGCGGGTGCTCCGAGTCGTGCTGCTCGTCACGCTTCCGCTCGTGGTCGGGTTTCTGACCTACGGTCGCGTGCGAGCCGACGTCGGGGCGCCGCCCTCACTCCGCTCCATCCATCCGGCGCCCCCCAACCAGATTACCTTCCGGGGCGAGACGATCTCCCTGACGAGGCTGGAGAGCCCGCTGCGCGAGCACGGGTCGTTCGAGGAGCACCTGGCGGTCGGAGCCACCGTGTACGTCCAGAACTGCATGCCCTGCCACGGGGACCGGTTGGACGGCGAAGGACCGGCGGCCCATGCCCTGAACCCGGTTCCGGCCAACTTCACGGACAACGGGACGATCAGCCAGCTGACCGAGAGCTACGTCTTCTGGCGAATCGCCAAGGGTGGACCGGGGCTGCCCGTCGAGGGAGCGCCCTGGAACTCGGCGATGCCGGCATGGGAGGACCTCCTCTCGGCCGACGAGATCTGGGCCGTAACCCTGTTCATCTACGACCGCTCCGGCTCGACGCCTCGAACGTGGGAGGAATCAGAGTCCGGAGAGGAGCACTGAATGGCTAGCGGCTCCGGGCTCCGCTTCGCTCGCTGCGCGCTTTGGACGCGGAGCCTCCTCGCTTCGCTGCGGGGTCTCCGCGTCGTCGCTGCGACGCTCGCTATGCGGAATCCCGCAGCCGCCGCTTCAATGCCCCTGCCGTCGGGAGGTGGGCTTCGCTCAGGGGAAGCCCGCAGCCTGCTCTCCAGCGCCCTCACATCGGCTGGTTTGTCTCGGGTGCGGTGGTTTCTGGTGGTGGGTGCGGTGCTGCTGGTGCTGTTGCTGCCGGTGCGTCTGGCGCCCGCGCAGGATGCCGCGAACGGAGAGGCGATCTATCGAGCCTGGTGCCTCGAGTGTCACGGCGCGGAGGGTCGGGGGGACGGTCCGGCCGCCGAGCGGATGCTGCCGAGGCCGCGGGACTTCGTGGGCGCGCGCTACCAGATACGCACGACCGCGAGCGGAGAGCTCCCGACAGACGACGACCTGATGCGGGTCATGAGGGACGGCCTTCCGGGGACGGCGATGCCGGGTTGGCCCAACCTGAGCGACGAGGAAAAGCGGGACGTGATCGCCTACGTCAAGAGCTTCTCACCGTTCTTCGAGCGGGAGACGCCCGAGGTGCTCCAGCGATCCGCGGATCCGGGTGGGGCCGATCGGGCCGGAGCCGGGCGAGAGGTCTACGGCACGCTCGAGTGTGCGCGTTGTCACGGCGAGCGGGGGAGGGGCGACGGGAGATCGACGCCGACGCTCGAGGACTGGAGAGGTTTCCCGGTCCGGGCCGCGGACCTCTCCGAGCCCTGGCTCTTCAACGGTGGGATAGGCGCCGACGCGATCCACACGCGCTTCCTCACCGGCGTGGATGGCACCCCGATGCCCTCCAATCAGGACGCGCTGGAAGCGGGCGTCGTCAACGAAGACGATCTCTGGAACCTGGCTCACTACGTGGCCGGCCTCGGGCCCGCGAAGGCGCCGGAGCTCGAGGAGGTCGTGAAGGTGGAGCGGCGCCAGCAGCTGCCGGACGGCCCGGCCGATGCCGCCTGGGATGATCTGCCGAGCTTCTACTTTCCGCTCGTCGGCCAGATTGTCCAAGCGCCGCGCCAGTTCGCCCCGACGGTCGACGGCGTATGGATGCAGGGCGTCCACGATGGAGCCGAGCTGGCGTTTCGCGTCGAGTGGCACGACCCCTCGAACAGTCCCGATCCAGCTTGGCAGGAGTGGCAGGACAAGATCGCCGCGGCCCTCTACTCGGATGAGGAGCCGATCCCGGCGGAGCCGCTTCCGGACCTGCTGGCCATCCAGTTTCCGATGACGCCTCCGGACGGCCGCTCTCGCCCGTATTTCCTTATGGGCGACGCACGTAACCCAGTCTACCTCTGGTTGTGGCACAGCAGGCGAGGGGTCGTCGAGGGGCGGGCGACGGGCCTCGGCACGACCGAGGTCGTAGATTCGGGCGCCGGTCTCACGGCGAGCGCGGAGTGGGAGGCCGGTAGGTGGCGGGTCGTCTTTCGTCGACCGCTGGCGGCGGCCGACGATGGCGTGCTCTCGTTCAGCGAGGGCGCTCCGATCCCGATCGCCTTCTTCGCCTGGGACGGAAGCAGCGGTGAGACGGGCGCGCGGGGGTCGATCTCCGCCTGGTACTTCGTCGGCCTGCAGCCACCGCCCTCAAACGCGGTTTTCATGGCGCCGTTGGTCGCCTTTCTGGTGACGGGCGGGCTCGGGGTGTTCGCCGTCAGGCGCGCTCAGAAGAGTGATCGGGGATAGGCAGAACCACATCATCAACCGGGGATAGGAGGAACACCATGTTGGAGAAGACTCGACTGCTGGCCACGGTCGCGGCCGCCGGCCTCGTGTGGTCGTGCGGAGGTGGCGGCGATGCCGGAGCCGGAGACGCAGCGGCGGATGCGGGCGGTGAGACGGCCGCGCCGGTCGTAGATCCGGCCACCGCTGGAGCGATCAGCGGCCTCGTCGCGTTCGAGGGCGAGGCGCCCGCCGCGGGACGCATCGACATGGCCGAAGAGCCCGAGTGCGATGACGCGTATCCGGGCGACGGCGCGCTGACTCAGCATGCGCTCGTGAGCAGCGAGGGGCAGCTCGGAAACGTATTCGTTTACGTGAAGGAGGGGCTCGGCGTCAGCTTCCCGGCTCCGTCGGAGCCCGCCGTGCTGGACCAGGAGAACTGCCGCTACCACCCGCACGTCCTGGGCGTTCAGGTCGACCAGCCCCTGTTGATCCGGAACAGCGATCCGATTCTCCACAACATCAACACCCAGCCGAGTATCAACCGCGGCTTCAACATCAGCCAGCCGCAGGCCGGGATGGAGACGACGCGTGACTTCGGGATGGCCGAGGTGATGATCCCCGTAAAGTGCGACGTCCACGGCTGGATGAGCGCGTACGTGGGTGTCGTCGACCATCCGTATTTCGCGGTGAGCCGCGGAGACGGCTCGTTCTCGCTCCCGAACCTGCCGCCCGGCGACTACGTGGTGGAAGCCTGGCACGAGCTCTTCGGCACCCAGACCACCAACGTCACGGTCGGGGAGGGGGCGACGGCGGAAATCAGCTTCAGCTTCAACGCCGGTATGGCCCGGAACGCGGTCGTGCCGCTTGGTGACCCGCTGATCATCAAGCATGCCGATGACGGCAGCATCTCCGCCGTGCGCGAGCGAGCCGGCGACTGACGGTCGGAGGCCCGGCCGAACAACCGGAATCTAGGGAGGGGGAGAGCCTTGAACTGGTCGCTTCCTGAGAACATCGCGACTTTCGGCGGGAGGATCGATGCCGTCTTCTGGGTGATCACGATCGTGACGGCGATCGCGTTCGTGCTGGTGGAGGTCGGCATCGTCTGGTTCTGCATCAAATACCGGCAACGCGAGGGCCACCGCGCGTTTTACACCCACGGGAGCAAGAGTCTGGAGGTCCTCTGGACGGCCGTGCCGGCGCTGGCGATGGTAGCTCTCGGCATCTACAGCGCCGACGTGTGGGCGTACATCAAGTATCGTGACGCCGCACCGGCCGAGTCGCTGCACATTGGCGTGCGCGCGAAGCAGTTCGAGTGGAACATCGCATACGCCGGGGCGGACGAAGTGCTGGGAACGAGCGACGACTTCACGCTGCGCAACCAGCTTCATTTCCCGGCGCACCAGCCGATCCTGATCTGGCTGGAGGCGGAGGACGTGCTCCACTCCTTCTTCATCCCACAGCTCCGCGTGAAGCAGGACGCCGTGCCCGGCATGACGATCCCGGTCTGGTTCGAGGCGACCCGGTCGGGGGAGTTTCAGATCGGGTGCGCCGAGCTGTGCGGCTTGGGCCACTACCGGATGCGTGCCCGCGTGACGATCCACGAGCCGGAGGAATACGAGCGGTGGCTTGTGGAACAGATCGCGTCGCACGCGGTCGCGAGCGCCGTGCCGGACGACACGGAGTCTGCGAGCGAGCCGGAGCCGACCGCACACGAGCACACTGAGAGCGGGATGTAGGGAGGTCATCGATGCGACACGAGAAAGGCGCAGCGTGAGATGGCGACGATCGTAGCCGAGCCGACCGGAATCCCGGTCATGGAGGAACGTCACGAGATGTCCTTCGTCCGGAAGTACGTCTTCTCCACGGACCACAAGGTCATCGGCATCCAGTTCCTCTTCCTCAGTCTCTTCTTTCTCTTCGTCGGCGGTTTCCTCGCGATGATGATGCGCTGGCAACTCGCCTGGCCCGGCCGCGCCTTGCCGTTCGGGGGCCTATTTCCCGAGGCCATGGCACCCGACGGCATCATGCTTCCCGAGTTCTACAACTCGCTGATGACCATGCACGGGACGTTCATGGTCTTCTTCGCGATCATGCTGCTGCTCGTGGGCGTGTATGCGAACTACCTGATCCCGCTCCAGATCGGGGCGCCCGACATGGCTTTCCCGCGCCTCAACATGGCCTCCTTCTGGCTGGCGGTCCCGGCCGGCGTCATTGCGCTCGCGAGCTTCGCGGTGGAAGGCGGCGCGGCAGGAGCGGGATGGACGTCCTACGCGCCGCTGAGCGCGACGCCGGAGATGAGCGGGGTCTCGCTGGGCCAACAGATGTGGATCGTGAGCCTCGTATTCCTGGGTCTATCCTCGATTCTTGGCTCGACGAACTACATCACCACCGTGATCAACATGCGCGCGCCGGGCATGACGTGGACGCGGCTGCCGCTGACGGTGTGGGCTCTGTTCGTGACGGCCATCCTGGCGCTGCTCGCCATGCCGGTTCTCTCCGGCGCCCTCATCATGCTCCTCTTCGACCAGACGATCGGGACGCACTTCTTCCTACCCGAAACCGGCGGCCAGCCGCTGCTGTGGCAGCACCTCTTCTGGTTCTTCGGCCACCCGGAGGTCTACATCCTCATCCTGCCGGCGATGGGCTTCGCTTCCGAGATCCTGTCGAACGGGTCCCGCAAGCCGGTGTTCGGCTACATGGCCATGGTAGGCGCCATCGTGGGAATCGCCTTCCTCGGGTTCATCGTGTGGGGCCACCACATGTTCATGAGCGGCATGAACCCGGTTCTAGGCACGAGCTTCATGATCTCCACACTGGTGATCGCGGTGCCTTCAGCGATCAAGACCTTCAACTGGATGGGCACGATGTGGCGGGGGAACCTCCACTTCCACACGCCGATGCTGTTCGCGATAGGGTTTGTGATGCTGTTCGTCATCGGTGGGCTCAGCGGCATCTACATGGCCTCGACCCCGTTCGACATGTTCATCCACGACACGTACTTCATCGTCGCCCACATCCATTACGTGCTCTTCGGCGGGGCGCTCTTCGGGATCTTCGCGGCGATCTATTACTGGTTTCCGAAGATGTTCGGGCGGATGATGAGCGAAAGATGGGGCAAGATCCACTTCGGCCTCACCTTTATCTTCTTCAACCTCGCTTTCTTCCCGATGCACTCCCAGGGGCTGGCGGGGATGATGCGCCGGCTGTACGACACGTCCGGCTACACGCACACGGCCGATCTACAGGGGACCCACGTGTTCATCACGATCGCGGCGTTCGCGCTGTTCGCGTCGGGAGCGATCTTCGCCGTCAACTTCTTCTGGAGCCTGGCCAGGGGCCCCAAGGCACCGGCGAATCCGTGGAACGCCACCACCCTCGAGTGGCAGACGCCCTCGCCGCCGAGGCACGGCAACTGGGAGCAGGCGCCGGTCGTCTATCACGGACCGCACGAGTACAGCCACCCGGACGTCACCGACAAGGATTGGCTCGCGCAGAACGAACGACCGGATGTCGTGTCGCCGGCGGGGCACTAGGCACATGAGCGGGAGAGGGTAATGGAAGCCCACGCGATGCCGTACTACGGGGGCCGGACGCCCGAGACGGGTCTGGCCGTCTACACCCAGAAGGTGGGGATGTGGGTCTTCCTCTGCTCCGAGGTGATGTTCTTCACCGGGCTGATCGGCTCCTACATCATCCTCCGCTTCGGGGCTTCCGAGACCTGGCCGCAGCCAGGCGAGATCCTGAACATCCCGGTCACCGCCATCAACACGTTCATCCTGATCTGCAGCTCGGTGACGATGGTGAAGGCGTTCGCCGCCTCCGAGATGGGAGACAAGCGCGGAACGCGGCTGTTCACGCTAGCCACTGCAGTCATCGGGGCCACGTTCCTGGGCGTGCAGATCTACGAGTACAGCGAGCTCCTGAGCCACGGCTTCGGTCCCTGGTCCGGCCTGTACGGGTCGACCTTCTATACGATGACCGGCTTCCACGGCTTCCACGTGTTCAGCGGCGTCGTCTGCATGACGTGGGCGACGGTCAAGGCGTTCCGGGGCGGCTATGACAACGGGAACTACCAGGGCCTGGAGGTTCTGGGTCTCTACTGGCACTTCGTGGATCTCGTGTGGATCATACTGTTTACGATCGTCTACCTCATCTGACCGGAGAGCGAGACTTGGACAGCACCGAGAGGTTGCACGAAACCGCCGGCGCGGGGGCGGCCGAGGCACACGCCCGTGACCATGCGCACCCGCGCTACCTGCTGGTATGGTTGTGGCTTGCCCTGCTCACGGCCGCCGAGGTGGCGGTCGTCGGGTTCATCGCGCTGCCGAAGTCGTGGGTCGTCGTCGCGCTCCTGATCATGGCGGTCTGGAAGGCGTTGCTCGTGGCCCTCTACTTCATGCACCTGCGGTTCGAGCCGTTGCGCGTGGCGGTCCTGGCGGCCTCGCCGCTGCCGCTCGCTGTACTGCTCGTGATGGTGGTGCTTCAGGAGTATCGTTGACGTGAACTCTGCTGATGCCGCCGAGATGGCCGAGATGAGGGCTACCGTCGAAGGTTACGAGGCGGCGCTGGGCGTCGCCTCGGCGCCCCGGACCGGCGTCGCGCGTGCCGCGGACTTCTTCGAGCTCACCAAGCCGCGTATCACGACCTTCGTCCTCCTGTCGGCGGCCACGGGGTTTTTCCTCGGCCTGCAGGCCGGCGTGCCGCTCGTGATCTTCGTGCACCTGATGATCGGAACCGCGCTGGTCGCCGCGGGCACGAACGGCTTCAACCATCTGCTCGAAGGCGACGTAGACAGCCGGATGGACCGGACGCGCCGCCGGCCGATCCCCACGCGTCGCGTCAGCCCGAGCGAGGCCGGGATCTTCTCGGCTCTTACCGGCGTCGCCGGTATCGGATACCTGGCGCTGATGGTGAACCCGCTGACGGCGGCGCTCGCGGCAGCCACCCTGGTCATCTACGTCCTCGGCTACACGCCGCTCAAGCGGGTCACCTCCCTGAACACGTTGGTGGGGGCCATCCCCGGGGCGCTCCCGATCGCGGGCGGTTGGACGGCGGCGCGCGGCTCCCTCGGACCGGAGGCGCTGGTCCTGTTCGGCATCCTCTTCTTCTGGCAGCTCCCACACTTTCTCAGCCTGGCGTGGATCTACCGTGAGGACTACCGGAGGGCCGGCCTGGTGATGCTGTCGGTGCGGGACCCCGAGGGCGTTCGCACGCGGCACCATACCCTCATCCACGCGCTGGCCCTGTTGCCGGTCAGCCTGCTCCCGTCGCTGCTCGGTCTCACGGGTCCGGTCCTGTACCTGCCACTGGTGTACGGCCTGCTGATCCTGGACAAGGGAGCGCGCGAGCTGGGCCTCCACGACCTACCGGCGGTGAACGCCGTTCTCAACGGCCTGACGACGGCCTTCCTGCTAATCGGGTGGCGCCTGATCCGGCGCGGCAAGATGAAGGCTCATCGGTTGGCGATGCTCGCCGCCGTGGGATCCTCGGCGGCGTTCCTGGCGAGCTACCTCGTCTACCACTTCCAGGTGGGCTCCGTACCGTACCAGGGCATCGGCTGGACCCGCACGCTCTACTTCACGATCCTGATCACGCACTCGGTGCTCGCCGCCTCGCTCGTGGTGCTCGTGCCGATGACGCTCATACGTGCGCTGCGCGGGAACTTTGATCGCCACCGGAGTCTTGCCCGCGGGACCTTGCCCGCATGGCTCTACGTTTCCGTTACGGGCATCATCGTCTACCTCATGCTGTACGTGCTTTGATGCGGAGCCCTCGTCGAGTGCGCGCGTTACTCTCAGCCGTTGTCCACGCTGCGACGACGGTTTTCCTGGCTCTGCCGGCCCCGCTCCTGGCCTGTCCCTCGTGCGTGTCCGCCGCGGATCAGCAGGTGCAGGAGGGCTTCTTCTGGGGTCTCGTGTTCATGATGGTGACTCCATGGGTCGTCATCGGCGCGATCGGTGGTGGCCTTTACATGGCCATAAGACGTGAGCGACGGGAAGCCGTCGAGGGATTTCTCCGCTCGGAGGCCGCGCTGCCCCCGATGGCCGGGAGGAAGTCGAGCTGATATCGATCGGATAGAAGGCTAGGCGAAAAGAGAGCCCCGCGAGGGGCATGAGACCGGCTGCACGGCCGAGCATCGGTGCGAGGAGGACGTATGGAGATTCCCAAGAAGACCGTTCGCGACGGCATTATAGCAGGTCTCCTCGGTGGCGCGGCGCTGATCATCTTCTTTTTCTTCTACGACCTGGCGCAGGGCGAGCTGTTCCGGACGCCCATGTACCTGTCCGGCGCCCTCCTCGACCGGGACGGGTTCGAGCCGGGGTGGTTTCACCTGCTCGCGTACACGCTCCTCCACTTCGTGGTCTTCGCGATCCTCGGCGCCAGCGCGGCGGTGCTGTTCGAGTGGGCCGCGATCCCGAGGAACCTGTTCGTCGGTGCGGCGTTCGGGCTCTTCATCTGCTCTCTCATCTTTTATCCGGCGTTGATCATCACCGGGAGCGACATCCTGGCTGCGCCCGCGTGGCCGGCCGTGCTGGCGGGCAATGTGCTTGCCGGCCTCGTGATGGTCACCTACCTGCGGCTGGTGAGCGATCAGCCGGGGGTCACCGGCTTCATGGCGCAGCTGCAGGCCCACAGGATGCTGCGAGAGGGCCTCGTGGCCGGCCTGATCGGCGCGTTCGCCGTCGCCATCTGGTTCCTCGTGGCGGACATGATCGTACGGCAGCCGTTCTTCACGCCGGGCGCGCTCGGGTCGATCCTCTTACTCGGCGCGCAGGGGCCCGGGGACGTCGTGGTCTCGGCCGGCACGGTGATCGGTTACACGCTCGTTCACTTCGCCGCGTTCATCGTGTTCGGGACGGTCATGTCCGGGATCGTGACCCAGATCGAGCGGTTCCCGCCGCTCGCCTTCGCCCTGCTCCTCCTGTTCGTCGTGTTCGAGACCTTCTTCATCGTGATGGTGGCGATGCTCGGCAGCTGGATGGTCGAGGTCCTCCATTGGTGGGTCGTCCTGTTCGGCAACCTGTTCGCGGCCATCGTAATGGGCGGCTACTTGTGGCGGGCTCATCCCGTGCTGCGCGAGGAGCTCACGTCGGACGCCCTCTGGGCCGAGTAGTGGGCTTCTCAGGTGCGGTGGGAGCGGCGACCCTGGCGGTTGCGTCGCTGCTGACGTTCACGGCGAGCTCCGCCGCGGCGCAGGAGGTGGTGTACGTCGTCCGCCACGCCGAGCAAGTCGCGGATGTCGAGGACCCGCCACTCTCGGAGGAGGGGAGGGCGCGTGCCTGGATGCTCCGGGAGTTCTTCCGGGATGCGGGATTGACGGCCGTCTACGCGACCGAGCTTCGGCGCAATACGGAGACCGGGGCGATGGTGACCGAGCCGCTCGGGTTCGAGGCCACCCTGGTGCGGGCGGACTCCCTCGACGGTTTGGTCGCGCGCGTGCAAAGGGAGCAGCCCCACGGCCGGGTCTTGATCGTTGGCCACTCGAACACCGTGCCGAAGATTCTCGAGGAGTTGGGCTACCCGAACGAGATCACGATCGACCACCACGAGTTCGACAACCTTTTCATCGTCATGCCCGCCGCCGACGGGTCTCCCCTAGTGCTCCGGCAGCGGCTCGTCCTCCCCACCAGCCCCCACCCGAGGGACGGGTTGTGAGATCGGTCGCGCCGATTGGTAGCGCCCTGGCCGTGGCGCTCGCGGTCGGCGGGTGCGAGGCGGATCTGGACCTCGAGGCGGAGCGGGCGGCGCTCCTCCATGCCGACGAATCATGGGCTGCGGCAGCGGAGGCCGGAGACATTGAGCGGCTGTTCGACTATTGGACCGAGGACGCCGTGATCTATCCGCCGGTCGGCCCGACCGTGGAAGGGCTCGACGCGATCCGCGAGTTCGTTCGAGCGGCTCGGGCCCAGCTGGGCTTCTCGCTGACCTGGACGCCCACCGGAGCCGAGGTCGCCGGCAAGGCGGACATCGGCTACACCTTCGGGCGCTGGCGTCGCACGCTCGACGGTCCGGGCGGGACACCGGTGGTCAACGCCGGCAGCTACGTGTCGATTTGGCGTAAGCAGGCGGACGGGACCTGGAGATGCTCCGTCGAGATCTCGAATCTGGGAGAACTCCCAAACCTGGGAGAGCCCCCCACCCGATGACCCGCGGGCGAGAGATCACCGCCCGATGAGCCTGGGACGAGAGCTCCTCGTCGCGACCCGTAGCCCCCACAAGCTCTGCGAGCTCCGCGAGCTCATCAAGCTGCCCCGCTTTCAGCTGGTGTCGCTGGATGAGGCCGGCGTTTCGGAGAGCCCGATCGAGGAGCATCTGGAAGGTTCTGATACCTTCGAGGAGAACGCTCGCGCGAAGGCGGTCTACTTCCAGCGGAGCACGCTCATGCCGACGATCGCGGACGATTCGGGCCTCTGCGTCGATCGGCTGGACGGAGGCCCTGGCGTTCGGACGAAGCGCTTTGCGCCCGACGACCTGGTCGAGCGTTTCGGCCGGGACGCGGCGAACAACCGCTATCTCCTGCAGCGGTTGACGGGCGTTCCCGAGGAGGAGCGGGGAGCGCGCTACCGGTGTGCGATCGCGTACGAGGACGGCGAGGCGAGCTTCGTCGTGGAGGGCGAGGTGGAGGGGAGGATCGCGACCGAGCCGAGCGGCGAAGGCGGCTTCGGCTACGACCCTCTCTTCGTCGTGCCGAAGTATGGCAAAACGTTCGGTGTGCTGCCGCCCGAAGTGAAGGCGGAGCTGAGCCACCGCTCGCGGGCTGCCAGGGCACTGGCGGCGCGGCTTCGCGAGCTCCGATCGTCGTGACTCGGGCCCTGCCGGCATGACCTCTTTCGGCCTCGTCATGTTCGCGCTGCCGGTGGCGATCATCCTCCTGGCGGTCGTGCTCGCCCGGCGAGCCGGCGGCTGATGTGGGGTTCCCTGCGAGAGCCGGGTAGGCCGGCGCGCTGATGCCGGCTGCCAGTCCGTGGGCAGTCGGAGCGTTCATCGCCTACCTGGTCCTCGTGGTGGCGATCGGTATCTATGCCACGCGCTTCTCCTCAGCGGGCGTAGCGGAGTTCTTTATCGGCGGGCGCCGGATGAACCGGTTCGTCGTCGCTCTCTCCGCCGTCGTCTCGGGTCGCAGTGCGTGGCTCCTGCTCGGCGTCACCGGGATGGCCTACGCCATGGGCCCTTCGGCCGCCTGGGCGGTGGTCGGATACATCGTCGTCGAGGTCTTCCTCTTCCTCTACTACGCCCCGCGGTTCCGCCGCTTCAGCGCCCGCTATGACTGCATCACCGTGCCGGATTTCTACGCGGCCCGCTTCGAGGATGAGCGGGGAACGCTGCGTGCGGTGCTGGTCGTCGTGATCCTCCTCTTCATGATCGGCTACGTGGCGAGCCAGTTCGTCGGGGGCGGCAAGGCGTTCGCAGTGGGCTTCGGCCTCTCGCCCACCACGGGCGTGCTGCTGACCGCCGGCATCGTGCTCGTCTACACAATGCTGGGCGGCTTCCTGGCGGTGAGCCTAACGGACATGATCCAGGCCTGCTTCATGATCTTCGCCCTCGTGCTGCTACCGGTGATCGCGATCGCCGACCGCGGCGGGCTGGGCGTAGTCCTGCAGGAGCTCGCGACCCTCGATCCCGCGCTGGTGGATCCGTTCGCGCTCTCGGTCGGCGCCGGCATCGGGTTCCTGGGAATCGGTCTCGGCTCGCCCGGAAACCCGCACATCCTGGCCCGCTACATGTCGATCGACGACCCGGCCCAGCTTCGCTACTCCGCGGTGGTGGGGACCGTCTGGAACGTGGTAATGGCGTGGGGCGCTCTCTTCATCGGCCTCGTGGGCCGTGTCTACTTCCCCGATGCAGCGATGCTTCCCCAGGGCGATACCGAGAGCCTCTATCCGCTCCTCGCCCAGCAGCACCTGCCGCCTGTCCTGTTCGGCGTGGTCGTGGCCTCGATCTTCGCGGCCATCATGTCGACGGCCGATTCGCAGCTGCTTGTGGCCGCCTCAGCCGTCGTTCGGGACCTGTACGAAAAGGTATGGCACCGCGGGGAGACGATCCCGCAGCGGCGTCTGGTCCTCCTGAGCCGCGCGACGGTCGTTCTGCTGGTCGCGCTGGCCGTGGGGTTCGGGCTGGCGGCCGATCAGCTCGTCTTCTGGCTGGTGCTGTTCGCCTGGGCCGGGTTGGGAGCCTCGCTGGGCCCGACATCGATCCTGGCTCTCTTCTGGCGCCGAACGACGAAAGCGGGGGTGATCGCCGGCATCCTCACGGGCACAGTCACCACCGTTATCTGGTACCTCGTACCGACTTTGAAATCGAGGATGTACGAGCTGATCCCGGCGTTCCTTCTGGCGCTGCTGGCCACGGTGCTCGTCTCGCTGGCCACCCGGCCACCAACGGAGGTGGACGCGCTCCACGCGGCGATGGAGCCCGCTGATTGCAGCTAAGTTTGGACGGCGGCTAGGCCGGCAGGCTCCCGGATGTGACCTGCCCGCCGATGACCGTGGCCACGCACGCGTTGGCTCGCAGGTGGTAGAGCCAGTGGTCGACGTCGGGCGCATCGATGACCGCGAAGTCGGCGGCCTTGCCCGGCTCGAGCGATCCGACCCGATTCTCCAGCCCGACCGCCCGGGCGGCGAAGATGGTCGCGCCCTTGAGGGCCTCGGCGGGCGTCATCCGCTGAAGGTTGCAGGCGAGGGTCATCGCGAAGGGCAGGTGGTAGCTGGGCGCGGACCCGGGGTTGAAGTCCGTGGCCACCGCGACGGCGGCACCGGCGTCGATCAACCGGCGGGCCGGCATCGGCTCCTGGTTCATATAGAGCGTGGCGATCGGCAGGCTGACCGCCACGACGCCCGCATCGGCCACCGCCTGGATACCCTCCTCAGAGATGCACTCGAGGTGATCGGCGGAGACGGCCCCCACCTCCGCGGCCAGCCGGGCACCGCCACCGTCGGTGAGCTGGTCGGCGTGCAGCTTGCCGAGGAGGCCGGCGTCGTTCCCGGCCTCGAGGATTCGGCGCGCCTCCTCCCGGGTGAAGGCGGACTGCTCCAGAAAGACGTCGCAGCAGCGGGCGAGCCCCTCCCCGGCGGCGTGCGGGATGATCAGCTCCACGACCAGATCCACGTAGCCTTCCCGGTCCTCGCGATACTCGGGAGCGACGACGTGCGCGGCGAGAAGCGTCGGCACGATGCGAGCGGGCCCCGCCTCGGCAAGCTGACGGTAGACCGTGAGCTGCTTCAGCTCTTCCTCCAGCGCGAGGCCATAGCCGCTCTTGCACTCGACGGTCGTGACGCCGAGGGCGAGCATCTCGTCCAAGAAGAGGCGGGTGCGCTCGTAGAGATCCTCCTGCTTCGCCGCTCGGGTTGCCCTGACGGTGGAGAGGATGCCGCCGCCGGCCTCGGCGATCTCCAGGTAGGAGCGGCCGAGGATCCGCTGCTCGAACTCGCCGGCGCGCCAGCCGGCGAAGGCGAGGTGGGTGTGGCAGTCGACGAGACCGGGGATGACGAGCCGGCCTCCGGCGTCGAAGCTCTCGTCCGCCCCGTACTCGAACGGGAGATTGGCCTCGGTCCCGAGCCAGCGGACCTCGCCGTCCTGCCAGGCGAGCGCGGCCTCGCTGACGGCGTGGATCTCGGCCTGGCCGCCGTCGGCGCGGCAGGTGGCGAGGTCGCCTATGTTGCGAAGGACAGGCATCGGACAGTCATCCGGGCAAGCAGAGAGGAGGCTGGGCATGAACCGAAGCGGCCATCAAGGAATAGCCCTCCGACTGCGGGTCGGTCTCATAGCTGCGCTGGTCGTGATCGCGGCGACGCAGGCCGGCTGTGCCTCGAGCCTCAAGATCCGGGACCTCCTCGAGAACCCGGCCCGCTACAACGGCCAAACGGTTCAGGTTCACGGCGTAGTGACCCGGGGCGGCCCGATCATGAGCGGCGCGTACGAGCTGTCGGACAACACGGGCACGATCATGGTCATCCTCTCCGAGCGAGGCGCTCCGCGCGACGGCACGAGCCTCAAGGTCCAGGGCACGTTCCGGTCGGGCTTCGACTACGATAACAGCCGGATCGCGGTCATCCTGAAGGACCGGTAGCGGGGCCTGACAGCATCGGGAGATCCACGCCCCGCTCGCGGGCCGTCTCGACAGCCAAGTCGTAGCCCGCGTCCGCGTGCCGCATCACGCCGGTTCCGGGGTCGGCGGTGAGCACGCGCTCCAGCCGGGCATCCGCCGTGTCCGTACCGTCCACCACGCATACCATCCCGGCATGGATCGCGTAGCCGATCCCGACGCCGCCGCCGTGGTGGATGGAGACCCAGCTGGCGCCGCAGGCCGTGTTCAGCATCGCGTTGAGCAGCGGCCAGTCGGCGATCGCGTCCGATCCGTCCAGCATCCCTTCCGTCTCGCGGTTGGGCGAGGCCACCGATCCGGCGTCCAGGTGATCGCGCCCGATGACGAGAGGCGCTTCGACCACCCCGGTGCGCACGAGATGGTTGAAGCGGAGCCCCATCTCTGCGCGCTCGCCGTACTCGAGCCAGCAGATCCGGGCCGGGAGACCCTGGAAGTGGACCTGCTCGCCGGCCTTCTCGATCCAGCGGCGCAGGCCCTCCTTCTCGGGAAACGTCTCGAGAACGGCGCGGTCCGTCTCGTAGATGTCCTCGGGCCGGCCCGATAGGGCGGCCCAGCGGAAGGGGCCGGCGCCCCGGCAGAAGAGGGGCCGGATGAACTCCGGCACGAAGCCCGGGATTCGGAACGCCTCCTCCATGCCGCGTAGATCGGCGACCTGGCCCCGGATGTTGTTACCGTAGTCGAACGTGATCGCGCCCGCCTCCTGCAGGTCCAGCATCGCCCGTACGTGGAGGACCATGGAGTCCAGCACCCGCGCCTCGTATCCCTGTGGGTCCCGCTCTCGCTCGACCTCGGCCTGCTCGGGGGAGAGGCCGAGCGGCATGTAGCCCACCCTCAGGTCGTGTGCGGAGGTCTGGTCGGTGAGGGCGTCCGGCACGATCCCGCGCTCGACCAGCCTGGGAAGCACGTCCGCGATGTTGCCCAATAGCCCGACGGACAGCGCCTCGCCACGCTCGCGCGCACCCAGTACCAGTTCGAGCGCCTCATCGAGGTCGGTGGAGATGCGGTCCAGGTAGCCGGTCTCGAGCCGGCGCCGGATTCGATCCTCCCGCACCTCGACGCCCAGGAAGGCGCCCCCGTTCATCGTCGTGGCCAGGGGCTGCGCCCCTCCCATGCCCCCTAGTCCGGCGGTCACGAGCAGTCGGCCCTTCAGGGAGCCGCCGAAGTGCTGGCGTGCGCACTCCGCGAAGGTCTCGTAGGTGCCCTGCAGGATCCCCTGCGTGCCGATGTAGATCCATGAGCCGGCCGTCATCTGGCCGAACATCGTGAGGCCGAGGTCGTCTAGCCGCCGGAACTCGTCCCAGGTGGCCCACTTGGGGACGAGGTGAGCGTTGGCGATCAGGACGCGGGGCGCCTCCACGTGCGTTCGGAACACGCCCGCGGGCTTTCCGCTCTGAACGAGCAGCGTCTCGTCGTTTTCCAGCCGGCGCAGCGTCCGGACGATCGCCTCGTAGCACTCCCAGTTGCGCGCCGCCTTGCCGGCGCCGCCGTAGACGATGAGCCGGTCCGGATCCTCGGCGACGTCCGGGTCCAGGTTGTTCATCAGCATTCGGAGGGCGGCTTCCTGGTGCCAGCCCTTGCAGCTGATCTGGGTTCCGGTGGGTGCCCGGACGGTCCGGGCGAGGGTGCTGGTCATGGCGAAGTCTAGCCGACCGCGGCGTCCGCCGCCTCCACGAGGGCTCCCGATCGAATCAGCTCGTCGAGGGTCTGAATGTCGGGGCTGAGCTCACGGTCCCGCTCGAGCTTGGAGACGCACTCCCGGACGATGGCGTAGGCGGCACTCGTGCCCCGGCCCAGCCGATCCGGTCCCTCTCTCCTCAAATCGATCGCCTGAGCTGCGGTCATGAGTTCGATCGCGATCACGGTGCGAACGTTCGACACGATCTCGCGGGCGTGGCGGGCGGCGTTCGCGCCCATGCTCACGTGGTCCTCCTGATTCGCGCTGGAGGGGATCGAGTCGACGCTGTCGGGGTGGGCGAGCGTCTTGTTCTCGGAGACGAGCGCCGCCGCCGTGTACTGGGCGACCATCAGGCCGCTGTCCAGCCCTCCGTTCTCCACCAGCATCGTGGGCAGGCCACCGCTCAGCTCGGGAGTCAGCAAGCGGAAGATGCGGCGCTCTGCCATTCCCCCGACGTCCGACAGGGCGATGCCCAGCATGTCGAGCCAGAGCGCAGGTCCCTGGCCGTGGAAGTTGCCTCCGGAGATCGTGCCCGGCCCATCTCCGTCCAGGTCGACGAAGATGAGAGGGTTGTCGCTCGCGGCGTTGATGGCTGTCGTGATCCTCTTTCGCAGGAACGCGACGACGTCGGTCGCCGGGCCAAGCGCCTGGGGCACGCAGCGGAGGCTGTAGGCGTCCTGCACCCGGTCGGGTTCCGTGTCGATCAGGGTGCTGCCCGCGAACAGGGATCGCAGGCGGGCCGCGACGCGGATCTGCCCCGGCTGCCCGGCAGCCTCGTGAAGAGCGGGGTGGTATGCGGCCGAAAGAGCGCACAGCGCTTCGAGGCTGAGGGACGCCGATATCGCGGTGTGGTCCAACACGCTCTCGGCGTCGGCCAGCGCCAGCGCGGCGCTTCCGAGCATGAAGTCCATCCCGTTCGTGAGGGCCAGCCCGTCCTTAGGCTCCGGCCGGACCCGGACGAGGCCCGCGCGACGCATGGCCTCCGCACCGGTGAGCCGCTCTCCCCCGTGCCAGGCGAAGCCGCTGTAGCCGCCGTCAACGCCCTCCTCGCCCTCGGGCTCGGCGATGAGGACGGCCGCCACGTGAGCCTGTGGAGCCAGGTCGCCGCTGGCTCCCAGCGAGCCCTTGGCCGGCACGTCGGGCGTCACGTCCCGGTTCAGCATCTCCACCAACGTCCCGGCCACCTCCGGTCTCACGCCGGAGAGTCCCTTGGATAGAGAGTTGGCCCGAATCAGCATCATCGCACGGACGATCTCGCGGGGCACGGAATCACCCACGCCTGCCGCACAGTTCAACACGAGGTTTCGCGAGAGTCGGCGCGCCTCGCCGGGCTGGATCCGCTGGGTGGCCAGCGGGCCGAAACCCGTGTTCACGCCGTACACGGTGCGCTCGTCGCGGTCGATGATGCCCTGGAGCCACTGCTGGCTTCGGCTCATCGACGCTCTCACGGCGTCCGCCAGCGGAGCCACCTGCTCATCGCCCCGCGCCACGCGCTCGACGTCCTCGATCGTCAGGCTATGGCCGTCGATCTCGATCATTTCGCAACGGTTTCGATGTCATCGTAATGCGATCGTGGTGCCACGTCGGTTTGCGGTCTCGCTCCCACGCAGCCGGCCTCATCGGCATTCGAGGCTGCCACAACGTACGGACCGCGCACGGAAGCGCCAGCCCCTGTATCTTCGGGACAAGACCGGGTCAGAATCGACGCTCTGGGAGGAGTGCAATGTCTGGAAACCAAGCCGGTCATCCCCGTTCGGGGTGGCTTGCCGCGGCCATCCTGGCGCTGCTCGTCGCCCCCACGCTGGCACCCCTCGCTTCCAAGCTCGCCGCTCAGGAGGCGGCCCCGCAGGAGGTGCGTCGGGTCCGACGGGTGAACGACGGGAACGTGATCCTCGACGACGTGCCCGCGATCCCCGCCAGTCTCGGCGACCGGCTGCGACGCTACGAGAACGTCCGCAGCGCTTCGTTCGCGGCCTGGGCGGAGGATGGACGAGCGATGTACGTCTCCACTCGCTTCGCGGAGACGAGTCAGCTGCATCGGGTGGACATGCCGCGCGGGGCGCGAACCCAGCTCACTTTCTTGTCCGAGCCGATCACCGGTGCGGTGCAGAGGCCCCAGACCGGCGAGCTCCTCTTCGGCATGGATGAGGGCGGCGCCGAGTTCTACCAGTTCTTCCTCTTCGACCCGCTGACGGCCGAGTACCGGCGTCTGACTGATGGGGCGTCGCGCAACGGAGCGCCCGAGTTCAGCCGGGACGGCAAGTGGCTTGCCTTCCGCAGCACGCGCAGGAACGGCCGCTCGAACGATGTGTGGATCATGGAGGTGGCGGACACGAGTTCGTCCAACATCCTGGTCGAAGCTCCGGATGGAGCGTACTGGGGACCGGCGGACTGGGATGCGGAGAACCAGCGGGTGCTCGGCGTCCAGTACGTGAGCATCACCGACTCGCGAGTCTGGGTCGTCGACGTCGCGACGGGCGATATACAGCTGATCGCGGGTGGGGACGAGGCGCCCGGCAACTACTCCGGGATATCGCCTCGTTTCGCGCCGGATGGCCTCGGCGCCTTTCTCTCGACCGACCGTGACTCCGACTTCAACCGCCTCGTGTACGTGGACCTGGAGACCGGAGAGATCGAGCCGATCACGTCCGGCATCGATTGGAACGTCGAGGGGTTCGCCTTGAGCGAGGATGGCCGGCGGGCCGCGTTCACGGTCAACGAGGACGGTCGCTCGCGGCTCTACCTCATGGATCCGGCGGCGCGCCGGTTCGCGCCCGTCCCGGAGGTCCCGCTCGGACGCGTCTTCGGGATCGAGTTCAGCCCGGAGGGTCGGCGGCTCGCGATGACGATCAGCACCGCTGACAGCCCCTCCGACGTCTACACGCTCGAGCTCGGCGAGGGCGTCCTCGAGTCCGAGGCGCTCACGCGCTGGACCTTCAGCGAGATCGGCGGACTGAGCCGGCTATCCTTCGTCGAGCCCGAGCTCGTCCACTTCCCGACCTTCGACTCGGGTAGCGGCGGCCCCGACCTGATCCCGGCCTTCGTCTACCGGCCTCGGACGCCGGGCCCGCACCCGGTGATCATCTCGATCCACGGCGGCCCCGAAAGCCAATACCGGCCCGGCTTCAGCAGCACCTTCCAGATGTGGGTCAACGAGCTGGGCGCAGCGGTGATCGCACCGAACGTGCGCGGCAGCTCGGGTTACGGGAAGGAGTACGTGAAGCTCGACAACGGGCGCCTGAGGGAGAACTCGGTACGCGACATCGGCGCCCTCCTGGACTGGATCGCCGAGCAGCCGGACCTGGATGAATCCCGCGTGGCCGTGTACGGAGGCAGCTACGGCGGCTACATGGTTCTGGCGAGCCTGGTCCACTACAGCGACCGGCTCCGCGGCGGCGTGGAGATCGTCGGGATCAGCAACTTCGTCACCTTCCTCGAGAACACGCAGGACTACCGGCGAGACGCCAGGCGGGTGGAATACGGGGATGAGCGCGATCCCGAGATGCGGGCCTTCCTGGACGGGATCAGCCCGAACCGGAGCGCCGAGAGCATCCGCGTTCCGCTGTTGGTCGCGCAGGGCCAAAACGACCCGAGGGTGCCGGTGACCGAATCGGACCAGGTCGTCACCGCCGTGCGCCGGAACCTGATGCCGGTCTGGTACATGAAGGCCCTGAACGAGGGGCACGGCTTTCGGAAGAAGGAGAACTCGGACCTCTACCGCGCCATCGCCTTCATGTTTCTCGAGCAGTACCTGATGGCCGAAGGCCCGGTGGCGACGTTCGAGTAGCGGCCGAATGCCACCCGAGGCCGGCCGCCCCCGAGAGAGAACTTCAACCCAATTGGAGACCATATCCATGACGAAAGCGAGTGACCTCGAGAACCGGCTGCGGCGGCTGGAAAGGCAGAATCGGCGGCTGCGCCTGATCGTCTACACCGGCCTTGTCGCGGTGGCCGGCGGCGTGCTGATGGCCCAGGCGCGTCCGGCACGGACGATCGAGGCCGAGCGGTTCGTGGTTCGCGACGGTTCCGGGAACGTGCGTGCCGAGTTCGGCCTGAACGACGACGGGATGCCGCGTCTGGCCATGTACCAGGCGGCTCAGGACATCGAAAGCATCTGGCTCGGCGTGCAGGACGCCGTCCCGCTTCTCACCCTCCAGCGGGTCGGCCATACGTTCCAATCCCAGCTCACCGAGGGCCTCTTCTTCGTCAGAGGCGCCAACGGCTCGATGCTCGTGGATCTCGAGACCTCGGATGCCTCCGGCGGCCTGTCGCTGCGCGACCGCTTCGGGTCGACCCGAGCGCGTATCAACTGGCCCGGTCGTGAGGTCTCCTTGGGACTCTACAGCCCTGAGGGCGAGACCAGGGTGGTGGCCGCTCTGGACGCCCAGGGAACCGCCAGCATCGGTCTCCCGTATGGGGGCGAGCGCGGCGCTCAGCTCTACTCGCGACCGCTGAGCCTCGGCATGGTCATCTACGACTCTCAGGGCAGGCTGCGGTACGGGATCGACGTGCCCCCCGGCGACATGGCGAACCTGGGCATCTTCGACGACGAGGGCAGGACGCTCTTCGGCGTTCCCTAGGCGGTAGGCGAGGCTACCAGCGGGCGCGGTACTCCCGCGTGTCGACGTGGATGAAGGGGCCGTGGTTCGGGGTCGCCGGATACTGCCCAAGGCCGCCGATCAGGTGGGCCGTCACGGCTGCCCCGTCCATCTGCTCCACGAGCCGGTGCAGCACGTTGGCGTCGGCGAGGTCGATCCGGCCGTCCGCGTTCAGGTCGTCCATGCGGCCGTCCGCGTCGTTGTCCACGTAGATGTCGGCGGCGTCGCCGTAGATGTGCCGGCTGTAGCGAGGCCGGCCGATGTTGGCGTTGTACCAGGGCGAGCGGAAGGCGCTCAGCACTTGGAAGGTGGACGTTTCTACCCCGGCTGCGTTGGCGCGCTCGAGCAACAACTCGAGCTTGAGGAGCAGCTTCTCGCTCAGCACGACGTACTTGGGGTACCCCTCCGGCCCCTTGCACGGGAACTGGGCCAGCGTGAAGTGGGGGCTGACCTGGAGGTCGCCAGCCGGCGTGAGCGGGATGAAGCCCCGCGGCGGCAGGTACTGGGGAAGATCCCGATAGGGCTCCTGCGGGAAGTCGCCGACCCGATAGCCGTAGACCTCGCCGCCCTCGAGCGTCTCCATCGGCACCAACACGACGGCGTTCAGCGTGATGGCATCACGCACCGCGGGCCGGCCGCCGCCGGCGTTCCCGCTGCCCGTCACGGGCTCGCGGCGGATGACGATCCGGTAGGTCCCCTCTTCCGCCGGTGCGTCCCACGCCCACGCGCCGTCCGGGAGCCGCTCGACCGCCCCGCGATCGGTTTCGAGGGAGTAGCGGCCTCGGGCCGCGAAGCCATCGACGACCTCGAGCCGCACGCGCTCTCCGGGGACCGCCGTCATGAGGAAGACCCGGTAAGGGGTGACGATATCCCGGAAGCGGACCGAGAAGGTGGCTCGCTCCGATGCAAAGCCCGCTGGAGGTCCGGCGGCCGTATCCTCATTGGCAGGCGTAGTGCCGGCCGAGACGGCGGTCGCGATGGCGCCGAGCACCAGCGACCGGGCGAGGGTCGTCAATCCAGCAGTCATCCGTCGGCTTGTTCTGGGGTATGATTCGCCTGCGAGATGCATATTGGCCCCGAGTACGCCCGATGTAGCTCCGAGGTTCCGCCGTGGGACGTCGACTCGGACCGAGAACTCGTTTGACCGACCGGCGCAGGATCTCTATTAGGACTACTGCGATCTTCGGATTTGCCAGCTCGCGTCGACCCGGCACCTGACATCCGCACCTGCAAACAGAGGATGGGACCTTGAATCACGCCCGGCTCGCGCTCGGTCTGGCCTTGGCGTCCGCGGCAGCGCTCGCTCCCCTAACCGCCCGGGCGCAGAGCTCCGATCAGGAGCTCATCCGCGCCACCGTCGAGCGCATCGTCGACGAGGCGAGTCATCCATATCTCCGCTGGCCCAGCTTTCCTTACTACCAGGACGAGCTCGAGAGCTTCTACGGTCCGATCGACTACGGCCTGGCCTGGTTCAAAGACGGGCGCCTGACGGCGCCGGCCCGAGATGTCATCGGTGCGCTGATGGCGGCGGGGGAGCGCGGGCTCGATCCGGAGGATTACGACGCTCTCAGGCTGGACAGTCTCGCGGTCGCGCTGGATTCGGATTCGGATCCGCCGCCGGATCTCCAGGCGCTGATCGATGTGGCGATTACGGTCGGGCTCTTCCGGCACATCTCGGATCTGCACATCGGTCGGGTGAACCCCGCCAACCTCAACATGGGGTTCAACATCGAGCCGAAGAAGTACGACCTGCCCGCGCTCGTGCGAGTGGCGGTCGCCGAGAACCGCATCGGCGGCCTGGTCGCCGAGGTGCAGCCAGAGTTCCTCCAGTACGAACTCCTCGAGCAGGCGCTCACCACGTACCGGCAGTTGGCTGAGGACCCCTCGCTGCAGCCGGTCCCCGTCGTGGATGCCTTCAAGGAAGGCGACATCTACGCCGGACTTCCGCAGCTGCGCCGTCTTCTCATCGCGACGGGCGATCTGGAGGCATCGGAAGTGGGTCCGGCGGGCTCGACCCGGTACGAGGGTGAGATCGTCGAGGCGGTCAAGCGATTCCAGGCTCGGCACGGGCGGACCGTCGATGGGATCATAGGGCCCGCCACCTTCGAGTCACTCAACGTGCCGTTCGAGGAGCGCGTCGAGCAGATCGAGCTCGCGATGGAGAGGATGCGGTGGTTGCCGGCGCTGAGCGGGACCCCGTTCATCGCCGTCAACGTTCCCGCGTTTGAACTCTGGGCGCTCGATCCGGCCAACGAGCGGGGGGTGCCGGCGGCCAACATGCGGGTGGTCGTCGGCAAGTCGCTGGACAAGCAGACCCCGGTGTTCATGGAGGACATGCGCTGGCTGGAATACCGGCCCTACTGGAACGTCCCTTACAGCATCACCGCCCGGGAGCTGCTGCCCCACATCCGCAAGGACCCGGCGTACCTGGATCAACACGACTACGAGATCGTGCCCCGGTTCGGAAACGACGTCGAAGCGCTCCCCGCCACGGAGGCCAACATCGAGAAGCTGGGGTCAGGGCAGCTGAAGCTTCGGCAGCGGCCCGGGCCGAACAACTCGCTCGGTTTGGTCAAATTCATCTTCCCCAACAACGCGGCCGTCTACCTGCACAGCACGCCGGCGACGCAGCTGTTTGCTCGCACGAGGCGCGATTTCAGCCACGGCTGCATCAGAGTGGAGGATCCCGTCGGGCTGGCGGATTGGGTGATGCGGAACGAGCCCGGCGATTGGAGCCGTGACAGGATCGTCGAGGCGATGAACGGCGGCCAGCCGACGCGTGTGGTCTTGGAGAAGCCGTTCCCCGTCATCATCTTCTACACGACGGTTCTGGCCGGTCCGGATGGGACGGTTTCCTTCTACGATGACATCTACGGCCACGACGAGGCGCTCGCGGGGGCGCTTGCGGCCGGCTACCCCTACCCGCCGTGATCGCAAGACCGCGCTCACGATAAAGGAGACGAGGAATGGACAAGGCCACAGGAGGGAAGACGATGAAGCGTTCATCAATGGTTGGGAGCGCCGCACTGGCGATCGGGGTCGCTTTCTCGGCGCCAGCTCAGGCTCAAGTGCACGATCTCGGTCTCGTTACCGAGCTCGCGGGGCTCGGTGTCACCACCAGCCAGGCGTCCGGTGGTCTCCTGGCGATCATGCAGCTCGCGCAGACGAACCTGGGGCCGGCCGATTTCGGGAAGCTGATGGGCATGCTGCCGGAGATCGGTGACTTCATGGGCACAGCGGGTGGCGGCGCCGCAGCCGCCGGAGCGATGGGAGCAGCCGCTGGGGCCATGGGAGCGGCTGCGGCGGAAACGTCGACGGAAGAGGCCGGCCATGATGCTGAGCACGAGGCCCATGCGGCCGAGCACGAAGCCGCTGACGCTGAGCACGAGGCCCATGCGGCCGAGCACGAAGCCGCTGACGCTGGCCACGAGGCTCATGCGGCTGAGCACGAAGCTGCTGACGCTGAGCACGAGGCCCATGCGGTCGCACCTGAAGAAGGCTGCTGCGGCGGAGAAATGGGAGGTGATGCCGGCGCTATGGCAGGAGCGGCCGGTGCCATGGGCGGAGCAGCAGGGGGCATGCCGCAGATCACGGGGCTCTCGGAGCTCGCGGCGGTCCCGAGCCTGGTGTCCGCGTTCAGCGGATTGGGGTTGGGTCCCGAGATGATCCAGCAGTTCGTGCCCATCATTCTCAAGTACGTGATGGGCAGCGGCGGAAGCGCGGCCGCGCAGCTCCTCGGTACGGGACTCGGCTTGGGGCTCATGTAGTCGAATGCCCATCCTGCCCCTCTCACCGGACGCCCTCTGGCGGAGCTGCGATTCCGAGCAGTTCGATTTCGAGACGACCGCCGATCTGGAAGTCGTGCACGAGGTCGTCGGACAGGAGCGCGCCACCGACGCGGTGCGGTTCGGGATGGGGATCCGCAAGCCCGGGTTCCACATCTACGCGTTGGGTCCGGAGGAGACCGACAAGGAGCGCGTCATCCGCCGGTTCCTGGAGGAGAGGGCGGCCGGCGAGCCGGTTCCCACGGACATCTGCTACGTCAACAACTTCGACGAATCCCACCGTCCGACGGCCTTGCTCATGCCGCCGGGCAAGGGATCCGAGCTCGCCAATGACATGGACAGGGTTCTCGAGGAGGTGAGGGCGGGGCTCGAGGCCGCGTTCGAGAGTGAGGAATATCAAACCCGGCGCAGGGCGCTCGAGGAAGAAGCCGGCGAGGAGCAGGAGGAGGCGCTGAGCGAGCTCAGCGACAGGGCCAGGCAGGATGGGATCGCGCTGATGCGAACGCCCGTCGGCTTCGCGTTCGCGCCCGTTCGGGACGGAGAGGTGCTCACACCCGAGGAGCTGGGCGAGCTTCCCGAGGCAGATGCCGAATCAATCAAGGCGCGAATCCGGGAGCTCGAGGCGGAGCTGCAGCAGGTGCTGCGCAAGATCCCGATGCGCCAGAGAGAGGTACGGGACCAGGTCCGCGAGCTGAACCGGGAGGTCGCAGGGTACGCGGTGCGGGATCTGCTCGACGAGCTCCGAACGAAGTACGAGGCGTTCCCGGAGGTGCTGCAGCACCTGGATCACGTCCAGGCGCACATGGTCGAAAACGTGCGGCAGTTCATCGCCCGACCCGAGCAGCAGGTGCCGCCGGAGATGGCGGCGCTGATGGAAACGGCTGGTGAGGGTCGCAGTCTTCGGCGCTACCGGGTCAACGTGCTGGTTGACCACTCGGAGGCCGACTCGGCTCCGGTAGTCTACGAGGAGAATCCCACCTATCAGAATCTGGTCGGACGGGTGGAGTATCAGGCGCTGCTGGGGGCGCTGACCACCGACTTCACGATGATGAAGCCGGGCGCTCTTCACCGGGCGAACGGGGGGTACCTGCTGCTCGATGCCCGGCGCGTGCTCCTCCAGCCCTTCGCCTGGGACGGACTAAAGCGGTTCCTGAGCTCGGGCGAGCTGAGGATAGAGTCCCCCGGAGGTGGGCTGGGTCTGGTAAGCACCGTCTCGCTGGAGCCCGAGCCGATCCCGCTCAACGTGAAGGTCGTGCTTCTCGGCGACCGCATGCTCTACTACATGCTCTCGGATCTCGAGCCCGACTTTCCCCAGCTCTTCAAGGTGGCGGCCGATTTCGCGGACGAGACGGACCGAACGCCTGAGGGCGAGCAGCTCTACGCGCGCCTGATCGCCACGCTGGCCGGCCAGGACGAGCTTCGCCCGTTCGACCGGGGCGCGGTATCGCGGGTCATCGAGCGGAGCGCCCGCTGGGCCGGCGACGCCGAGAAGCTGTCGGTTCAGACGCGTGACGTCCTCGACCTGCTCCGCGAGGCTGACCACTGGGCGGGAGAGGAGGGCGCGGAGACCATCTCCGCCTCCCACGTACAGGAGGCGATCGACCAGTGGGTCCACCGCTCCGACCGGATTCGGGAGCGCATGCAGGAGCAGATCCTCCGCGAGACGATCTACATCGACACAGAGGGCGAGGCGGTGGGGCAGGTGAATGGCCTCTCCGTGCTCACGATCGGGGGCTTCTCCTTCGGCGGCCCCACCCGGATCACCGCGCAGGTCCAGCTCGGCAGCGGCAAGGTGCTGAACATCGAGCGGGAGGTGGAGCTCAGCGGCCCGATCCACTCCAAGGGCGTGCTCATCCTCGCGGGCTTCCTCGGCGGACGATATGCCCAGGACAACCCCCTCTCCTTGTCCGCCAGCCTGGTGTTCGAGCAGTCGTATAGCGGTGTCGAAGGCGACAGCGCCTCCTCGACCGAGCTGTATGCCCTTCTATCCGCGATCGGCGAGGTGCCGCTCGCCCAGGGGATCGCCGTGACCGGCTCCGTCAATCAGCACGGCGCGGTGCAGCCGATCGGCGGCGTGAACGAGAAGATCGAGGGCTTCTTCGACATCTGCTCAGGCCGTGGGCTTACCGGCGATCAAGGCGTCCTCATCCCGGCGTCTAACGTGAAGCACCTGATGCTGGCCTCCCGAGTGCGCGAGGCGGTGAGGGACGAGCAGTTCCACATCTGGCCCGTTCAGACGATCGACGAGGGGATGGAGATCCTCACCGGACGGCCGATGGGCGCGCCGGATGAGGATGGCGTGTACCCGGAGGGCAGCGTGAACCGGGAGGTCGTCGACCGACTGGCCGAGCTGGCGCGGCTCCGCAAGGAGTTCGGCCGTTCCGCCGGGGACGGCGGCGCGGAAGGCGAGGAGGGGTCCGGTGGGTGACCGGCCGGAGGGTGCGATGCCTAGCGAGCCCGAGCGCCCTGCCTCGATCCGCCGGATCGTGGTGGCCCTGGATGCCTCGCGGAGCAGCTTCGCCGCGCTGGAAGCCGCAGCCGAACTGGCCGCCGCGATCAACGCCGAGCTCGCGGGGCTGTTCGTGGAGGACGAGAATCTCGTGCGGCTCGCCGGGCTGCCACAGGCCCGCGAGTTCGACCGGATCTCCGATCAGCCTCGATCCATGGACACCGGCGAGTTGAGGCGTCACATGGCGCGGCAGGCCGGACGGGCTCGGCGCGCCCTGAGCCAGCAGGCCGAGACGCGGAGAGTGACCTGGTCGTTTCGCACGGTTCGCGGCCACGTCACGCCTGAGGTGCGAGCCGCCGCCTCCGAGGCCGATCTGCTTGTGCTCGGTTCTCGCGGCCGATCGCCCGGATCGATGATCGGATCCACCGCCCGAGAGCTTCTGCGCGAGATGCCGACCCTGCTGCTCGTCGCGCCGCCGACCGGCCTGCGTCACGGCTCCGTGGACGTCCTCTTCGATGGGACGGACAAGGGCGAACGGGCACTGGCGTTGGCGTCCGATCTCGCCCTGTCGCGGGACCGGCCGCTCCGGGTATTGATTGCCCCGGATGGCGAGTCGGAGAAGCGGGAGGATCACGCCAAGGCGGTGCTCGGCGAGCTGGCCGGCCTGGCCGCGTACGAGGAGCTCGATGTGCGGGGATTGCACGCGGCACCGGCGCGCCTGCGGGCCCGCGGCTGCGGCTTGCTCGTGCTCTCGCGGGGCGCGCTTCATGCGCTCGGTGACAAGGCCGCGACGTGGATCTCGGACCTCCAGTGCCCGCTGCTGGTAGTGGATTGAGCGGCTGGCGGCAGGAGACCGCGGTACTTAACTACAACTCACCACAAGACGACGGGGCGTAGCGCAGTCCGGTAGCGCACCTGCTTTGGGAGCAGGGGGTCGCCGGTTCGAATCCGGCCGCCCCGACT
>JBDHFW010000019.1:0-26119 GCA_039590175.1 Gemmatimonadota bacterium | reverse complement strand
GGTATTCGGATCGATGACGCTCTTTTGGGCCCTCATGGTCGTCGTACTGATTCTGCTGATCCCGCTCCTGGCGATCGTGATCGACTCGCAGATCGGTCAGGCGCTCGCCCGGCGCATCTCTCGCGAACCGCCGCCGGGTGAGCTCGAGGCTCGCGTGGATGCGCTGGAGGGCGAGCTCAGATACCTGACGGAGTCGGTCGAAGGCCTGCGTGAGGAGTCGGTCTTCATCCGTGCTCTCGTTGAGGGCAGAGGCGAGCCGCCGGATGCGCTGCCGCCGGGGGGGCAGGGAGCGGCGCGCGAATCCGGTGACTGAGGGAGCCGGACGCCCCTCAAGCCGGGAAGGTCGGAGCGCCGCTTCAGTTGGCGCGGGGATACTCCTCAGCCGCCTGACCGGCTTCCTTCGCGATCTCGTCATCGCCCGCTTCTTCGGGACGATGGTGGCCGCTGATGCCTATGCGGCGGCGATCAAGATCCCCAACGTGCTCCGCAACCTTCTCGGCGAGGGCTCTCTCTCCGCCGCGTTCGTGCCGGTCTACAGCTCGCTCCTGAAAGGCGATCGGGCCGAGAGCGAAGCGCCCGCTCTCCTGGCGCGACGCGTGCTCGGCCGGTTGGTCCTGCTGGCCGGGGTTCTCTCCGCGCTCGGGGTGGCGCTGGCGCCGTGGTTGACCCGTATCGTGGCACCTGGTTTCGACGCCGAGGCATCGGCCCTCACCACCCAGCTCGTGAGGATCCTGTTCCCGATGGCCGGGGTGATGATCCTCGCGGCTTGGTGTCTCGGCGTGCTGACCAGCCATCGCCGGTTCTTTCTACCGTTTGCGGCTCCGGTGCTGTGGAATCTCGCTCAGGTAGCGGGACTCCTCCTGGGCGCCCGCTTCGGTTGGAGCCCGCTGATTCGGGTCCTTGCCTGGTCGACGCTGGCCGGGAGCCTACTCCAGCTGGGCGTGCAGCTACCGACGGCGCGCAGACTGGCCCGGGGCGTTCGCCCGCTGCTGGATCGCGGTTCGGAGCCCGTTCGGCGCGTCATGCGCAACATGGTGCCGGTGGCCGCGAGCCAGGGGATCTTCCAGCTCGCCAGCTTCGCGGACGTCATCCTCGCGAGCTTCCTGCCCGCCGGGGCGGTCGTCGGCCTGTACTACGCCCAGCGCCTGGCGTATCTGCCGCTGAGCCTCTTCGGCGTCTCCGTCGCCGCGGCGGCGCTTCCGGAGATGTCCCGGCAGACGGGACCGGAAGCGCTGCGCTCGCGGCTCGTGAACGGGTTCTTCCAGATCCTCTACTTCGTGCTTCCCGCGGCGATCGCCCTGGCGGTCCGTATCGTCTTCCAGCGCGGGGCGTTCGACGAATACAGCACGCAGCTCGTGAGCGGCATCCTGATCGCGTACGCGGTCGGGCTCGTCGCCACGAGCTCGGTCAAGCTCTTCGCCGGCGGCTTTCACGCCATGCAGGACACCCGAACGCCGATGCGCTTTGCCGCGATCTCGGTGGCTTCAGGGATAGCCCTCGGGGCCTCGGCGATGCTGCTGATGCGCGGTGCCGGCTACGGGGCGCTCTCAGCGGCCGGGCTGGCGCTCGGAGGCTCGCTGGGCGCGTGGCTGAACCTGCTCCTGCTGTGGTCGGGTCTCCACCGCCGCGTGGGCGTCCTGTTCGAGAACGCGGCGCTCCGGCCGCTCGTACGTCTCTGCGTCGCGGCGCTGGCGGGCGCCGCCGCCGGATCCGTGGCCAGGTTGGCGCTGACGGCGAGGATCCACTCTGAGACGACGATCGGGGCGGCTGCCGTGCTGACCGGAACGCTACTCGCCGCCGGTGTAGTGTACCTGTCGATCGTCCGTAGACCCCCCCGCCCGATCTCGAATGGCTGAGTCGAAGCGAGAGCAGCTCGAGAGCCAGATAGGCCGCCTTCCGACGGGGGCCGGCGTTTACATGTTTCGGGACTCCCGGGGCAGGGTGCTCTACGTGGGCAAGGCGAAGTCTCTGCGCGCGAGGGGGAGGAGCTATCTGAGCGCCGAGCGGGACCCCTCTCCGAAGCAGCGACAAATGGCCCGCCGCATTGCCTCGGTCGAGAGCTACGTAGCGGAGTCCGAGGCCGAGGCGCTGCTGCTGGAGTGGAATCTGATCCGGGAGTACCATCCGCCGTTCAACATCCAGCTCAGGGATGACAAGAGCTATCCCTACATCCGGGTGACGATCGGAGAGCCCTTTCCGAGGGTTCTGGTGACGCGGCGTCTCATCCGGGATGGGAGCCGGTACTTCGGTCCCTATACGAACGTCGGCGCGATGAGGAGCGCGCTGCGCACGATCAAGGAGCTCTACACCGTCCGAAGCTGCCACTACGAGCTTCCCAAGAAGCTGCCGCCCCGTCCATGCCTCGACTACCACATCGGCCGCTGCAAGGCGCCGTGCGTCGGTTACCAGGCGGAGGAGGACTACCGGGGCATGATCGAGGAGATCCTGGACGTTCTGGGCGGCCGCACCGGCGCGGTTCGCCGCCGCGTTCGCGACAAGATGAAGGGGGCCGCGGACGCCATGGAGTACGAGCGGGCCGCCGAGCTCCGAGACGTGCTGCTGGGGCTCGAGACGATCGAACGGCGGCAGGCCGCCGTCGACCATCGCGGGGGCGAGCACGATGTCGTGGGGCTCCGCCGCGAGGGCACCCTGGCGTGCGGCGTCATCCTTAAAGTGAGGGAAGGGCGCCTTCTCGGACGCGAGATCCATTTCCTCCAGAACGTGGGTGACGAAGAGGACGCGGAGCTCACGTCCGCCCTGGTGAGCGGCCACTACCTCCGGCGGCAGGACCTCCCGGCCGAACTCCTCGTCCCGGAGGACTTTCCGGACCGGGAGCTGATTCAGGAGCACCTTTCCACGCGGCGAGCCGGCCCGCTGCGCGTGCACGTGCCACAGCGGGGCACCAAGCGCCGCCTCGTGGAGCTGGCCGCCGCCAACGCCGCCGATGTGTTGAGGGAGGAGCATCTTCGGCTCGACGCGATGAACGAGGCGGGCACGCCGAATGATGATGCCGCGGGCGTTCCAGCGGCGGCGCGCCGACTGGCGGAATCATTCGAGCTTCCCACCCCGCCGCGGCGGATCGTCTGCTTCGACATATCCACCCTCGGCGGCTCGGCGTCGGTAGGCAGCGCGGTGTGGCTCGAGGATGGAAGGCCCTTCTCGGATGAGTATCGACGGTTCCGAATCCGAGAAGTGCCCGACGGGGAGACCGACGATTACGCGATGATGCAGGAAGTGGTCGGCCGTTACTTCGATCGCAGAGTACGGGAGGGCCGGCACCTGCCCGACCTCGTGCTGGTCGACGGCGGCCGCGGTCAGCTGGCCGCGGCGATGCAGGCGATGGAGGCGGCCGGCGTGTCCGATCTGCCGGCCGTGGCGCTCGCCAAGCGTCAAGAGGAAGTGTACCGCCCGGGCGAGCCGGAGCCGCTCCGGCTCGATCGGCGCGACCCGGGCCTGCACTGGCTCCAGCGCGCTCGGGACGAGGCGCATCGGTTCGCGCTCGCCTACAACCGTACCCTGCGGCGACGGCGGCTTCTCAGATCCCGTCTCTCCGAGATCCGCGGTGTCGGGCCGGCCCGCGAGCAGGAGCTGCTCCAGCGCTTCGGCAGCCTCGAGGCGATTCGGGGTGCGACGCTCGACGAGCTCGCGGCCACGCCGGGCGTTGGTCCGGGCACGGCCGGGCGCATTCTAGCGGAACTCGCGGAGGGATCCGGCTCGTGAGGAGCGCGGGTCTTTGCGGAGCTTGCCGCTTCGGCCGGCCGATCCGAGGCGACCGTGGATCGAAGTTCCTGCTCTGCGAGCGATCGCGGGATGACCGGCGGTACGCCCGCTATCCACGGCTGCCGGTCCATCGATGCCCGGGTCACGCCCCCGACGTCTCCGAGGAGGCCTTGCGGCGCCCAAGCGAGGACGATTGATGGTCCGTACCCGATTCGCCCCCAGTCCGACCGGCGCGCTCCACCTCGGCAACGCCCGCACGGCGGCGCTCAACTGGTTGTACGCACGCCAGCAGGGCGGTGCCTTCATCCTCCGTTTCGAGGACACGGACCTGGAGCGCCACGTGGAGGGCTCCGAGCGCGACATCCAGGATGCCCTCGAATGGCTGGGGCTGGTTCCCGATGAGGGACCGTTCACGGGCGGGGAGCACAGGCCGTACCGGCAGAGCGAGAGAGTGGAAATCTACCGCGAGCATGCCGAACGTCTGCTGGCCGAGGGCCGGGCGTACCGTTGCTACTGCACGCCGGAGGAGCTGGAGGCCCGGCGAACGGAAGCGAGAGCCGGGAAGGGTGACGTGCGCTACGACGGCCGCTGCAGAAGGCTGTCGTCCGAGGAGGAGGCACGCCTCATCGCCTCGGGACGCCTCGCCTCCGTCCGATTCCGGGTCGAGCCGGGCGTCATTCACTATCGAGATCGCGTGCGCGGCGACCTGACGGTGGAGGGCGAGCAACTCGGAGACCAGGTCATCCTCCGTTCAGATGGGAGGCCGACCTACAACTTCGCGGTCGTTGTCGACGATCTCCTCATGGGGATCACGCACGTGATACGTGGGGCCGGTCATCTCTCCAACACGCCGAAGCAGGTGTTGTTCTACGAGGCGCTCGGGGCCGTCCCTCCCGAGTTCCTTCACCTGCCCTCGGTCCTGGCTCCGGGTGGAGGCAAACTCTCGAAGCGTGCCGGCGCGCCGGGGCTGCTGGAATACCGTGATCACGGATACCACCCGGACGGTCTCCTCAACTACCTCTCCCTCCTCTCTTGGTCCAGCCCCAGCGGGAAGGAGGTGCTGTCGCGAGATCAGCTGATCGCCGAGGTCGATCTGGGTCGGATAGGTGCCGCCAACCCGGAGATCGATCCTGAGAAGCTGCGTTGGTTGTCCGGACAGCACTACCGGCACGAGTCGATCGACGTGCTGGAACGGGGGCTCCGCGACCGATGGGCGCGCCGGTACGAGCTGGAGGCTCGGCAGCTTCGGGCGCTCGCCGAGGTTCTGCGGGAGCGCATACAGATCCTTGCCGACGCCGATCCTGTCTGTGAGCTCGTTCTCCCGAAGCCGGATCTCTCGAGCTCGGACGCCGTGGAGGCGCTCCGGGAGCCGACGGCGGGTCGGGCGTTGCGCCAGGTGGCGCTGCGGTGGGAGACCCTGAAGAGCTGGGCACGGGCTGAGCTGAAGGAAGAGCTCGCCGCCGCGGGACAGGAGGCGAGCCTCAAGGGCCGTCCCCTCTATCATCCGGTCCGTGCCGCGCTGACCGGGGCCGTGCAGGGTCCGGATGTCCCCGACGTGGCCTACATCCTGGGTTGGGAGACGACGGCCGAGCGCCTGGCGGCCGGGCTGGCAGCCGCGGGGGACGGCGAGACCGGGGTGCCGTGACCTCGTTCTCCCTCGAGTGCGGCGCGTGCGAAGAAAGGGTGGAGGTCGTCCCCAGCGCATCGGTCTGTCCGGCATGCGCGAAGCCGCTTCTCGTGCGCTATGCCCTCAACGGCGTCGAGGGGCCGGCGCTCATCGAGAGATGGAGCCGGCGGCTGTGCGACGTCGGCATGTGGCGCTTCCGCGAGATCCTCCCCATTGCTGCCGGTGAGACGCCGGTGAGCCTCGGAGAGGGCGCGACGCCGCTTCTGGCTCTCGGCGATACCGACGGCCTGCAGGGGTTACGCGCGTACGTGAAGGACGAGGGACGGAATCCCACGGGAAGCTTCAAGGATCGCGGGCTGTCGGCGGCTGTTACACGGGCCGTTCTGGGCGGAGCCTCATCCTTCGTCATCCCGAGCGCGGGAAACGCCGGTGTCTCACTGGCAGCCTACGCGAGCCGCGCGGGGAAGAAAGCCCGGGTCTACCTTCCGGCCGACACCCCCGAGATGGTCGCGCGGCGAACGCGGGTGGCGGGCGGTGAGGTGCGGCCCGTCGATGGCCTGATTACCGACTGCGGAGCGAAAGCACGTGAATACGCGGCCCGCACCGAGGCCTTGGATCTCTCTACCCTGCGCGAGCCCTACCGTATCGAAGGCAAGAAGACGATGATGCTCGAGATCGTGCAGGCACTCGGCTGGCGTGCCCCTGACGCGATCGTCTATCCGACGGGCGGCGGAACCGGATTGATCGGCAGCTGGAAGGCGCTCGGGGAGTTGGCGGCGATGGGCATCGCGGCAGCCACCACGCGCTGCTACGCGGTGCAGGCGGATGGTTGCGCCCCGATCGTCCGCGCCTTCGGCGAAGGTGCGCACGCGGCCGAACCGTGGATCGGGGCGCAGACCCGGGCCTATGGCCTCAGGGTTCCGTCCGCGTTGGGCGATGCGTTGATCCTGAAGGCGCTGCGGGAGAGCGGAGGAGGGGCGCTCGCCGTCTCCGACGAGGAGTCGGAAGCTGCCGCCGTCGAGCTTGGGAAGGCCGGTGTCAGCGCCTCCGTCGAAGGCGGCGCGACGCTGGCGGCCGCGCGGCGGCTGAGGGAAGAGGGGAAGCTCGTGGATGGCGAGACGGTCGTTCTCTTCAACACGGCGCACGCCCTCGTCTACTGAGGAGTAGATCTGCCGGGCAACAGCTCGGACAACGGAAGGGCGTCTGCCGAAAACCGGTGCCGGGGACCGCGTCCGCAGCGGATCCGCGAGGCGAGGTGGTGGGTACGAGGAGTCGGCTAAGGCGGGCCGGCGGGGTACTGGCGTGGGGAACGGATGCGGTCGAAGTTGCCTGTCGGCGGCCGCGTGGCAGCCGACCCGTGGAACTACATGAACTCGAGAAAGGGAAGTGCGAGCAAATGAACAACTCAGGAGCGAGCGTCCGGCTTTTCGCCATCGCCCTGGCCCTGACCGCTGGCGCAGTCGTTCCCGCCGATCTTGCGGCCCAGGAAGCGCAGGAAGACGAGTGCCGTCTTGTCTCGAACGCTCAGACCGAGGAAGCCGTCGAGAAGCTGACAACGGCCGGCGAAACGGCGGACCCGGAGGCCCAACGGGCTCTGTTTGCGGAGGCATTGGAGGACCTGCAGTCGGAGATTCAGGGTGACGACGATCCCACGGCGTTGTGGCTGGCGGCCGAGGCGCATATCGGGCTGGGAGAGTTCGAGGCGGCCGACGCGCTGTTGGTCCGGTTCGTTGGCACGAACGCGGCCTGCCAGGAACGCTCGGACAACTCGAGATTCAACGGCTGGGCGACGGCGTACAACGAGGCGATCCAGAACTACCAGGCGGGTAACATGGAGGGAGCGCTCGCTGCCTTCCTCAGTGCAAACGTGATCAAGAAGGACTCTCGGGCCTTCAACAACGCCGGGCTTCTGTATCAGAACCTCGGTGACCAGGAAGCCGCGATCGAGCAGTTTCAGGGTGCCGTCGAGGCGGACGATCCCAGCGATCAGGCTCGGGACGCGTCGCTCAACCTGGCCGAGGCGCTGCGATCGGCCGGCCGGAGCGCCGAGGCGATCGAGATGCTGCGGCTCTTTGCCGAGGCGCACCAGGACGACGTGATGGCCGAGATGAACTACGCTGTGGCTCTTACGATAGAGGGCGATCCGGCCGCGGCCCAGCCGACGTTCACCAAGCTCCTGGCACGCGACGATCTCACGGTCGACCAGTGGAACCAGGTGGGAGTGGGACTCTACGAGGCCGAGTCTTTCGGAGACGCCGTCACCGCCTTCCAGAAGGCCCGGGCCTTGAATCCTTACGATCGGGATGCCCTCAACAACCTGGCGACCTCGGCTCTCGAAGCCGGTGAACTCGAGCTCGCGGCAGAGCTGAGCGGGCTGCTCGTCGAGAGGTATCCGTACGACTTCGATGCCTACACGCTGCTCGCCAACACGGCCAGCCGGACGGAAAACGCTCCCCTCGCCCTTCAGGTCATTCAGGCGCGAGGAGGCTTGGCTTTCAGCCTCGAGAACGTCCAGCTCCGGGAGCGGGGGGAGAACGCGTACGTTGTGGAGGGTCTGGTCATGGGGCGAAGCGAGGAGGCTGGCGGCCAGGTGACCATACCGATCGAGTTCCTGGACCATCAGGGGGAGGTGGCCGCCACGGAGCAGCTTCAGCTCGTCATTCCGGCCAACGGGGAGACCGAGATCTTCCAGGTGGAGATGACGAGCGGCGTGCCGATCGCGGGCTTTCGCTTCCCGAAGGTCGCGAGCGGCTAGTCGCGGCGACGCCTTTCCCCAGGTCCAGCGCCTGATGACCGGTAGCGGGCGACGAACCCGCAGGGTGGCGTCGACCCACGACGGGGCGTCGCCATGCGAGTCGTGCGGGCGGGAGCGGCCCGTGGCATCGACCTACTGTCCCTGGTGCGGCCTGCTCGATCATCCACAGGTCTGCGCACGTCATCGGAACAACATGGCGTTCCACCGGTGCGCGGTATGCGGGTTGAAGCTGTGCACCGAGTGCCGACGCGGAGGGCGGCGTACGGCATTATGCGGGGACCACGAGCAGGTGCGGCTGATCTCCGGGTGGGCCGAGGTTGCACGAAGCACGGACGAGGCCGAGGCCGAGGTCCTGGCCGGTCGACTGAGGGTGGCGGACGTGGATGTTCAGGTCTTCTCCCAGAAGGACCATGCCAACGTCGTGGCATTGGGCGCGTTGGCCCTCGTAAGAGTGCTCGTTCCGGTCTTCCAGCTCCAAGAGGCTCAGCGGGTTCTGGCCGGGGAGACCTCCTAGCCTCGCCATGCAAAGCCGGGTCGGAAGGACGAGTCGCGGGCTCGCCGCCGCCGGCCCTCCGGAATGATCCGGGTCGCACAGGTCCGAAAGGGCTCCATCGGAGCCGATCTCGACATCCAGGCCGGTTCGAGTCTTCTCCGCCTCAACGGAGAGGAGCTGCGGGACGCCCTCGATCTCCAGTACCTGCAAGCCGCCGAGCTCGTGGAGCTGGAGGTGGAGCTGCCGGGCGGCCGGCACGTCACGTACGAGATCGAGAAGGACGGCTCGGAGTCTCTCGGGCTGGTGCCCGAAGCCGATCTGATCCGGCGCTGCACGAACGCGTGCCCCTTCTGCTTCGTCAAAGGGAATCCGAAGACCGAGAAGCTGCGGACCACGCTCTACATCAAGGACGATGACTACCGGCTCTCCTTCATGTACGGGCATTACGTGACGCTGACGAACCTGAGGGAGGAAGATTGGGAGCGGATCGAGGAGCAGCGTCTGTCGCCCCTTTACGTGAGCGTTCATGCGACGGACCCGGAAGCGCGAGCGAAGATGCTCGTGAACCCGAGGTCTCGGGAGATCAACGATCAGCTGGATCGGCTCGAGGCCGCCGGGATCGCCTTTCACGCTCAGGCGGTTCTCTGTCCTGGCGTCAATAACGGTCCGGTGCTGGACCGGACGATCCTCGAGCTCTACGAGCGCGGCGATTCGGTGCTTTCGCTCTCCGTCGTGCCGGTAGGCCTCACTCGGTTCAACGAGGATTCGGGCGTCCGGCCCATGACCCCGGAAGAATGCGCCTGCGCGCTTCGCCAAACGGCCCCGATCCGCGGACGCGCGCTCGAGGAGCGCGGCTACGCCTGGTGTTACGCATCTGATGAGATGTTCCTCTCGGCCGGGCTTGATGTGCCCGGACGGGCGTACTTTGACAACGAGGAGCTGGTCGGCAACGGCGTCGGAGCGATCTCCGGGCTCCGCGAGGCCGTCCGTGCGGACCTGCCGCGCCTCCCAAGCTTCACCGGGCGCACGATCCTCCTCGCCACCGGCACCGCGATGGGGCCGACCTTCGCGGAGCTCGGCCGCGAGCTGCAGGCTGCGTGCGGCGTCGAGGTCAGAACGGCCGCCGTGCCCAACTCGATGTACGGACCACAGGTGACGAGCGCCGGCCTGATCTGCGGAACCGACTACCTGGACGCGCTGCGTGCCGGCGGGCCCTATGATCTGGCGATCCTCTCCCGATCGGCGGTCAACGAGCGTGGCTTCTTCCTCGACGACGTCTCGCTGGACGACGTTCGAGCCGGCGTGCCGGGAGCCGAGATTCGCGTGGGCGACCACGTAACGGACGTTCTGCTGAGATGGAAGTGAGCTCCACCCCGCCGAAGGCCAGACTGGCAGAGGTTCCGACCGTGGCGATCGTCGGACGACCCAACGTCGGGAAGTCGACGTTGTTCAACCGAATCGTCGGTCGGCGGGTGGCGATCGTGGCCGAAGAGCCGGGGGTGACGCGCGACCGCCAATTCGCCATGGCCGAGTGGGGGGGCCGGTCCTTCCTGCTCGCCGACACCGGCGGCGTCACGGATGCGCCCGGGCGGGGGATCGATGCGGAAGTCCGGCAGCAGGTACTCGCGGCGATCGATCATGCGGACGTCATCCTTCTCGTCGTCGACGGCCGGGAGAGCGTGACGCCGGTCGACCTGCACATCGCCGATCTCCTTCGGACCTCCGGCACGCCGGTGCTGTTGGCCGTGAACAAGGTGGACGAGCCCCTCGGATCGCTCGCTCACGTCGACTTCTACGAGCTGGGGCTCGGCGAGCCGGCTCCGGTGGCGGCGCTCTCCGGCAAACAGAGCGGCGACCTCCTCGACCGGCTCATCCGACTGCTCCCGGAGAGCGAGGCCGAGGCCGAGCAGGCCTACGATGTGAGCCTCGCGGTCATCGGCAAGCCGAACGTGGGGAAGTCCAGCTACGTCAACCGGCTTCTGGGAGAGGATCGCGTGATCGTGGCCGAGGAAGGGGGGACGACGCGTGACGCGATCGACACGTACCTCGATCTGGAGGGCGTCCGGGTCCGTCTGGTCGACACGGCAGGCCTCCGCCGTCGCTCGAGGGTGGAGAGCGAGCTCGAGTTCTACAGTCGCCTTCGCGCGGCCCGAGCGATCGAGCGCTCGGATGTCTGTCTCCTGATGGTCGATACCGAGGCCGGCGTGACGAACCAGGATTTCCGGATCGGAGAGCAGGCGTGGGAGGCGGGATGCGGGCTGGTGCTCGTGGCCAACAAGTGGGACCTGGGAGAGGATCGTGGGCCCGCCATTCACGCCCAGTTCGAGCACGACCTTCGCGAGCGCGCTCCTTTTCTCCGCAAGCTGCCGATCATCACGACGTCGGCCTTGACCGGTCAGCGTGTCCGAAAGGCCGCGGAGCTGGCGCTCGAGGTGCAGAAGCGGCGCCAGCGGCGAATCTCGACGGCCGAGGTAAACCGGGTGCTCGCCGAGCTCGGTGCGCGCCTCCAACCGCCGCAGAGCTCGCGGGGCGAGGTCAAGATCCTCTACGGCACCCAGGTGTCGTCGGCGCCACCGTTCTTCGTGCTGTGGCTGAACCGACCCAAGGATCTCGCTACGCACTATCTTAGGTACATCGAGAACGGCTTCCGAGATGTTTGGGATTTCCTCGGGACGCCGATTCGCTTCCGACTGAAGAGACGGGAAGAGGCACGCAGGTGAGAGTCGCGCTGCTTGTTGTCGCCGCCTATCTGCTGGGTTCGATCCCGTTCGGCTACGCCGCCGGCCGGCTGGCGCGCGTCGATCTCCGGGCCACCGGGAGCGGAAACACGGGGGCGACCAACGTCTATCGCTCACTCGGGCTGTGGTGGGCGGTGCCGGTCATTCTGTTGGACGTGCTCAAGGGCTTCCTGCCCGTGTGGCTGTTTCCGATGTGGGACGGAAAGGCGTGGCCCTACCTGGCGATCGTCTATGGAATCGCGGCGGTGGCGGGACATGTCTGGTCTATCTTCCTGCGCCTGCGGGGCGGCAAGGGGGTGGCGACCGCGGCCGGCGTCATGCTGGCCCTGGCTCCGATCGCGGCGACGATCGCGATGCTGGTGTGGGTCGGCCTCGTCCTCATCACCGGCTTCGTATCCGTCGCATCGCTGATCGCCGCCACGCTGGTTCCCGTTCTGGCCTACTTCGAAGACGCCCCGATCGAGACGATCGTCTTCGCGCTGGGAGTCGCGAGCTTCGTCTGGTGGACGCACCGCTCCAATCTGGTTCGTCTCGTCCATGGCGAGGAGCTCGGGTTTCGAGCGATGCGCCCATCAAGGAAGGCCGATCGGGAAAAGCCGCGCGAGTCCCCGACTCGGGAGGAGCCGTGAGTCGGCCGGTTTGCGTTCTCGGAGCCGGAAGCTGGGGCACGGCGCTGTCTCACGTGCTGGCCCGAAACGGCGCGAGCACCACCACCTGGGCTCACAGCGCGGCCGTTGCCGAGGAGATCAACGGGGACCGGCGCAACACGAAGTACCTGCCGGGGGTCGACCTGGCGCCGTTCAGAGCTACGACCGTGATCTCCGATGCGGTGGCCGATACGGCCGTTATCGTGTGCGTGGTCCCCTCTCACCACGTGCGAGAGGTGCTGGGTCGAGCGAAGCCCGACCTGACAGGCGAGCCGATCCTGGTGAGCGCATCCAAGGGCATCGAGGTCGGGACCGACCTGCGGATGAGCGAGCTCCTCTCGGAGGTGCTCGGCGGTGGCACGGCGGCGGATTGCGTGGTGCTATCGGGTCCGAGCTTCGCCGAAGAGCTCGTGCGGGGCCTGCCGACCGCCTGCGCCGCCGCCTCCTCGTCCGAGGCGAACCGACACGAGGTTCAGCGACTGTTTCAGAACGATCACTTTCGCGTCTACACACTTGCCGATGTGGTGGGGACCGAGCTGGGTGGATCGCTCAAGAACGTGATCGCGATCGCCGCCGGGATCAGCGACGGGCTCCGGTTGGGAAACAATGCCCGAGCGGCCTTGATGACACGTGGGCTCGCGGAGATCAGCAGGCTGGCGACGCGCCTCGGTGCCGAGGAGCATACCCTGGCTGGCCTGGCGGGGATCGGAGATCTTATCCTGACGTGCACCGGCGATCTGAGCCGCAACCGCACGGTGGGCCTGGCGATCGGGGCGGGGCGCTCACTGGACGAGGTGCTGGCGGGGATGCACCACGTAGTCGAGGGAATCCGAACCACGAGGGCGGCGGTGGAGCTCGCCGGCCGTTACGACGTGGAGATGCCGATCGCGAACGCCGTTTACTCGATACTATACGAAGGTGTCGCGCCCGCTCAGGCGCTGACGAACCTGATGGCGCGGGATCCGAAACCCGAACGCTGGAGCTGAGCACGTTGAACGACCGAATCGCAGCCAAGGAGTACTACTCGATCGGCGAGGTGTGCGGGATCACCGATCTCAAGCCGCACGTCCTGCGTTACTGGGAGAGCCAGTTTCCGGTGCTCAAGCCGACGAAGAACGCGGCCGGAAACCGGGTGTACCGACGCCGGGAGATCAAGCTCATCCAGCTCCTGCGGCACCTCCTCTACGGCGAGAAGTACACGATCGAGGGAGCCCGTCAGAAGCTGGATCAGCTTCGCAAGCAGGGCAAATTGGCGAAAGCCTCCCGAGTGGCCCTGGACTCGGAGACGGTGCGCGACGTGCGCCGGGAAGTGGATTCGCTGGTCGAGGTGCTCAGCTCGGTTTGATCTCGCACCAGGCCTCCCCGCCGGAAGGCGGCACTGACGAGGATGCGCGTCCCCTGCGGTTCCTCTGTACGAACGACGATGGGATCCATGCCTCCGGGCTCGAGCTTCTCATCCAGGCTGCGGAAAAGCTCGGCGAGGTCTTCGTGGTCGCCCCTGACCGGCAGCGCAGCGCCTCGAGTCACTCGCTGACGCTCCACAGCCCCGTCAGGCCCACGGAGGTGTCCGCCGGCCGGATCACGCTGGACGGTACCCCGACCGACTGCGTCCTCATCGCGATCAGCGAGCTCTGCGAGCATCGGCCGGATTTCGTCCTCTCCGGCGTGAACCACGGCCCTAACATGGGCGAGGACGTTCTCTACTCCGGCACGGTGGCCGCCGCGATGGAGGCGACGATTCTCCGCGTGCCTTCGATCGCCTTCTCGTTCACCGGCCGAGATGACGAGCGCCTGGCCGGTTATGCCGACTTGTTGGAACGCCTCCTGCAGGGGCTCGTCAGGAGAGATGACTTCCCCAAGGAGACCTTCTTGAACATCAACTTGCCGGACCTGCCGGCGGACGAGGTTCTGGGCTCGCGCGTGACGGTCCTCGGTCGGCGCCGGTACCTGGATTCAATCAGCCGCAGCCTCGACCCGGCGGGTCGTGAGTTCTTCTGGATCGGGGGGGGCACGTCGGAATGGAAGAGGAGCGCCGATTCCGATTTCAGTGCCGTGGATGCGGGGCACGTCTCGATCACGCCCCTGCATCTCGATCTCACGAACTTCAGGCTCATCGAAGAGGTGGGGAATTGGCCGCTCGAGCTCTGACGGGCGCCTACCAGAGGGATCGGCACCGCCTCGTCGAGCGATTGCAGGCGTCCGGCATCGAAGATCTGGCGATCCTGCACGCCTTCGCCTCGGTTCCGCGCCACCGCTTCGTGCCGGAGGCGGTTCGCCACCGGGCCTATGCCAACGCCGCCCTGCCCATCGGGTACGGACAGACGATCTCCCGGCCGGGGGTGCACGCTTTGCATCTGGCGTTCTGTGAGCTCGGCGGCGACGAGCGAGTGCTCGAGATCGGGACGGGCTCCGGCTTCCAGACCGCGCTGCTATCGTTGCTTGCGGGAGAGGTATACAGCATCGAGCGGATCCCGGAGCTGGCCGAATCCGCCCGTCAGGCGCTACAGGGATCGGACGTGGACGGCGTGCACCTGGCGATCGGAGATGGAAGCGGCGGGTGGCCGGAGGCCGCGCCCTTCGACGTCATCCTCATCGGGGCGGCCGCTCCGGAGCCTCCCGCTCATCTGTACCCGCAGCTGGCACCCGACGGGCGACTCCTGGCGCCGGTCGGTGATCCGGAGCATCAGGAGTTGGTCCGGGTCCGGGCCCGGGGGGGATCGTTCGACGTGGAGACGATCGACCGTGCGCGCTTCGTGCCGCTCATCGGTAAGCGAGGCTGGTGACCACGGTGGGGTCGAGCGGTGGGGCAGGGGAGGCGAGGGGCCGGCCTGGCCCCTTTCGCCGGCTCTATCATTGGGTGCTGGATTGGGCCCACCGTCCCGGCGGCCCCGTAGCGCTGTTCGGCATCTCGGCCGCCGAGTCGTTCATCTTCCCGATTCCGCCGGACGTCCTGCTGATACCGCTTTGTCTCGGAAACCCTCGACGGGCGCTCCGCTTCGCGGCTTTGTGCACGGTGGGGTCGGTGCTCGGCGCCATGGTGGGCTACCTGATCGGCCTCGGGTTTTACGAGAGCGTCGCGCGGCCGATCATGGAACTGTACGGATACGCCGACGAGTATGCGACGATCGGCCGGGCTTACCGCGAAAACCTGGTTCTCGCACTGGGTACCGCGGGCTTCACACCGATTCCGTTCAAGGTGTTCACGATCGCGGCCGGCGGCTTCCACGTGCCGTTTCTCCCGTTCCTGGCGGTCACGGCGGTGAGCAGGGGGATGCGCTTCTTTCTCGTGGCTGGCCTGATTCGCGCCTTCGGCGAGCCGATTCGGGAGTTCATCGAACGGTACTTCAACCTCCTCACGTTGGTCTTCACGGTGCTCCTGATCGGCGGCTTCGTGCTACTCGGAGTCCTCTCCGCGCGTTGACGCTCCCTTCCTTCGGCCGGTAGCTTCCTGAGCCTATGAAGCAGAGTGAGAAGGCCGGCCACGCGCCGGCAGTGGCCGAAGAGGCCAAAGCGGCGTTCACACCCGCGCGGGCGGAGGAGGTCGCAGAGCGCGTCAGGCAGCGGTTGCGCGACTATCCGGATTTCCCGCGACCGGGAATCCTCTTCCGCGACGTGATGCCCCTGTTCCAAGATCACGTCCTGTTCTCCGACGTGATCGCAGTCCTCGCGGATCATGGCACCGCGGTCGGCGCGGAGAAGATCGCCGGCATAGAATCTCGCGGCTTTCTGTTCGGGGTTCCCGTCGGGCTACGGCTGGGGGTCCCGTTCATCGCCGTGCGGAAGAAGGGCAAGCTTCCGGGCGAGACGATCGCCGCCGAGTACGCTCTCGAGTACGGCAACTCGCATCTGGAGCTCCAGGCCGATGCGGTCAGGCCCGGCGAGCGCGTCCTGATCATCGACGACCTCCTGGCGACGGGCGGAACCGCCGCGGCGACCGCTTCGCTCATCGAAGAGCTCGGTGGTACGGTGGCTGCGCTCCAGGTGCTTGTCGAGCTGGCAGCGCTCCCCGGAAGGGAAGCGGTGGACTCATACAACGTATTTGCATTACTTACCTTATAATCAATTATCTAACCCTGTTAGAGAAGTAGGATAGATGCCTGGAGCCGTAGCGAAGAAGAAGCGGAAAGACGAGCTCTCGCAGGAGGACCGGTTCCTCCAGTCCATCGAGGCTGGAAGCGCGTGGGTGCAGGCCCATACGCGTGCCGTCCTCATGATCTCGGTCGGCCTCGTCCTCCTCGTGGGAGGCATCCTGTATTACCGGAGCTATCGCGAGAGCCTGCGGACGCGGGCGGCTATCGAGCTGAACCAGCTTCGTGCGACGCTGACGTTGGCCGACGCCGTCCCACGATTGACCGGTTTCGTGGCGCGATTCGATGGGACCCCCGCGGCGACGGAGGGTCGCTTGCTCCTGGCCAAGGTCCAGCTGCAGAGCGGACAACCCCAGGCGGCGCTCGGCGTCCTCGATCCGATCGCCTCAGAACCCGTGGATGTCCCGAGCGGGTACGCGGTCAAGCTCCTTCTCGCCGAAGCGTACAAGAACTCCGGGGAGCACGAGCGAGCCCTCGACCAGCTGGACGCGATCATCGACGGCGCCTACGTGCCCTACCAGCGGCACCGGGCACTGGCAGAGCGGGGAAGGCTGCTTGCGGAGCTCGGCCGCCTCGAGGAGGCTGCGGTGGCCTACCAGCGCCTCGTGGATGACGAGAGCGCCACGGATGACCTCTATCGGGTGCGTCTCGGCGAGATCCAGGCCATGATCGCCTCGGGAGCGACGCCTCAGCCGACGACCTTCTCGGCGCCCGCGCCCGCTCCTCCCGAAGAGGGTGTTGAGGCTCCGATTCGGGGTGGGGAGGGTGCCGATCCCGGCTCGGATCCCGAGACCGGTCTCCCTGACACGGCGTCCACCCCTGACGATCCCTCGCCGGACTCTGGCGCCGCGTTGGACTCCGCGGCCACACAGGATGCCGTATCCGCCCCCGACTCCGTGGTCGCCGACTCGGCGTCCGCTGGAGGCTCCGGCTAGGCTCGACCCCGGCGAAGCGGTAGGCCGCCGCACCGTCAGATCGTCCCCATCGCTTCGACGCCTTTCCACGCCTCTCCTACGCTCCCGACGCCTTCGGTCCCGCCTCTCTCCCTCGGGCAACTCGGTTTCGCCGTCCTGAGGCCTTCTGAGGGCCTTCTTCCTGTCTTCGGCCTGCCCCAGGCCCTCTTTTCCGCCATCGCCGTCCGTTGTGAGTGCTGAGGTCTGGGATCTCCAGACGAACGGCGCATAAGGTACATTATGTAAACTACGCGTAAACGATGGTTGCCATCGCTCCCCTCGCTGTGGGAGGGCCACGCCCCTTCTCCGCGCTTCTCACGTGACCTGAGTCGAACAGAGCTAGATGGAGCGTGCGTAGTCAGTTGAGGCTCAGAGCCGGCCGAAGACACCCTTGAAACGAAGCCACCAGACACGCCAGATCGCTTCGCGCACGATCCGGCCAGACATCTTGCTCTGTCCCTCGGCGCGCTCGACGAAGACGATCGGGATCTCGGCGATGTCGAAACCGCCCTTCCAGGCCCGAAAGTTCATCTCGATCTGGAAGGCGTATCCGGTCGAGGCGACACGATCGAAGTCGATCGCCTCGAGAACCTCTCGCCGAAAGCACTTGAAACCGGCCGTGCTATCCGTCAGACCGAGACCGGTGACCCACCTGGCATACTTGTTGGCGGCGTAACTCAGCAGCAGCCTGGACATGGGCCAATTCACGACGTTGACACCTCGGAGATAGCGGGAGCCCACGACAACGTCATGGGACTCGATCGCGCTCAGGAAGTCGCTCAGATAGGCGGGATCGTGTGAAAGATCGGAATCCATCTCGAAGAGGACGTCGTATCCGCGCTCCAGGCCTTCGCGGAAACCGGCCAGGTAGGCCGATCCGAGGCCCAGCTTCCCGGAGCGGTGAAGGACCAAGATCCGGTCGCTCTGCCCTGCCAGCTCCTCGGCGACCTCCCCGGTCCCATCCGGAGAGGCGTCGTCGACGACGAGCACGTCCAGTCGGTCGTCCTGTGCGAGGATTCGAGGCACGATCTTCCCCAGGCTCTCCCGCTCGTCGAACGTCGGGAGCACCACGAGCCCCCTTCCCCCTCCGCTCGCTCTCGTGCGGAGCTCGTCGGGGCGTGACTCTCCGGAGCGGGGCTCGCCCGTCGAGGGCCTCATCCGCTCGTCGACCGCATCGTTCGAGGTTGTGTCTTCACGCATCGTCCGGGTGCGTTTCTCCTTGACCGAGGCGGCCGCGCAGGAGCACGGCGATGCCGAACGCCGCCAGCTCGGAGACGATCGTCCAGAGGCGCGCGAGCACGGCGATCCCCACCGCGGCCGCCGCCGGAAGCGGCGTTGCGGCGGTGAGCAGCAGCGTCATCGCTCCCTCCCGGACGATGAGGCCGCCGGGCGTGACGATGGCGAGGTAGCCCGCCACGTAGCTGGCCGCGAAGATCCCGGTGAGCGTCCGGATGTCACTCACCGGCGCCTCCGACACCCCCGCGACCAGGAACCAGAGTCCCGCCCCGTAAACCCACCAGGCCAGCAGGAGTGCCACCCCCAGCATCCAGGAGTAGGCCCCGCCTGTGGGGCCCTCGCGCTCGATCACGGAGGAGACCGCTGGGCCGTCCTCTCTGAGTAGCCTGGCGAGTGCAGCGGTGGCTCGACGCAGGACCGTTGGGTGAAGGGTCAGGGCCAGCGCGACGGCGAGGCCGACCGGCAGCAGGATAGAGCCTCCGAAGGCGTCTCCGATCCGGTTCCCGAGCATCAGTAGAGCGGCGGCGATCCCGCTCACCAGCACCACGATCTGGAAGACGAGCGCCGACACGAGCGTCACGGAGCCAGATCGGCCCGTGCCCCGCATGAAGGCCGCCAGCCCCGCTAGCTGCCAGACCTTCCCGGGGAGGTAACGTCCCAGGTTGGAGCCGACCCAGGCGGCCACTCCCTCCGGATAACCGACGTCCTCTCCGAATCGACGAGCGAGCCAGGTCCACAGCGCCGCCATGCCGAGAAGGTTCAGCGTACCCAGCCCGAGGGCCGCGAGAAGCCATCCGGGCCGTACGATCCACGTGCGGCTCTTCGATCCCTCAAGCTCTGCGAAGGCGCTCCACTGGCCCTGGAGGGCGAGCAGCATGAACAGAAGCGCCGCGAGCAGGAAGGCGGCGAGCGCGAAGCGCTTCCACCGGTCGGTCAAGGGGACCCCGTGGCCTCTTCCTAGTTGGATTCCGGTCGCCGCCGAAGCAGCAGCCAGGCGGCGGCGAGCAGAGTGAGGGTCGCCGTGAGGGCGGAGATGATGGCGGAGGCGAAGATCGAAGTCGATCGGAACCTGAAGACCAGCTCGTGCTCCCCTGCGGGCACCTGCACACCGCGAAAGGCGACGTTGGTGCGGTGGATCGGGACCGGACTTCCGTCGATCCAGGCCTCCCAGTCCGGATGATATATCTCGCTCACGAAGAGAAGACCGGGCCTCTCGGCGGACACCGACAAAACGACCTCGTTCGGCGTGTAGGATCGAACGCTCGCGTCTCCGCTGCCGGCCGAGATCTCGGCGCCCTCCCCCGCATCGCGAGGTCCCGAGGGAGAGCCGGCGTACGCCCACGTCTCGACCACCGCTCGTTCCAGCGGGCCGACGAGCCCCAGGGTGGCGTCCAGCGCAGCCGTCGAGTCATCGACCGTCACGACGCTCCCCGGGAAGAAGGCATGCGGCGTCGTGTCCGAGATGCGATAGACCCGACCCTTCCTCCCCTCGGCCGCCTCCGTGAGGAAGGGGAGGTTGATCTGCTCGGCCGTGGTGAGGTACTTGAGGTCGAGCAGCGACCACAGGACCCGGCGGCCTCCGAGGTTGGCGTACTCCAGCCCGCCCACCAACCGCTCGTACCACTTGAGCCTGAAATTCTGGCTGCCGGTGACGGCCGGAATCGCGAAGTACATGAGCTCGTTGGGCCGGTAGGAGTCGGGCAGCGGCCACGCCCGTGCGCCGGGCGCCAGCTCGGTGGCCAGGCTACGCAGCGCCGGGTCTTCCGGAAGCAGCTGTTCGGCGGGGAGCACGATCAGGTAGCGTCCGGCCACCCGGCCCATGTCCAGCGCGCCCAGGATCAGGAGCGCGGCGCAGATCCATTCTCCGACGCGGCGCCGTTCCACCGCCCGAGCGGCGCCCAGAGTAACGGCCCACACCACCAGCCCGAGCCTCGCCCCGAAACGCAGCGTTCCGAGCACCTCCGCGGGCGGTTCTCGCACCCAACCGACGGGGAACCAGGCGTGAAAAGCCCAGCGGGTCAGCCCCTCTGGCGCGAGTGCGGCCGCGAGAAGAGGCAGCGCCAGCACGCTGGAGCCCAGGAGGATTCTCGGCCAGGGCAGTCCCCCGCCCTCCCTGGAGTCCGTGATCGCCTGCCACCCGAAGCCGGCGAGCAGAGCCACCGCGAATGTCACGGGACCGAGCATCATCGCGGGGGCCCGAAAGCGTCCGATCAGGGGGACGACCGCGTAGGCCAGACGGTGGAGGGGCGTCGCCGCTCCGAGGGCGAAGAGAAGGCCCAGCGCCGCCGCTGCGGCGAAGAACCACTGCCGGCGGTCCGTCCGGCCGCTCAGCAGCCCGATCGCCGCCAGAAGGAGCGGCAGGACTCCGAGGTACTCCGTGTGCAGCTTGAAGGGGTTCGTCCCCCAGTAGAGATCGAGCGAACCGATCAGGTCGGGAAGCAGGAGCGCCGAGAGCTCCTGAGGCGGCAAAGCCCAGGAGCTGGCGAACGCGTACCCTTCCTGGCCCGGCACGCCCCGTACAGCCAACTCCAGCAGCCCGGCCGTGGGCCAGAGCTGCACCGCGCCGACGAGGGCGGCGATGAGGAACGCGAGCGCGTACAGGCCTGCCGTGGACAGTACGGGGCGCAGCGACCCGGCGTCTCGATACCTGGTCCAGAGCGTGAAGAGGGCGTAAGCGGAGAGCGCCAACGAGGAGTAGTACATCACCTGCACGTGCGGCGTGAAGATCTGCGCGCCGAGGACGAGGCCGAGAAGCAGGAACCACACCACGCGCCCACTCCGCATTCCGCGTTCCAGCAAGCCGAAGGCGAGCGGGATCAGGACCATCGCGAACAGGCGTCCGTCGTGACCACCGTACAGCGCAGAGAGGAGATAGCCGCTGAACAAGAAGGAGACGCCGGTCACGGCCGAGGCCCACCGCCCCAGGCCGAACGAGCGTCCCGCGAAGTAGCCGAAGGCGCCGGAGAGGAAGGTGTGGGCGACGAACGTCCAACCGATGGCGCGGTAGAGCGGCATCGCCAGGTAGAGGAGGCTCGTCGGGTAGAACACCGGTCCGGGGAGCACGGCGAGGAACGGGAGGCCACCGTAGACGAACGGGTTCCAGAGGGGCAGGCCCCGTCCCGCCCTCAGCTCGTCCACGGCGAACTTCCTGAGCTGGTAGGCCTGATCCAGCATGTCGGTGCCGAAGAGCATCCGATCGCCGTGAAACACGAACTCGCGGTAGAGGAAGACCGTCGCGGCAGCCACCGCGAGCAGGAAGGCGACGGTTCCCCACCAACCGGGACGCCGGTCGCCGGCCATCACGAGGCGGGTCTTTCCAGCATGAAGAACCACTGCGGAGAGAGGGCGCGCAGAGCGCGGTCCACGACCGAAGCCGGAAGAGTACGGAACGACATCCAGGTACGCTCCCAGGCCGGACCCCACGTCGTAGCGATCAGATCGTCGATGGCCCGACGCGTGAGGTCTCGCACGCGGAACCCCGGACCCGACATCACCTGCCGAAGGCGCCCGTAGGAGAGGTAGCGGATGTCATCGTATCGTCGTCCTCTTCCGCTCGAGCGCAAATAGGCGTTGGCGGCGGCGCTCGGCAACCAGCTCAGAAGCGGAAGCCGGTAATGGGGTTCCATGAGGACGTACCGGTTGCCCGCCGACACGAAGGCCCGACCTCCGGGTCGGAGCACGCGATGAGCCTCCGCGAAGAGGCGCCCGTGATCGCCGACGTGCTCGTAGACGTGGTTCATGATCAGGAAGTCGAGGGCCTGGTCGGCGATCGGGAGGCGAAGGATGTCCCCACGGACCATGCCTCGGCGTTCGACGATCGCGTGTTCTGATATCTCTATACCTAAAATAGGCTTAGCAATAGTTTCTTCCAGTACATTCTTGATGATGCCCGTTCCGGATCCGAGGTCGGCGATTCGCTCGGCCGCGGCCAGCTCGTTCAGGCAGAGCTCGGCGATCACGCGCGCCTTCCGGCGTCGACTCTCGAGGTAGGCGGCGCTGCGAAGTCTCGCCTCGTACCAGTCGCCGGCTTGCTCCCCGCGGGCCTCCACCGCCGGATCTCGACTCACAATCTTCGTGCGCGTGCCTGCGAGCGCCTCGAGAGGCCTGCGTGATATACGGTCTCGAGCTCCTCGGTGACACGCTCGAGCGAGAAGCGCTTCTCGACGAGGGCGCGCCCTCCACGGGCGACGTCGCGTGCCCGCTCCGGGTCACCGGCGATCTCGAGGATGGTCTCCGCGAGGGCTTTCGGGTTCGCCGCCGGAACCAGCCAGCCCGTTTCCCCGGGCCGGACGATGTCCGGGATCCCTCCCACGTCGGATCCGACCACCGGTCGCTCGAAGCCGAGGGCCTCGAGGAGCACGACCCCCAGACCTTCTGTGTCTCCCTTCGCGTCGATCACGGCCGGAAGCACGAAGATGTCGCACGCCTCGTAGTACCCGCGAAGGTCACGCTTCGGAACGTGCCCGGCAAAGCGGACGTCCCGCTCGACGCCCGCTCTCTTCGCGGCCTCCTGAATCGTGCTCTTCCACTCGCCTTCGCCCACGATGGTCAGCTCAGCGGGTCTGGCCTCGCGAACGAGAGCGAGCGCCTCGACCAGATACTCCACGCCCTTCCGCTGGACCAGACGCCCGACGAATAGCAGACGCAGCGGTCCCGCGCCCGTCAGCGCGCGGCGCCCTTCCCCGCCGGGTGTCGTAAGGCCGGCCGCGAACGGGATCACCTCGACGTCGCGGTCGGCCAGAGCCCGGACCCTGGTGGCGGTGGCGGAGGAAATCGCGGTGACGGCATCGGCGGTCCGAGCGCTCCAGGCGAGGAACGGGCGGAGCCAGCGAGCGCGGCGTTCTACCCAGCTGATCTCGACGCTGTAGAAGGTGCAGACGAGGGCTGCCCGGCCTCCCGACGCGAAGCGGGCGGCGGCGCCGAAGAGGGCGTGAGGCACGGGCCAGTGGACGTGCACGACGTCCGGTTGCCGCCGTCCCGAACGGGCGGAAGCCCATAAGCCGCCGGCGACGTATGAGGGCAGGAGGGCCGCGTATGCCGGCGATCGTTTCAGGCGATCCGGCACGGTCTCGTCGTGAGTGAGGGTCTCCCACGATCGAGGGGCGTAGCGAAAGCGCTCGACCGGTATGCCGCGAATGCGCTGCGACCTGAGCCCCCGGTAGGACGGCGCCAGAATCGAAGCATCCATTCCGCGCGCCCGTTGGGCGGAGACGAGCGCCGAGAGCCACGGTGTAATGACGTCCTCCTCGTGGCGCTGAAAGGCCGTGACAATGTGGACGATCCGCAGTCCCTCCACCCGGCCTGGCTCATCCATGTCAGTCCGCCGCCACCGGGTCGGGATCGAAGCTCAGCACGAAGGTCGGGGGTTCCCCGCCCTCGTAGACGATCTCGAACATCGGCAGGTTCTCGCGCAGCGCCGGGATCAGGTAGCGAGACGTCGTGCCGCTGATCGCGTCCACCACGACGTAGTCTGCTCCGATCCGCTTCATCTCCTCCAGCACCACCCGCGCGTCCGTCGAGTACGGATAGAGGTCGCCGCGCCGCCCGGAGATCCAGAAGAAGATCCGCGGCTTTCGGCTGACCGCGATGGCGTCGGCCGACGTGTTCACGGCCGCCCATTCGGCGGCGGCGTAGAAGCTGGCGAACTCCGGTGGGTCGCACGGAGCACCGGCCCGGAATTCGGCGAGGCAGCGGACCCTGTCCGGGGTTTGGGCGACCGCGGAGACGGCCGCTCCGATTCCGACGGCGGCGACGAAGGCTCCCGTCGCCAGGGCGGGCGTCCGGGCGCCCTCCCTACCGCCGGTGAGCCGGCGCCCGAGCTCCGAAGCCCCGGAGGCGGCATAGGCGAGAAGCAGAGGGAGAAGCGGCAGAAGGAATCGCTGGTCCGTCCAAACGGGCGGCCACAGAGCGAGCATGAGGGCGTAGAGGACGGTGAAGAGCTCCGCCGGGCCCAGCCGGTTCATCGAGCGCCGGACCCAACCCCCGAAGGCCAGCCCCGTTACCGCCAGCCCCAGGGTCGTCAGCACGGCCTCGCCACCCGGGGCGGCGCCCCATCCACCGGCAAGCGCCCGAGGCAGGATCTCGGAGACATAGCTCCAGAGGTTCTCGATCCCGCGGATCGCGAGGTCGCCGGGGCCGGCCGATCCGGCCGCCGGGTCGTACGGGTTTCTCAGCAGCATCTCCTTCAGATAGGTCGGCTGCGAGCCGTCGGAGCCATGGGCCGCGGAAGCCCAGCGCTGGTAGAGCCACCAACCGCCTGCCGAGGCCGAGGCGACCGCGGTGGCCAGCGCGAGCCGCCGGGGCCTCCGTTCGAGCGCGAAGAAGAGGACGGCAGCGGCGAGGAGCGGGAGTCCCGCGGTGCGTGTCGCGAAGGCGGCCCCCGCCGCCGCGAGGCCGAGGAGCAAGGCGGGGGTGATTCCGTGCCGCCCGCCCTCAACCGTCGATCCCTGTACCACCCGTTCGATCCACAGCAGGGCCGTCAGGACCAGGACGACGAAGAGAGCCTCCGAGAGCACGTAATGCGAGTACTCCAGCAGGACCGGGGAGAGGGCGAGCAGACCGGCCGCGACGACGGCAGGACCACGCCCGACCAGCCGGTCGCCCAACCGGTAGGTGAGCCACACCGCCAGAGTTGTCAGGACGAGGGACGTCAGCTTGAGCAACTGAAGCGACCCGAGCGGCGTGAAGGCGGCCAGGAGCAGCGGATAGAGCGGTGGATACTTGGTGTGGAGAGGCTCGAGGGGGAGGTAGATATCTCGATAGCCCTGCCCGGAGACCAGGGCCTCGCCGAGAATCATGTATCCGGCGTTGTCGCCTCCGGGAAACAGCGTCGGGTCGTAGAGAAGGAGGCCCAGAAACAGGTGCAGGCCCGCGAGAGCCAGGCCGATCCGCGCGTCCGTGCTCAGCCGACCGGCCGAGCTCACTTCCGCATGTCCCGTCTCAGCGCCTCAACCTCGGCCCTCAGGCCGGCGATCAGCTCGGCGAGGAAGCCGAGCACGAAGAGTCCGAGACCGACGAGCACGAGAAGCAGCACGAGGGTGAGCAGCGGCCGATAGCCCTGACCGAGCACGAACCGAAGGTAGAGGGCGATGGCGCCGGTGATCGCACCGAGCCCCAGCAGCGCGATCCCGGTCATCCCGAAGAAGAGCAGCGGCTTGCGGCCGAACACGAGCTGAAACCAGACCGCGAGGAGGTCCAGTGTGCCGATCAGGATTCGCTGCCTGCCACCGTATTTCGTGACACCATGTCGTCGGGGATGAAGCTCGACGTCGATCTCACTTAGCCGGAAGCCGAGATCGTGAGCGAGCACGACCAGGTATCGATGCCAGTCATCCCGCAGCTCCATCTCATCGATGACGCTTCTGCGAAACGCCTTCATAGAGTTCAGATCGTGCACAGGGACCCGGAAGATCAGACGTGAGAGCCAGTTGTACGCGCCGGACACGAAGCGCTTTTGGTATCGGCCGACCTTACGGCCGGTGACCAGGTCCGAGCCCTCGTCGAGGGCCCGGACGAAGCGCGCGATCTCCTCGGGCGCGTGCTGGAGGTCCGCGTCGAAGAGAACCAGATACTCGCCGCTGGAGGCTTCCGCCCCGGTCAGCAGCGCGTTCGTCTTTCCGCGGTTCGAGCGGTGCGACAGGAAGCGAGCATCGGCGAGGCCGGCCGCCGCGGCGGCTCGGCGTGCCGCGTCCAGCGTTCCATCGGTGGAGCCGTCGTCGACGAGCACGACCTCCGCGTCGAGGTCGGCGTCGCGCAAGGCGGAGGCGAGCTCGGAGAACAGATCGGGCATGTTGTCCGCCTCGTTGAAGGCGGGCACGATCACCGAGGTTTTCTTTTCCGTCTGAGGCTGCGTCACACCCGCT
>JBDHFW010000018.1:0-32110 GCA_039590175.1 Gemmatimonadota bacterium | reverse complement strand
CCGAGCGCCCTCAAGTACGTGCTTCGTCAGGATCCGGACGTGATCCTGATCGGGGAGATGCGGGACCTGGAGACGATCGGTGCGGCCCTCACGATCGCCGAAACGGGACACTTGGCCCTCGCCACGCTGCACACGAACTCAACGGCGGAGTCGGTCAATCGGATCATCGACGCGTTTCCGGCTCACCAGCAGGGGCAGGTTCGCGCCCAGCTGGCTTTCGTGCTCGAAGGCGTCGTCACGCAGACCCTCCTTCCCAGGACCACCGGAACGGGAAGGGCCGCCGCCGTGGAGATCATGCTGGCGACCCAGGCCATCCGCGCGCTCATCCGCGACGACAAGATCCACCAGATCTACTCCGCGCTGCAGACCGGAAAGAAGCTCGGAATGCAGACCATGAACGATTCGCTATACCAGCTCTACATGCAGGGCGATGTGGCCATCGGAGAGTGCCTGCGGGTGAGCTCCGATCCCGCCGAGCTCCGTCGGATGCTCGGCGAGCCGGAAGGGGGCGAGGCCGGAGGGTCCGGACCTCGAGGGTACGAGTCGAAGAAACCGGGCGCGACGGTCCGGCGGTAAAGGTCGAGCGAAGAGCTCGGAACTCTTAAGGACAGCAGCCGAGGGACGATATGCCGGTATTCACCTACAGCGCCCGAACCGTGGGCGGCGAGATCCATCGGGACGAGATCGACCTCCCGACTAGCGACGAGGTCGTCAAGTACCTGCGCAAGCGTCGGCTCATACCGATCAACGTTCGCGAGAAGCCGAAGGACATCAAGCTCAGTCTTCGCAAGAAGGTGAAGACTCGGGATATCGTGATCATCACGCGTCAGTTCGCCACGATGATCAACGCGGGGCTGCCGCTCGTGCAGGCCCTTCAGATTCTGGCCAAGCAGACGACGAATCCTTCGGTCCGGGAGCCGGTCGAAAAGGTCGTCTTCGAGGTCGAGTCCGGGCGGACCCTCGCGGACGCCCTGAAGGACCATCCGAAGCTCTTCTCGCAGCTCTACGTGAACATGGTGGCGGCCGGCGAGGCCGGTGGTATTCTGGACACGATTCTCCTCAGGCTCGCGACCTTCCTCGAGAAGAGCGAGGCACTGGGCCGCAAGGTGAAGGGCGCTATGATCTACCCGGCCGTCGTGCTCACGGTCGCCATGGGGGCGATCGCGATCCTCCTCCTGTTCGTCATCCCGACCTTCCAGACGATGTTCGCGAGCTTCAACCAGGAGCTTCCGCTCCCGACCCGAATCGTGATCGGGCTCTCCGATTTTCTGCAGGGCTACTGGCTCTGGCTGTTCATCGGAGGCATCGGGGCCGGCTTCCTCTTCAGGCGGTGGATAGCGACGTCCAACGGGCGGCTGATCTTCGACCGCCTCATGCTCCGCATGCCGTTGTTGGGCTCGCTGGTTCGTAAGTCCGCCGTCGCACGCTTCACCCGCACGCTCGGAACTCTCCTGAGCTCCGGTGTGAGCATCCTGGAGGGACTCGAGATCACGGCGCGGACGGCCGGGAATCGCGTGATCCACGACGCGGTCATGGGCAGTCGCGCTTCGATCGCGGGGGGTGAGTCGATCGCCGAGCCTCTTCGCCAGAGCGGGGCGTTTCCGCCGATGGTCACCCAGATGATCAACGTGGGCGAGGAGACCGGCGATCTCGACGGCATGCTCACCAAGATCGCCGACTTCTACGACGAAGAGGTGGATGTTGCGGTCGAGAGCCTGCTGAAGGCGCTCGAGCCGGCCCTCATCGTCATTCTCGGCACGATCGTCGGAGGTATGATCGTGGCCATGTACCTGCCGATCTTCGGCATGGTCAGCGCGGTTCAAGGATAGTCAGGGCGCATGGGCGGCTCCTTCGGGTGCAAAAGCTCTGGTGTTTTGCACCATGTGTCGGGCTCGCATTATCCGGCGTCCGATCGGGTCGTCAGGCGGATCACCATGAGGGACGGGCGATTCTGGGGTTCCGCCCCGACGGCCTCGCGCAGGCAGACGGCTTGCACCCGCAAGCACTCGCAGCCGGGTCTCGACCGAGCAAGCGTGGGGGCTCGGGATTCTGGTTGCGGCTCGGTTGAGCCGGCGGTCCAGCTTGACCTTGCCTGCGGCACGGGAAGCCGGGGCCGCCGAGGGGGAAGCAGGCTCCGTAATCCGACGGGAGACACGGTCCGATGATGAAGGGAGTCGTTTTCCAGTTGCTCGAGGATGTGGCCCAGCGAGAGCACGGCCATGAGGCATGGGACGAACTCGTCGACATGGCTGGACGACACCAGGAACTCTGGTCGCCAGCCGAGCAAGAAGCGCTGTCGCATGTAACCTGTGCGGCCGGCGATATGGACGCCCGATCCGCTCTCCGCAGGACCGGTCGGCGGGCGATCCCGGTGCTCGCCAACATGCACCCACAACTCTTCGCCAACTCCGACAGCACGCGCGCGTTTCTGCTCGTTCTGGCCGGCGGAGTGGTGATCGATACGGTCAAAGGCGTGATACGCTGGCCGGCGGCGGATGCGGACTTCCGAATCCTGCCCGCGCCGGATGGCGACTTCTTCCTGGGATATCGATCGCAGCGCCATCCCTGCGCTCTGGTCGAGGGTCTCGTCGAAGGCGCCGCCGACTACTTCCGAGAGGCCGTCAGCATCGTGCAGCTCAAGTGCACGGGGCGCGGTGACAATCGGTGCCTCTTTTGGATCAACTTCGGCGGCATGTAGTTGAAGATCCATTGAGCGGTGAGTGAGCCCGCTGGTCCGGCTCCACCAGCTTTAGCGGCGCGCTCACCGTTCTCCCCTCCTTCGCCGCTCGCCCGCGCTCGACCTCGTGGCCCGTTCGCGGATCCTGACCTAGCTTTCGAGCCATGGACACCCTGGAGGTTAGTACGGATCGGCGAGAGCAGCTCGTGGATATCACGTCCGACGTGGAGCTGAGAATCGCCGCCGCCGGGCTCTCGGAGGGAGCCTGCGTACTCTGGTCGGCACACACCACCGGAGGGCTCACGGTCAACGAGGGGGCCGACCCCGCAGTGGCGAAGGACATCGAGGATTGGCTGGCTTCGGCGGCGCCCCATGGCCGCCACTACCGTCACCTCGAGGGTAACTCGGACTCCCACATAAAGACCGCGCTCGTCGGCCCGGGTCTCACCCTCGTCGTATCAGGCGGGCGCCTGCAGCTGGGCCGCTGGCAGCGCGTCTTCTTCTGCGAATTCGACGGCCCCAGAACGAGGCGGGTCCTCCTCCAGCTGCTGCCGACGGGTTGAGCATCCGGGCCGGGGGATGGAATATCCTCGGCCGCGCGATAGGACTGCCGGCCGACGCCGTGGTCTCCGCGCTGGGGGAGCCCGTCGCTCGCCGCCTGACCGGCGAGGATCTGTGGCTGGTCTTCGAGGCTCCGGGCCGCAGGCTGCGAGTGCGCTGCGACGTTGCTCGCGAAGGGGCTGAGGTGACCTCGTGGACTCTCTCGTTCGATGCGGGGCCGCGGAGCCTACGGGAGGCCACCGAGCCGCTCGGCCTATGGCCGCAAGTGGCCCCCGACATAGCCGCCGAGCTGTACGAGGGTTCTCCGATCCTTCGAGCCGTGGCCGCCGAAGGCCGCATGCACTCTCTGACGGTGAGCGTCGAGGACGGACGCATCCACAAAGTCACGTTGTTCGACGAACCGCCTGAATGGCTGTAACCTGGATCTGAAAAACCAGTTACAAGTTTGGCGTTGCATTTTTCCCGGCGCCACCTATTGCAATTTGCCAGTCTCCGATGTCTTATTGGCGTGTCCCGTCCGATCCGCCGAGATGCTTCGTTCTCCACCCGACGAGGTAACCGGGTCGGAGCATACAGCGTCCATCGCACGCGGACGGGAGGCTCGTTGCTTCGGTTGTCGAGCCAGCAAAGCTATCCCCTCAGTACCAACCGGGTCCTCTATTGGATCTATGCGGGGCGGTTGGTCGTCTGTCTTGCCGTCTTCGGGACCGCCATCGTCGTGGGGGACCTTTGGCAGGCCTCGGGCGCCCCCGCGATTCCGGGCTTTCGCTCGATCGCGATAGCGGGGCTCGGGGCAGCGGCGCTCGTTACGCCGATCGCATACTGGTACAGCCACCTCAGCAGGCGGACTGCTGGCCGGGTCTTCCTTCTCTCGCAGGCTCTGCTGGATCTGCTGCTCATAACGGGCATCGTCCACATCACCGGCGGGAGCCAGAGCGCCTTCCCGCCACTTCTATACATCGCGTTCGTATCGGGCTACGCGCTCACGCTCCCGTTCTCCTACGCTCTGCTGCTGGCGTTCTCGGCGGGTCTGGCCTACCTGCTGGATCTCGTCGCGGCCTACCCTGCGCAGCTTTCGGGTGCGGTGCTCTTCCAGGTCGCCGTCTTCGCTATCGTGGCGATGGTGGCGAGCATCATCGGCGGTCGGCTCCGCCAGGCGGCCCAGGAGCTCCGGACGATCGAGGGCGAGCTGAAGCGTCTCAGGCTCGGAACCGCCGACGTTCTGCGCACGCTGAGCTCCGGCGTGATCACGGTGGATGAGTCCGGGCAGGTAGCCTACATGAATCCCGCGGCCGCGGAGCTCCTGGATGTGGATCCGGACGGCTGGTTGGGCCGTGATCTGCTTCCGGAGCTGAACGACCGAGCCCCGGAGATCGCGCGCGCCGTGCGCGAGACCATCCGGACGAAACGAGTAATCAGGGATCGAGAGGCGCAGGTGGACGGATCGTTCTCGTCCTCCCGCCGGGGCCAACTCGAGCGCTCCGCGGGTGCCCCGCTGCCCGGCAGCGACGGCTGGGGAAGCGAACCGGTCCCGGGTGATGCCGCCGGGCTGCCCGTCTCGGTGAGCACCGCCTTGCATGCCCCTCCCGAGGCCCCTCCTTCCGTGACGGTCGTGATGCAGGATATGCGTCCCGCGCGTCAGCTCGAGAGCCTGCGGCTTCGCACCGGGCGCCTGGAGGCAGTGGCCGAGCTCTCCGCCTCGCTGGCCCACGAGATCCGGAATCCGATGGCCTCGATCCGCAGCGCTGCCGAGCAGCTCAAGCACCGCGCGAAAGGGGGCGACGAGGAACAGCTTCTTAGCGGCCTGATCGTTCGCGAGTCCGACCGGCTGAATCGGCTGCTCGGAGAGTTCAACAACTTTGCCCGGGTCGACGTCGTCGAGCGGAGGCAGATCGATCTGGAGCAGATGATCCGTGAGGTCGTCCACGTGGTCGGCCAGCGTCCCGAGGCCGAGAACCGCGCCCGGTTCGAGGTAGAAGTGCTCGGGCAGCTGGAAGACCTGTGGGGCGATCCGGACCTTCTGCACCGGATTCTCCTGAACCTCGTGCTGAACGCGGTGCAGGCGGCCGACGAAGCCGGCGGGGTGCTCGTGCGGGTCGTAGCCGACACGCTGGGCCCCGTGTTCGTGCCCGGAAGCGTCGAGCTCGGCCATCCCGTCCGGATTCGTGTCATCGACGACGGCCCCGGCATCGAACCCGAGGACATGAGCCGGATCTTCGACCCCTTCTTCACCAAGCGGAAGGGGGGCACGGGGATGGGTTTGGCGATCGCCTATCGAGCCGTACAGGCCCACGGAGGGGTGCTCCTGGCGAGCTCCGAGCCGGGTAAGGGCGCCACCTTCTCCATCATTATCCCACGTCGTGATCTCGAGAACCGGCTCTCCGAGATCCAATCACCCGAACCCATGACGAGCGAGCTATGAGCCAGAAACCGGTACTCCTGTTGATCGATGATGAGCAGAGCGTCCACGACGCCCTCGGAGTTCTTCTCAAGGATGAAGGGTTCGACGTGGTTTCCGCGCTCACGGGCACGGATGGGCTGGACAGGTTCCAGGAGATGAAGCCTGATATCGTGCTCAGCGACATCCGAATGCCGAAGATGACCGGCGTCGAAGTGCTTCAGGAGATCCGCGAGCGAGACCCGACCACACCCGTCGTCCTCCTCACGGCGCAGGCATCCCTGCAGTCCGCGATTCAGGCGGTGAACCTGGGTGCGACCCACTACGTACAGAAGCCGTGGGTGAACGAGGAGCTGCTGGCTGTCCTGCGCCGCTCGCTCTCCTATGGCGTAGTGGCGCGCGAGAACACTCGCCTCAAGAAGGAGCTGCGAAAGCGGGACACCCACGACGTCCTGCGGCCGATCGGCCAGAGCTCGAGTTTCCGCAAGGCGCTCGATCTGGCCGAATCGGTGGCAGCCAGCGACTCCACGATCCTGATTCGCGGCGAGAGCGGAAGCGGAAAGGAGGTGTTCGCGCGCTACATCCACGAGCTCTCCGAGCGCTCGGACCGGCGCTTCCTTTCCTTGAACTGTGCAGCGCTCCCCGAAGGTCTGCTGGAGTCTGAGCTCTTCGGTCACGTGAAGGGCTCGTTCACAGGCGCCGTCCGCGACAAGGAAGGGCTCTTCGTGGCCGCATCCACCGGAAGCTTCTTCCTGGACGAAGTCGGGGAGATGGCGCCCTCTACCCAGGTGAAGCTGCTTCGGGTGCTGCAGCAGCGGGAGGTGATTCCTGTCGGCTCCACGAAAGCCGTGTCTGTTGACGTGCGGTTGATTGCGGCGACCAATCGTGATCTCGAGAGGGACATCGAGCAGGGGCGCTTTCGCCGCGACCTCTACTATCGGCTGAATGTGATCTCGGTGGAGATCCCGGCGCTCAGGGAGCGAGAGGAGGACGTTCCGTTGTTGGCCGAGCATTTCCTGGTGCGGCATGCCGAAGACGATGATACGGCCCCGACGAAGCTCTCGGCCGACGCGATGACGGTCCTCCAGGCCTACAACTGGCCCGGCAACGTCCGAGAGCTGGAGAACGTGGTTGAGCGCGCCGTGGTCCTGACGTCAGGCGCGACGATCGACGCGAGCGCTCTCCCGACTCGACTCAAGGAGCCGCCGTCGGTTCCCCTCGTTCAGGAGACGTCGCCAGCGAACCCGAGCCTGGAGGTCATCGAGCGGGCGTACATCGAGCACGTTCTCAAGGCGGAGGCCGGCAACAAGACTCGTGCGGCCGAGGTGTTGGGGATCGACCCCAGCACCCTGTATCGGAAGATCAAGAGGTACGAGTTGGAGGCCTGAAGCCCGGTGTCGCCGGGGAGCGGTTGGACGCACCGAGGCGAGGTTCAGGTGCCCCCGTAGGAATTCTTTGCAGGAGGGCCGTGCATCCTTGCATCCTGCCACGAGAACCGGCTGCCATCCTCGAAAGCAGGCCCGGTGGACTCGCCATAACTGACTGTATTACGGCGTCTTATGCTTCCCTCACGCGAAGGGCATGGCAGTTGCCCTTTTTAGGCGGCGGTAAGAGCGCTTCCCCGCCGCCAACACCGCGATCGGCAGGGCCGCGACAAACTCCACGACTCGAAAGGCTTCACGCTCATCGAGCTGCTGATCGTGGTGGTGATTATCGGTATTCTGGCCGCGATCGCCATTCCGCAGTTCGCGAGCACCAAGGAGAAGGCGTACGACGCGTCCGCGAAGACCGACGTACGGAACATGATGGCTGCCGAGGAAGGGCACTTCTCCAACAACAACGTCTACTGGGGCGGTAGCGTCAGCGCCGCCACGGACGGTGGGACCGCCGACATGGGTGGCGACACCTTCCGCGCCAGCCCGAACGTGGCCATCACGGCGACGTCCGCGACCAACGGCTACACGATCTCGGCAAGCCACAGCTCCTCGTCGAAAAGCTGGTGTGTGGACACGACCCCAAGCGGCGTCGCGAGCGTGCAGAGCTGCTAGCCTGACGGGGGGAGGCGTAGCCTCGACCTAGCGGCCGAGGCGAGAGGGCCGGCCGTGCGCTGGTCGGCCCCGGCTCGAGAGGCGTGGCGGTACGACCGCCACGCCTCTTTCTTTATGCGGTCTCTTGTGCGGCCGGGGGTCCTCCTGCGATCAGGGTCCCGCGACGGTCCCCGGCCCCGAATGGATCGAGAGTCGTGATGGCGGAGCGGTCGGACAGTTCTCGGAGTGTGGTCGCGATCGGAGCGGTCGTTCTCCTCGGCGCTGCCTTCCTCTGGGAGGTGCTCACGCTGGCGGGCGTTCCCATCGCCCGGGACATGCAGCTCTTCTTCATTCCCCAACGTCGCCTGCTCTGGACGGCCTTCCAGGCCGGCCACCTGCCGCTGTGGACGCCCCTCCTCGGCAACGGGACACCGCTCCTCGCCAACTTCCAGTCGGGTGTCTTCTACCCACCTAACTGGCTCTACGCCGTCCTTCCCTTCTTTGAGGCGTTCAACGGCCTCCTCGTGCTTCATTTCGTTCTGGGCGGCGCGTTCATGTACCTGTTCTGTCGAGCTGCCGATTTTGGCCGGTCATCGGCCAGCGCGGCCGCCATCGGGTACATGCTGGGCGGTTACTTCGTGTCGCTCACCAACCTGCTGAATGTGCTTCAGGCCGCCGCCTGGGCGCCGGCGGTCTGCTGGGCCATCCTTCGTCACGCAAAATGGCGCTCGGCCAGGTCCTTCGCCCTTCTGGTAGCGGTCCTCTGGCTGGCGTTCATCGCCGGCGAGCCCCTCACCTTCGCGCTGGCCGTCGCCCTCGGCGGCGGCTACGGAATCGCGAGGTGCTGGCGCGACCGCTCGCGGCGCGGTGCGCTCATCCTTGTCATCTCTCTGAGCCTGGCCGGAACCCTGGTCGGAGGCCTGGCGGCGATGCAGGTGCTTCCCACCGCCGAGTTCGTGTCCGAGTCCGACCGGGCCGGGGGTCTGAGCTACGAGGAATCCGAACGGTATCACCTGGAGCTGGTTCGCCTGGTCCACCTGGCCGTGCCGCCCGAGTACGGCGACCCGGTGTATCGCTTCGGCCGCAAGGCTATGCTCGTGACCGTCGAGCCCTGGCTCTTCTCCGTCTACCTGGGCGCCGTGGCTCTCGTGCTGATCGCGGCCGCGCGCCTGGACCGCGACCGGCGTCTGGAATCGCTCTATTGGGCCGCCGTCGGGGCACTGGGGCTCATCCTGTCGCTGGGTGACGCGACCCCTCTCTACGGGTTCCTGTTTCGTCACCTGCCTGGCTTCGCCTCCTTCCGCTTCCCCGAGCGCTCTCTCTTTCTTACCGGGTTCTCGGCGGCGATGCTGGCCGCCACCGGTCTGTCGGCGCTGCGCGCGGTCCGGCGACCTGTCCGCCTGGATGGCGTGCTGGGAATCGGGGCTCTGGCCATCGTAACCGGAATCCCCATCGCCTGGTCGGTCTACGCGGAGCCGCTGAGAGTGTGGGGGCAGGAGAATCTGCCAGAGGCCCCCTTCTTCCAGAACTTCGCCTTCGCGCACGCCATGTGGGCCGGCAACCTGTGGAGGATCGCCGTGCTGGTCGCGATGGCGCTCCTCGTCATCACGCTGTACAGGCGCGGAGTTTTCCGCGAATCGCTGCTCGTCACGCTCTTGCTCGGTCTCTTGGCGCTCGACCTGTGGACCGCCCACCGCCAGCTGACGCCGGTGGCCGACCGCAGCTTCTTCGAGGAGGCGCCCGTTCTGGCGAGCCTCGTCCCCTTCGAGGCGTTGCGCACCGATTACCGATATCGCGCCAGCCCGTTCGATGAGGACATCACTCGCTTTCACACGCTGCCCGGCCTCTCGCTGGAGTCGGAGAAGTGGACCTGGCAGCAGACGGTCCAGCCGAACCTCGGCGCGCTGCAGGGGATCCTCACGCACGACTCCGGAGATGCGATTCACCTGTGGCGGGGGGTCGACCAGTCGACCTTCCTCGCCATGCTTCCCGACGAGAGCCGCTTGCGCGTTCTTCGACTCGCGAGCGTTCGCTGGGTCTACAGCTTCCACGGATTCGAGCGGGATCTCTTCGCAAGCCGCACGCGGCTCGATTCGCTTCCGGGCTTCGTGTACGAGTTGAGGGATCCACTGCCCCGCGCGTACCTGGCCGAGGAAGCGGTGCTCGTCGATGAGGAGATCGAGGCGTTCAACGCATCGATCACGCGCGAGTTCGAGCCGCGCCGCCAGGTGGCGCTGCTCGCGGCGGAGGCGGCGAAGGCCGGCTTCCCGGCGGAGCAGGCTCCCGTCGATGGCCCAAATGACGTGAGCGATGCGGCTTCCCCGCCCGCCGCTGAGATCGTCGCCGACGAAGGGACGGAGATCCGGATCGCGGTGTCGCCGTCGGTGGCGGGGTATCTCGTGCTCACCGACTCCCGCTACCCCGGCTGGAGCGCCCACGTGGACGGAGAGGAGCGGCCGATCCTGTTGGCCAACTACTTCTACCGGGCCGTTCCGGTACGCCCGGGCGACCGCGAGGTCGTCTTCACCTACCGGTCTCGCCCCTTCGAGCTCGGGCGGCGGGTCTCGGCCGCGACGCTCGCTCTGCTGGTCATCGGGCTCGGACTCGTTCCCGTGATTCGTCGGCGGATGCCAGCCGGGTCGCGCGGAGGGTTTCCGGCCGAATAGGAGAGCTCGAGGGAGCGAGCGGTTGATCGGAACTTGAGAGACGCTCCAATCCTCGCTCCATGCGGCTCACGACACCCACTGCCGGCTTCACGCTTCTCCGGCTTCTTGTCGCCATCGCGCTCCTGGGGATGGCTCTCACCGGATCCATCTCCGGCGTGCGCTCTCTGGCCAGAAGCGCGGAGCTCGCCGGCGCGTCTCGCGTCGTCCGAGGCCACCTCGTCTACGCCCGGACGGTGGCCGTCGCGCGGCGCGAGGTCGTCGAGCTCACGCTGACCCCGAGGGGCGAGCTTCTTCTCGTCGACTCCCGAGACTCCGTGGTTCGCCGCACGCCTCTGCTGGGTGTCGATGGCTTCCATCTCGACTCGGCGAGCCTTCGGCCCACCACGCTCAGGTTCAACGCTCGCGGCCAGGCTGCCCCGGGAAGCGTCTACCTTCACGGCGGACGGTCTGGAGTCCGACTAGTGATGAACTTCGTCGGCCGGGTTCGAGAGGAGAAGCTCCGGTGACCGGATCCTCTCCCTTCGGCCCGAAGGGGTGCGGCCTGATCGAGGTAATCGTGGCGCTGACGGTTCTCTCGGTCGGCCTTCTGGCCACTGCCGGCCTCGTGCGTGCCGTCTCTCGACTGGCCGAGCAGGCACGTGCCGAAGGCGACGCGGCCCTCCTCGCGCAGCAGGGGATCGAGGCGGCGCTCTCGGAGCGCGCGGCGGCACCCTCCTCGCGCGAGGATACGCTCCACTTCGGGGATCGGGAGTACGCCGTAGGGATCACTCTCGACGCTGCGGGACCGGCGCTCGAACGCATACGGATAGAGGTGGTCCAGGTCGGCCCGCCCGGCTTCGGCAGCGGTTTGCCGAACGTTCGGTCCTATGGCACCCGACGCCGACGCCCTCTGCCCCGATTGGTGCCCCCGGCCAGCGCCGTCCCGTGAGCCGGTCGGGCTCGGACCGGTGCCGGGCGGCTTGGAGGAGCGGCCGCTCGCGGGCTGGGTTTTCTCTGATTGAGGTTCTGCTCGTCCTCGCGCTGCTCGGCGCTGTCTCCTCAGCGGCCATCTGGCTGTTCATCCAAAACTCGCGCTTCTACGACCGGAGCGACGATACGATCGGCGCACGCGAGAACCTGCGGGCCACGATCGACCTTCTCGCCGCCGAGGTTCGGCAAGCGTCGCCCACCGACTTTCTCGCCGCGGCTTCAGATTCTCTGACGATACGCTTCGACCTCTCACGGGCGATAGTATGTGACTCCACGGCTCCCGATGAGGTGGCGCTGGTCGTGTTCGATACAGTGCGGGCGGCCAACGTCCCCTCCGCCTTTCGAGGCGCCGCGGTCTCGGATCCCTATGACTCCAGCTTCACATTCCTGGATGGCTGGCGGCCGCCGGTGATCGGAAAGGGCTCGGGTCCGAGGGCCGCCTGCGAGGCGCGAGGCAGTTCGGCCGACTGGCCGTCGTCCCGCTTTCGAGCGGTGAGCGGCTGGCGAGGTCGGTATGGGAAGCTCCCTCGGGCAGGCTCTTTCGTGCGGGTCTATGGGAGGTTGACTTACCGTCTCGGTACTTCCTCCTTCGAGCCGGGCCTCGGTGTTTGGCGCAACGGACAGGAGCTTGCCTCGCCCTTCGCCGAGGGTTCCTCCTTCAGCTACGTCTTGGAGGGTGGTGCGGAGCAGAGCGCCGTGCCGGTCGAGGCATTGGGCCGCATCCGGGCGGTTCGCATCCGCCTCGAAGCCACCGGGCGGTCAGGAGGAACGCGCTTTCAGCCACCGGTTTGGCTGCTGGCCGAACACCTCGTTTTCGTGCGCAATTAAAGGAAATCCACGCTCCACGCTCCCTGTTTGACAGGCGTTTACGCCGCCTTTACGTTTCGCCAGACCCGCCTTCAGGGCCCATCTGCCGGCTTGCTTGGGAGGGTGGCCGGCCACAAGAAACCATACATGCTCTCATTAGGCCGCGGCCGAAAGAAAAAGACCGTAGGCGTCGATCTCGGGAGCGGCTACATCAAGGTGGCCGTGATCGACCACGGGAAGGAGTTCCCGCAGATCGAGCAGCTGGCGATGCGTCCCATCGACGGTGAGGCGATCGTCGATGGCGACATCGTCGAGCCGGGGCTCATCGTCGAGTTGCTCACCGCCCTGTTCGACGAGGAGCATATATCGGCCAGGGATGTCGTCGCGGGCGTGGGCGGTCGCGACGTCATCATCAAGCTCATCCGGATGGACCGAATGGATGAGTCTGAGGCTCGAGAGGTCATTCCCTGGGAAGCCGAGCAGCACGTTCCTTTCGAGATGGACAACGTCCAGCTCGACTTCGAGATCACGGATCCGGACGGCGAGGGCCTGCAGATGACCGTCCTCCTGGTCGCGGCCAAGAAGGAGGTCGTCGAGAACCGGGTGGCAATCATGGAGGAAGCGGGACTCGCGCCCCGGATAGTGGACGCCGACGCCTTCGCGCTGCACAATGCGCTCGAGGTGAACTACCCGGCGGCTATGGAGGGACTGACGGCCCTGATCAACGTCGGTCACGACACGACGACGGTGAACGTACTCGACGACGGGATCCCGCTGCTGACGAGGGACATGAACTTCGGCACGCGCCGTCTGGCGGCGGAGCTCGAAGCCGAGCACGGAATGGCGCCGGACGAAGCGCGCGCCGCATTGCGAGGGGAAGGGTCGAGCGCTCTCTTCTCGGACTTCCTCGCTAAGAGAGCGCACGAAGTGGCCAGGGGCGTCGAGCGCGCGGCCGCGTTCCTGGATACCCACGAGATCGGGATCGGCATCGGTCGGCTGTATCTGTCCGGCGGCGGCGTCCGGGTTCCGGGCCTCGCCGAGTCTCTGGCCGACAGGCTCGGAGTCGAAACGCAGATCACGAGCGCTTTCGAGCAGATTCAGATAAAGCCCGAGGCGGTGAACGGCGTCGACCTGGATGCCGTGGCGCCGATGATGATGCTTCCAGTTGGTCTCGCGCTGAGGAGATTGGGATAGCGGCGCCGGAGCGTGGAAGAAAGCGGGTAGAGGCCACAGCATGATCGAGGTCAACCTCCACCCCGCGGGGGCGAAGGCCAAGGCGAAGGGCAAGGGCCGGCGTCGACGTGCCGGCCGCCCGGCCCTGGGCGGCCGCGGCGCGCGGAGCCCGTGGCTAACCGGCATGATCGCCGTCCTCATCGCGGCGCCCCTGACCATGGGCGCCATGTGGTTCTGGCAGCGGTCACGGTCTGGCTCCTTGGAGGAACGCCTCCAGACGGCCGCGGCCGACTCCACCCGCCTGGCCGATCTGCGCGTCCTGAGCGACAGCCTGACCACCCGTCAGCAGCTCGTGCGGGAGCGTGTGGAGCTGATTCGCGGGCTCGACCGCGACCGCTTCGTGTGGCCTCACATCCTCGACGAGGTCAGCGGCTCGCTGCCTGACTTCGTCTGGCTCACCTCGATTCAGGAGTCATCCCCGCTTCCGGATCTCACGTTGGAGATCCGCGGCATGGCTGCGACGGCCCTGGCGGTCACCGAATACGTCAGGCGGCTGGAGATGTCCCCGTACCTGGGGCTCGTGCGAATCCTGGGGAGCCAGCAGATCCCGGCGGAGGGCACCGATCTCGAGGTGCACGCCTTCACGCTACTGGTCGACTACACACCGCGACCCGAGCAGCGAGGCGCGGGAAGCGAGACGGGGGCCTGACGTGGGCTTTCTCCCGGACGACCCCAAGGACCAGCAGCGACTGCTCGGGATCATTCTACCGCTCGCTCTCGTGGGCCTGTTCTACTTCTATCTCTACAGGCCCCGCGGCTCCGAGCTGGTCGAGCTGGAGGAGAGGATCTCCGATGTGGAGGCCCAGAACGAGGTCGCGCGAGCTCGCACGGTGGATCTCGACGGGATGCGGGAGGATCTGGTGCTCGCGGAGCGCCGCTTCGCCGCTCTGGAGCGCCTCGTGCCGACCGGCGAGGAGATCCCGGAAATCTACGAGGCGATCGCTTCGGAGAGCGAGGCGCTGAGGTTGGACATGCGCAACGTCATCCCGATCGAAGCCGAGGCGGACTCGGGCGCGTACTTCATGCGCCAGAACTGGGAGATGGAGGTTGAGGGGTCGTACCATGACATCGGGCGCTTTCTCGCACGCGTTGCGTCGTTCGATCGGATCGTGAGGCCTCAGGTGCGGGAGATCCGCCCGGTTCAGGACGCAGGAGAGGGCAAGGTAACGGTCTACTTCGAGCTCGAGACGTTCGTGCTCCCGCTGGATTCGGGAAGCGCGGGTGAGGGTAGGGGAGGAGAGTGACAAAGCTCCTCTCCGCCGGCTGGGTCTTCGTCGCCCTTTCTCTCTTCCTCCCGGAAAGCGCGCCCGGACAGAGCTCCCAGGATCCGCTCAGCGGGGAGGTGTCGGACTCCATCCTCGGATACGAGCGAGAGGTGTTCGAGTATTCCCGTGCGGGGAGACGAAATCCCTTCCGGCCTTTGACGGCCTTCAACACCGGTGGCCCGCGCTTCGAAGATCTGGAGCTGACGGGGATCGTCTACAGTCAGGACGTCGGCTCTGTCGTGGTCGTTGCCGATCGCACCAACGAGCGACGGTACAGGCTTCGTGAGGGGGAGCGCGTGGGAACGGCGCGAGTGCTGGAAATCAGACCGGACGAGGTCGTGTTCGGGATCACTACCTTCGGCGTCAGTAGACAGGCAATCCTTCGTGCCAAAAAGGAACGGGGACAGGGAGAATGATCGTCCAGAAGCTGCTCGCCATCATCCTGGCCGCTGTGACGCTGAACACAGACGCTCTTCCAAGCTCTGAAGCGGTTACCGAGGTCAGGATCGCCGCCGCCGGAGGCGAGACCGAGATCGTGATCATCGCCGACGGCAATGTTCAGGTCAGCGATTTTCTTCTCGACGAACCGACGCGGCTGATCCTGGACTTGCGTGGGGCCCACCACGCGCTGCCTCGCTACGCCTACGAGGAGATCGGCCGAGGTGGCGTCATCCGGATGCGGACCAGTCAGTTCCTGGACGACGTGGTGCGCTTCGTGATCGACCTCACCTTCGCCCCGACGTACACCGTGTCGGTGAGTCGCGGGGTCGTGACGGTGAGATTTCGGAATCCGGGGCCGCCGTTCGAACCGTGGAGCACGAGCCTCGACGGCCTGCAGAGCGAGATGGCGCTCTCCGCGCCGGGCGCCGAGGAGCTCGAAGCGGGCAATCCAGACGTCGTGACGATCGACGTGGCTCCCGCTCTCGCGACGACGCCCGGCGTCGACCAGCAGCCCCGCATCACGGTCACGTACGACAGCGCCAGCGTCCTGGACGTGATCGCAGGCTTCGCGGAGTTCGCCAACATCTCGATCGTTCCGAACGCCGGCATCGCGGGGCAGTCGGTGAGAGGCGTCGAGATTCGGGACCGTCCATGGGATGAGGCATTGGACGCGATCCTGGCGGCCCAGGGACTGGGCTGGAGGGTCGCCAGGGGCGGCATCATTGTCGTGGACCGCGTCGACAGCCTTATCGCGCGCGAGGCGCTCCAGAGCGAGACTCGCGTGATTCGGATCAACTACGCTAACGCCGACACGGTTGCGGCGACGCTCCAGCAGCTGGTCACCCCGGATCTCGGTCAGGTCGTCGCCTACCAGGCGACGAACTCGGTGATCGTCACGGACATCCCGCCGGTCGTCGAGCGAATGGACAGCCTCGTTTCCGTTCTGGACCGGAAGATCCCGCAGGTGGCGATCGAGGCGAAGATCGTCTTCGTCGACCGCACCGATGTCTTCGAGTTGGGGATCGTGTACGACCTGAAGCAGGTCACGGATGGTACGCCGTTCGTGACCCAGGGCCTCAACCAGGCGATCGCGGTCATCGACCCGACCAAGCCTCCGCAGGTACAGGATCTCAACGGAGACGGGATCATCCAGCCGGACGAGCAGTTCTTCGAGCTCACGAACAACAACATCGTGAACGTAGCCGGAGATGCCGTGGCAACGCTGGCCAACGCGAACAACCGCGTGGCGCAGCCCGCCCTCTCCCTGCTCACCACGCTGGCGTTCGGCGGCTACTCGCTCTTCGCGTGGATCGAGGCTCTCGAGGCCAATCAGCTGGCGGATGTCCAGGCGGCTCCCTCCGTGCAGGTGTTGGACAACCACCGCGCCTACATTCAGGTCGGCGAGCGAACGCCCGTTCGAGTCCTCGAGGAGGGGGCCCAGGTCGAGAACGCCAGGATCAACGTCTTCTTCGAGGACACGGGCATCATCCTCGAGGTCACGCCACACGTCACCAACAACAACCAGGTGCTCATGGAGCTGTCCGCCCAACGCTCGGGCGTCGAGCAGGCCACGAGCGACGTGGGCTTCGTTATCAGCCGCCAGATCGGAGAGACCCGCCTCCTGGTGGATGACGGGGAGACGGCGGTCATCGGCGGACTCACCCTCTCGGAGGTCTCGCGGAGCACCACCGGCATACCGGGCCTCATGAACCTGCCCTTGATCGGTGCGCTCTTCCGTACGACGAAGGAGCGTGAGGTCAAGGTCGACCTGATCATTCTCGTCACCCCGCATATCATGGAGCCTACGTAGCACCGGGAGGCTCGAGCCGACTCACCGCGCGTCCCGCACGGCTCTTTCGGCCCCGGGCTCGGCGAAAGGCCGGGTCTGGGGCTCTCGCTTTTCGCAAGCGCCCCCTTAGATTCGCCCCGCTTTCGTTTCGGCCCGGGGAAGGTTGAGCCATGAATCCGCCATGCTGAGAGCCATTCGCTTCGCGACCGCCGGTGAATCCCACGGCCGCGGGCTGGTCGTGATTCTGGAGGGCATGCCGGCGGGCCTGGCCCTCGATACGGGAACGGTCGGCGCGGAGCTGAGGCGCCGTCAGCTGGGACACGGCCGGGGAGAGCGAATGCGGATCGAGCAGGACGAAGGCGAGATCCTCAGCGGCTTGCGGCTGGGCGAGACGCTGGGCTCTCCGATCGCCGTCTGGATCGCGAACCGCGACTTCGAGAACTGGCGTGTCGCCATGTCGGCGGATCCCGTTCCGGAGGCGAATGACGAGTCGCTCCGCCGGGTCTATCTGCCCAGACCGGGCCACGCCGACCTGGCCGGTTTGCTGAAGTATGATCGGGAGGACGCCAGGGACGTGCTGGAGCGCTCCAGCGCCCGGGAGACGGCAGCCCGGGTGGCGGCCGGCTCCCTCGCCAAGTCCCTGCTCACGGAGTTCGGTGTCACGATCGGCAGCCATGTCCTGAGGATTGGTGACGTCGAGGCGGCGGCCCCGGAGGACACGCTCACCGAGGGGTGTGACGTGACCGCTATGAACCAAGAGGCGGATGCCTCCCCCGTCCGCTGCCTGGATCCGGCCGCCGCCGCGGAGATGATGAGGGCGATCGACGCCGCGGCCGCCGTCGGGGATACACTCGGCGGCGTGTTCGAGGTGGTGGCCTGCGGCCTTCCGGTGGGCCTGGGAAGCTACGTTTCGTGGGAGGAACGCCTGGATGGCCGACTATCCGCGGCGTTGATGTCCATCCAGGCGATGAAGGGAGTCGAGATCGGTGCCGGCTTTCTCGCCGCCCGCTCAGTGGGCTCGGAGGTCCACGATGAGATCGAGCCGGACCGGTCCAGGACCGGCTCGGGCGGCTATCGACGGAGACGAAACAACGCCGGCGGGTTGGAAGGCGGCATGACCACGGGAGAGCCGGTTGTCATCCGCGCAGCGATGAAGCCACTGAGCACGCTCATGCGGCCGCTCGACAGCGTGGACCTTCGCAGTGGCGAGCCGGCTCGTGCGGTGCGCGAGCGAAGCGACGTGTGCGCGGTTCCGGCGGCGGCCGTGGTCGGCGAGGCGATGGTCGCGCTCGTCCTGGCCGATGCGATGCGGGAGAAGTTCGGCGGCGACTCGCTCGGCGAGATGCGGACCAACCACGAGGCCTACCTCGAGCGCCTGGGCCGTCGCGGCAGGAAGGCGTGAGTCATCCGAAGAAGCCCGAGAAGGTCGTCCTCGTGGGCATAATGGGGGCCGGCAAATCCACCGTGGGAAGGCTTCTAGCCGACCGGCTCGGCTATGGTTTCGTCGATCTCGACGATGAAGTGGAGGCTCTCGCTGGCCGATCGATCCCGGAGATCTTCGACGCCGGCGGCGAGACGCTGTTTCGGGAGCTCGAGGCGGAGGCCACGGAGCGGCAGGACGAGGCTACCGGCACCGTGCTGGCGGCGGGCGGCGGCTGGATGGCCAGACCCGAGATCCGGGACCGGTGGCCCGGTTCCGTTCGCGTCTGGCTACGGGTGATGCCGGAGGAGGCATGGAACCGGCTTTCCAGCGATGCCGCCGCCCGCCCGCTGCTGGGCCGCGATCGTCCAAGAGAGTCGCTCGAGCTGCTGCTCGCCGAACGCGAAGCCGCTTACGAGCTGGCAGAAATCAGTGTCTCCGCCGGCGATTCATCGGGACCAGCGGCGGCTGAGGAAACGGCGGATCTTATCGTCCAGCTACTGCCGTTCGCCGCCCACTCGGCGCTGCCTCACGGACCGGCGTCGGGATCCTGACCGCGATTTGCGGGTTATGCGAGCCGAAATGGGGAGATCACCGGCAAGAGGAATGAAGTGACGGAACAAGGCTCTCGAAGCAACGAGGTCGACAGGCACCTGGTCGTCGTCGAGTCACCGGCCAAAGCCCGAACGCTGGGTCGCTATCTGGGCGATAGCTACAGAGTGGAGGCCACGGTCGGTCACGTGCGAGACCTGCCGAAGAGCGGTCTCGGAGTGGACGTGGAGGCCGGCTTCGAGCCGGAGTACGTGACGATCGACGGCAAGGGTCCCGTCCTCAAAAAGCTGCGCGCGGCGGCGAAAGAGTCCGCCGACGTTCTCCTCGCCACGGATCCGGACCGCGAGGGAGAGGCGATCGCGTTTCACATCGCCGAGCAGCTCGGCTACGACAAGGATGGAGAGAGGTTCCGGCGGGTCCGCTTCAACGAGATTACGCGACGGGCCGTGCTCGAGGCGGTGGAGCACGCGGGCACGTTGGACATGGGGCTCGTCGAGGCGCAGCAGGCGCGTCGCATCCTGGACCGCCTGGTCGGCTTCAAGCTCTCGCCGCTTCTCTGGAAGAAGATCTCTCGCGGTCTTTCGGCGGGCCGCGTCCAGTCGGTGGCTGTTCGGCTTCTCGTCGAAAGGGAGCGCGAGCGCCGGGCCTTCCGCTCTGCCGAGTACTGGGATCTCCTGGCTCGCCTCGCGAGCGACGGTCGCGAGTTCAAGGCGATTCTGATCTCGGTCGATGACGACCGAATAGCCTCGGGCCGGGACTTCGATGAGACGACGGGCGAGCTGAAGAAGGATCGCGAGGTTCGGCTCCTGGGTTCCGAGGAGACCGGAGCGCTGCGCGACCGGCTGGCGGGGGCGCCGTTCCAGGTGCGTTCCGTCGAGCAGAAGACCTCGAAGCGCAGTCCCTATCCCCCCTTCACGACCTCGACGCTGCAGCAGGAGGCGAACCGAAAGCTGAATCTCGCAGCCCGGCAGACGATGCGGGTCGCTCAGGCGCTCTACGAAGCCGGGCACATCACGTATATGCGGACGGACTCCGTCCAACTTTCGAACGAGGCCGTGGACGCGATCCGGCGGACCGTGAAGGAGCGGTACGGGGATCAGTTCCTGAGCGACAAGCCCCGCCGCTACCGGACGAAATCGAAGACGGCCCAGGAGGCTCACGAAGCGATCCGGCCGGCCGGTACGAGCATGAGCACGGGAGAGGAGCTCGGCCTACACGCGAGGGAGAAGCAACTCTACGAGCTCATCTGGAAGCGATCCCTGGCGAGCCAGATGGCCGAAGCGAGGCAGCGGCATCTCACCGTCCTCATCGATGCAGACGGCGCCGTGTTCCGGGCCACCGGGAAGGTGCTCGAGTTCGCGGGCTTCTTCCGCGCGTACGTCGAGGGCTCCGACGATCCCCGCGCGGCGCTCGAGGACCAGGAGGTTCTCCTTCCCTCGCTGCACGAGCGTGACGCGCTGCAGCTGCGGGAGTTGGAGGCGCTCTCCCACCAGACGCGTCCTCCCGCGCGCTACACGGAGGCGGCGCTCGTAAAAGCCCTCGAGGCGGAGGGCATCGGCCGCCCGAGCACGTATGCTGCGATCATCTCGACCATCCAGGATCGCGGATACGCACGTCGCGAGGCGAAGCAGCTGATACCGACCTACACCGCGTTCGCGGTCACCCGGCTCTTGGAGGAGCACTTCCCCGACCTCGTGGATCTTGGCTTTACGGCCGGGATGGAGGATTCTCTCGACGAGATCGCGGAAGGCGAGATCGAGTGGCGGAGCTACCTGGAGAGGTTCTACTCGGGCGAAGACGGCTTCGAAGCACGTGTCCGGGAACACGAGACACAGATCGATCCCCGCCAGGCCTCCACGCTCGAGCTCTCCGACCTCGAAGCAAAGGTGCGGATCGGCCGGTACGGCCCCTTCCTCGAGCTCCAGCGTGACGGAGACCGACTGACCGCCTCGATTCCCGACGAGATCGCGCCGGCCGATCTCTCCAACGAGGAGGCGGTCGCCCTGCTGGAGAAGAGCGCCGAGGGGCCCCAGGAGCTGGGGAAGGACCCAGGCACGGGGAAGCTCGTCTACGTTCGCACGGGCCGCTTCGGACCCTACGTGCAGCTCGGCGTCGAAGAGGGGGCGACCGGCAAGGGGAAGAAGAAGGCGAAGCCCCCACGGACCTCGCTGCCCAAGGGCATGGAGCCGGAGGAGGTGACGCTGGAGGTGGCGCTGAAGCTGCTCTCCATGCCGTACGAGGTCGGGAAGCACCCGGAGACCGGCGAGCCGGTGAAGGTGGGGATCGGACGCTACGGGCCCTACGTTGTGCACGATGGGGAGTACCGGTCGCTGAAGAAGGATGACGATGTGCTAGATGTCTCGCTGGAGCGGTCGCTCGAGCTCCTGGCGGAGCCGAAGCGAAGCCGTCGGCAGAGCGCGGCTTCGAAGCCGCTGAGGGAGTTGGGGCCTCATCCGGAGGATGGAAAGCCGGTGGCCGTGTACGATGGGCGCTACGGGCCCTACGTGAAGCACGACAAGACGAACGCCTCGGTGCCGAAGGGCGAGGAGATCGATTCGCTCTCCCTGGAGGCGGCGGTGGACCTGATCGCGAAGAAGAAGGCCCGCCCCAAGCGCGCCAGGAAGAAGCGGTCGGGCTGATCGGCACCGAAGCCGGCGCGGTCATGACTGAAGCAGTCGACGACTTCCTGCGATACGCCAAGGCTGAACGCGGGCTCTCGGCTCACACGGTGGCGGCCTATCGTCGCGATCTGGGAGAGTTCGTCGGTTTCCTGCAGGGCTACCTGGCCGCCCCGGACTGGAGCTGGGAGACCATCGACCGGACGGCGATCCGTTCCTTTCTCGGATCGCTTCAGAAGCGGGGCCTGCAGCGCACCACGATCGCCCGCAAGCTCTCCGCGACGCGGGTCTTCTTCCGCTTCCTCCACCGGACGGACCGCATCCCTCAGAATCCGGCTCGTCTCGTACGGGCGCCGAAGCGAAGCCGCAAGCTGCCCGCCTATCTGAGCCAGGTGCAGGCGGACGACCTCTTCGTGCTGCTCAGAGCACACGCCGAGCAGGGCGGCGGCTTCCTTTCCGTCCGAAACCGGGCTCTCATGGAGCTACTCTATTCGGCCGGCCTTCGCCTGGCGGAGGTGGAGGCGCTCGACCTCCAGGGCATCGACCTCCGGAGCAGGCAGGTGCGCGTGCTCGGGAAGGGCAGAAAGGAACGAATCATCCCCTTTGGCGGTCCGGCGGCCACGGCGATCGAGGCATACCTTCCCGAGCGGCGACGCCTCGTGGAGTCCAAGCGCAGGGAAGAAGCAGAGAGATCCGCTCCGAGGGCGCGGCCAACACTCGAGGCTCCGCTGTTCGTCTCGCGTCATGGGCGACGGCTCTCACGCCGTCAGATCCAGCGCACGGTCGGAAAGACGCTCGAGAAGGTCGCGATCGGTGAGGGGCTCTCGGTGCATTCGCTGCGCCACTCCTTCGCCACGCACCTGATGGACAACGGTGCGGACCTGGTGGCGGTGAAGGAGCTGCTCGGGCATTCCAGCCTTTCAACGACGCGGATCTACACGCACACTTCCACCGAGAAGCTGAGGCGCGTCTACCGGCAGTCGCATCCGCGTGCCTAGCAGAGCGCCGAGAGGGGCCCCTGTGGGTCAGCCCTCCAATCCACGCCGACCGAAGCCAACGACCATGCAATCATGAAGACCGACAGCGTATTCCGAGGAACCACCGTCGTCTGCATCAGACGGGATGGGCAGGTAGCCATCGGCAGCGATGGCCAGGTGACGATGAACGACACCATCGTGAAAGCGCAGGCCGAGAAAGTCCGGACGATGATGGACGGGAAGATCCTGGCCGGCTTCGCCGGCAGCGTAGCGGATGCCCTCACTCTCTTCGAGAAGTTCGAGGCGAGGATGGAACGGCATCCCGGCAACCTGGCGCGCGCGGCCGTGGAGCTGGCCAAAGAGTGGAGGAGCGACCGCTATCTTCGACGACTCGAGGCGCTCCTCGCGGTCGCCGACAGCGACCAGAGCCTACTGATTGCCGGGAGCGGCGAGGTGATCGAGCCGGACGACGGCGTCCTGACCCTGGGCTCCGGGGGTGCGTATGCCCTCGCGGCGGCCAGAGCGCTCATGCAGCACTCATCGCTCGGAGCGGCCGAGATGGTGCGTGCCTCCCTGCAGATCGCCGGGGAGATCTGCGTGTATTCAAACTCCGAGATCACCGTTCTGGAATTGGAAGAAAAGAGTTGAGGGAATAGTCGTGGAAGTTCCGATCTCCGAGCTCCAGCTCGACGAAGAGGGGTCCCAGGCGGTCGTGCCCGGCCCGGACTCCGCGGATGAGGGCGCGGTTGACATCGACGACGGTCCGGCCGCCACCGATCCGGCGTCCCTCACACCGAGGCAGATCGTCGCCGAGCTGGATCGCTACATCATCGGTCAGAGTGCTGCCAAGAAGTCCGTGGCGATCGCATTGCGAAACCGATGGCGTCGGCAGCAGGTGGAGGACGAGCTTCGCGACGAGATCCTCCCGAACAACATCATCATGATCGGGCCGACCGGAGTCGGGAAGACAGAGATCGCCCGTCGCCTGGCCCGTCTGGCAGGCGCACCCTTCCTCAAGGTCGAGGCCTCCAAGTTCACGGAAGTCGGGTACGTCGGCCGTGACGTCGAGTCGATGGTTCGTGATCTCGTGGAGATCTCGATCAACATGGTGAGGGGCGAGCGGGAAGACGAGCAGCGCGAGACGGCCGCGCGGCAGGTCGAGGAGCGGCTTTTGGACCTGCTCCTTCCACCCGCCGCGGACGCCAACATCGATCAGCCGGCCGCCGAAGAAGGCGGCCACAGGCACTTCCTGGTCGGAAGCAGCGGGGTCGCGGAAGAAGAGGCCGATGACGAGTTGGCGGCGCGTCGGCGCCGAACGCGCGACAAGCTGCTCGGTTTGCTGCAGGACGGGAAGCTGGAGGAGCGGGAGGTGGAGGTAGAGGTCACCGACACCGCGATGCCGGTGCTGGATCTCCAGGCGCCGGGCATGGACAGCCTCGACTGGAACATCGGCGAGTTGCTCCAGGACATGATGCCGAAGAAGACCCGGCGTCGCCGGATGAGCGTTGCCGAGGCGCGACGAGTCCTGTTCTCCGAGGAACTGGACAAGCTCATCGACATGGAGGAGGTGATCGACGACGCGCTCGACCGTGTCGAGAACATGGGCATCATCTTCCTCGATGAGCTCGACAAGATAGCCGGCGCGCGGGGCGGCGGAGGCCCGGACGTCTCTCGCGAGGGTGTGCAGCGGGACCTACTTCCACTCGTCGAAGGGTCCACCGTACAGACGCGCTACGGCATGGTGGCCACCGACCACGTGCTCTTCATCGCGGCGGGGGCCTTCCACGTCTCCAAACCCTCGGATCTCATCCCCGAGATGCAGGGTCGGTTCCCGATCCGGGTCGAGCTGAGAAGCCTCACCGAAGAGGATTTCGCCCGAATCCTGACGGAGCCCCGAAACGCGCTGCTCACGCAGTACAGCGCGCTGGTCGCCACGGAGGACCTGCAGCTCGAGTTCATGGAAGAGGCGATCCGCGAGATCGCGCGCATCGCGTCGGAGGTGAACCAGCGCACCGAGAACATCGGCGCTCGGCGCCTCCAGACCGTGCTGACGACACTCCTGGAGGAGGTGATGTTCGACCTTCCGGATTCTGGCGCAGGCGGGACGCTGACGATTGACGGCGAGTTCGTTCGGGAGAGACTGGCCGAGATCGCCGAGGACGAGGACCTCCGCCGCTACATCCTCTAGCTCGCCCCTACCCGACCCACCCTCAGCCCGCTTCTCTTGACGGGCCTGCCAAAATTGCATACCAGACGCTCCGGGGGTCGAAGGGATGGTGCGGTCGCCCGCCATGCGGGAATCCACGAATCAGGGAGCCCAAGAGAGCGAGGAGAGAGCCGGGTGATGGGAGGCCGCGAGGCACATTTTCTGTCCATCGCCGAATGGTCGCGGAGTTCGTTGGAGCGACTCCTGGATCTGGCGGACGCGGTCAAAGCGGGTCGGGTGGGGGACGACCACCCGTTGAGCGGCCGGACGCTCGGGATGGTGTTCGCCAAGAGCTCGACCCGGACGCGCGTCTCGTTCGAGGTCGGCATGTACCAGCTCGGCGGGCACGCCCTCTTCCTGTCTTCTGCGGACATCCAGCTGGGGCGAGGCGAGACGATCTCCGACACGGCCCGCGTCCTCTCCAGATACCTGGATGCGGTGATGATCCGCACCTTCGCCCAGAGCGACGTCGTCGAGTTCGCCGAGACCGGCTCGTTGCCCGTCATCAACGGACTCACCGACCGCTACCACCCTTGTCAGGTTATGTCGGACCTGATGACGGTTCGCGAGGAGTTCGGGACGCTAGAGAATCTGATCGTCGCGTGGATCGGCGACGGCCACAACATGGCCAACTCGTGGCTCAACGCCGCGGCACGCTTCGGCTTCGAGCTTCGCCTGGCGTCGCCCGAGGGATACGACCCGAACGCGGACGACCTCGAGCGTGCGTCGGAGGCCACCACCGTCACGTTGCTGCGCGAGCCCCTGGAAGCGGCACGCGGCGCCCACGTCGTGACGACGGATGTGTGGGCGTCAATGGGACAGGAGGAGGAGGCGGAGCGCCGCCGCAGGGCGCTCCGGGGTTACTGCGTCGATTCGGATCTCATGGCCGTCTCGGACGACGCGATCTTTCTCCATTGTCTCCCGGCCCACCGGGGCGAGGAGGTCACGGACGAGGTGATGGACGGCCCGCGATCGCGCGTCTGGGACGAGGCCGAGAACCGCCTGCACCTTCAGAAGGCCCTGCTGCTGGCGCTCATGGCGGACTGACCGACACCGGAGAAACGCGGAACAGAAGAAGGAACGAAAGCATGGCCGAGAGTTCGGATCTGAAGACGACGCCGCTCCATGAGGAGCACGTGCGTCTGAACGCGAAGCTCGTCCCGTTCGGGGGCTTCGCGATGCCCGTGCAGTACCCCTCGGGCATTCGCGCGGAGCACCAGGCGGTCCGTGCCGGGGTCGGGCTCTTCGACGTGTCCCACATGGGCGAGTTTCTGGTCACCGGCCCTCAGGCCGTCGAGCTGGTGTCATACGTGACGACGAATGACCCCGAGCAGCTGGTGGTCGGGCAAGCTCAGTACAGCGCGATGTGCCTGGAGAGCGGGGGAGTCGTGGATGATCTCATCGTCTACCGAATGGGAGATGACACCTTCCGGCTCGTCGTGAACGCCGCGAACATCCGGAAGGATTGGCGGCACATCTCCGCGCACCAGGACCGGTTCGACGCGGATCTGCGCGACGAGAGCGACGGGATCGCCCTGATCGCGATCCAGGGTCCTGCCGCGCCGGCGGTCCTGGCCCGCTTGACCGACGCGGACCTGCACGCGATCGGCTTCTACTGGTTCGCGGAAGGAGAGGTTGTCGGGGCGCCGGCCGTGATCAGCCGCACGGGCTATACGGGTGAAGACGGCTTCGAGCTCTACCTCGATGCCGGCGACGCGACGCGGGTTTGGCGGGCGCTCCTGGACGGCGAGACGGAGGTCACACCAGCCGGTCTCGGGGCCCGCGACACCCTCCGCCTCGAGGTCGGCTATGCGTTGTACGGAAACGATATCGACGAGGAGACGACGCCGCTCGAAGCCCGGCTGGGCTGGCTCGTGAAGATGGAGAAGGGAGAGTTCATCGGCCGGGCCGCGCTCGAGGCGCAAAAGGCCGAGGGCGTGTCACGACGCTTGACGGGCATACGGCTCACCGAGCGGGGCTTTCCGCGGCCGGGGCACGAGGTGGTCTACGACGGCCGCTCGGCCGGACCGGTTCGGAGCGGCACGGTGGGTCCGTCGCTCGGGTACGGGATCGCCACGGTCTACCTGCCCCGGGCAGCCGAACCGGGAGAGCCTGCCGCGGTCCTGATCCGCGAGAAGGAGATCGGCGCCGAGGTGACGCGGATGCCCTTCTACACCGAAGGATCGCTGCGGCGATGAGGGGCACCGCAGGGATCGTGGCCCGCCGATGAGCTCCTCGCCGATCCGGGACGGTGCGACGGTACGAGTCGCCATCCTCACGATCTCGGACGGCGTGAGCGAAGGCTGGCGGGACGACACTTCCGGAGATCGAATCGATGCCTGGGCACGGGAGCGTGGATACGCGTTGGCCGACCGCCGGGTCGTCCCGGATGAAGCGCCGGTGATCGAAGCGACGCTGCGGAAGTGGTCGGACCAGGGCGCTGCCGACGTCGTCGTCACCACCGGAGGCACCGGGATCACAGGCAGAGACGTGACCCCCGAAGCGACGGCGGCCGTGCTGCAGAGGCCGGTCCCCGGAATCGCCGAGTGGATCCGGGCCGCGGGTCTGGAGAAAACCCCCTACGCCGCGCTCAGCCGGGGCTTGGCCGGCATTCGGATGCGCACCCTCATCGTCAATCTTCCCGGAAGTCCATCGGGCGTTGCGGATGGTCTGTCGGTCCTCTCGCACGTCGTCGACCATGCGGCGGAGCTCCTACGAGGCGAAGCCTGTCACGGTCCGGAGGCCGGAGGGGAGTAGATGGCGCTCGTCTTCATCGACACGGCGAAGCTGGAAGCCGCGGTACCGATCCGTGAAGCGGTGCTCGCCGACGGACACGACGTGCTCATGGTCGAGCGTGCGGCTGAGATCGAGGGCCGATCCGACGCGGCGGATGTCGCGCTGATCCTGACCCGCGATCCGGACAGCCCCGGGGCGGAGAAGATGCGGATGCTGATGGATGCCCGCATCCCGCGCCCGCCGATCCTCGCCCTCGAATCCTCAGAGACGGATGGTTGCGCGCGGCTCCGGGAGACGCTGAGCGTCGACGCTTGTCTCCCCGAGCTTCCGATGGCCGAAGAGGTCCAGGTCGTCCTGACCCAGGAGCTGGAGCGCTTCGAGCTCCAGCTGGAGACCGGAATCGTGGGCCGCACGGATGGGATTCGGGCGGTGCTGGAGAAGGTGAACCTGATCGCTCCCGTCGGCTCCACGGTCCTTCTCACCGGGGAGAGCGGGACCGGGAAGGAGCTCGTGGCGCGTGCGATCCACGGGCTGTCGCCTCGCAGAGCAAAGCCGTTCATCGCGGTCAACTGCGCCGCGCTTCCCGAGTCGTTGCTCGAGTCCGAGCTCTTCGGTCACGAGAAGGGGGCCTTCACCGGCGCGACCTCGCTGCGGCGCGGCATGTTCGAGCTCGCCGACACCGGAAGCCTATTGCTGGATGAAATCGCCGAGATGCCTCCCGCCACGCAGACGCGGCTCTTGCGGGTCCTCGAGTCTCGCCGGTTCATGCGGGTGGGTGGAAGCTCGGAGATCGAGGTGAATGTGAGGGTGATCGCGGCCACGAACCGCGATCTTCAGGAAGCCGTGCAGATGGGCCAGTTCCGTCGCGACCTCTTCTACCGGCTGAACGTCCTCGAAGTCGAGCTCCCCCCGCTGCGGACGCGCCGCGCCGACATACCCATCCTCACTCAGCGCTTCATTCGCCAGCTGAGCCTGCAGCACGACCGAGAGTTCAAGGGGCTGGCCCCGGAGGCGATGAGCATCCTCATGCGCTACAACTGGCCCGGGAACATCCGCGAGCTTAGGAATCTCATCGAATCGATGGTGGTTCTTGCTCCTGGATCGGTGATTCGGGCCGAGGACATCCCGGACGAGATCCGGACCGGGAGCGGCGGAGCCTTGCTTGTCGCACAGCCTTCGGGCGTACCCGCGCCATCGGTAGCCGGAGAGATGTCCATCCCGCACATGGAGTTCGTCTTTCGCACCCTCGTTGAGCTGAAGATGGACGTGGATGACCTGAGGCGTGAGTTCGATCGATATCGGGCCGAGCATCCGGAGCTGCTCGAAAGGGGCGCCGAATTGACGGGCACGGGCATCGAGGTGCCGCTGCACGAGGAGCTGGACCTACCGGACCTGGCCGCGCCCCAGGGCGGGTTCACCGTCCCTTTGGCGGAGGGCGAGGTCATGCCGGAAGAGCGGCCCGGCATCCAATTCTACCCCGGCATGAGCATGTCCGAGCTGGAGCGCGAAGCGATCGTCGCGACTCTGAGGAGCGTCGGCGGCAACCGACGAAGGGCCGCGGAGAAGCTGCAGATCGGGGAGCGCACGCTGTATCGAAAGCTCAAGGAGTACGAGATCGATCTGTAAGGTGCCGCGAGGATCGGCGGAGCTGGTCGATCTGTTCGGCGAGATCGACGTCTACCTGTTCGACCAACTGCTGCGTGGGCGGATCACGCCCGAGCTGAGGGTGCTGGACGCCGGGTGCGGGACCGGACGGAACCTGGTCTACCTGATGCGCGCCGGCTGCGATGCGTACGGCATCGATCGGGACGGTGAGCGCGTCCGCGAGGTTCGTGCCCTCGCCGGCCGCCTGGCACCGGATCTCCCCTCCGACAACTTCCGCGCCGAGTCCGTTGAGTCGATGACCTTTTCGGACGACTTCTTCGACGCCGTCATAGCGAACGCCCTACTGCACTTCGCCCACGAGGAAGATCACCTCATCGCGATGCTGGAGGAGCTGTGGCGCGTGCTGGCTCCCGGAGGGCTCTTCTTCGCGCGGCTGGCGACGACGATAGGCATCGAGGATCGCGTTCAGCCGTTGGGCGGGGGGAGGTACACGCTGCCGGACGGGAGTGAGCGACTCTTGGTGGACGAGGCCTTCATACTGGAGACGACGGGGCGCCTGGGTGGCACGCTGCTCGATCCGATCAAGACGACGAACGTCCAGAACCTGCGGTGCATGACGACCTGGTGCGCCCAGAAGTCCTAGCGCGCCGGGTCGTCTAGCCGGCGGTCTCCGCGTCCACAAGGTGCTCCAGGCTGTCGAGCAGCTCCTGGGTGCCTTCCTTCGTGCGCGCCGAGGTGGCGAGCACCTGATCCTCCGGCAGGTCAAGTTGCTCGCGAAGCTTCACGACCGCGCGCGCCCGCCCCGCCCGATTCAGCTTGTCGATCTTGGTGAGCACGAACAACACGGGAACCCCCACGTCGCCCACGAACTCGATCAGCCGACGATCCGTCTTCGTCGCTCCGTGGCGGCTGTCGATCAGGACGACCAGCCCGAGAAGGCGAGAGTTCTTGTTGAGGTAGGCCTCCATGAGCGGGACCCACTTCCGCTGTACCTCCTTCGAGACCTTGGCGTACCCGTAGCCCGGGAGGTCCACGAGGAGCCACTGGTTGTCGATCCGGAAGAAGTTGATCTCTCGCGTGCGCCCGGGATCCTTGGACACCCGCGCCAGCTTCTTCCTTCCGAGCAGCGCGTTGATCAGGCTGGACTTCCCGACGTTGGAGCGGCCAGCGACCGCGATCTCCGGCAGAGTGTCGGGAGGGAGTTGGCCCGGATTCGCGATCGCGCCGACGAACTCGGCGGTTCGGACCGGCAAGAGAGTAGCAGCTGGGGGCGAGGGCTGGCCGGCTCGCGGCCGGTCAGGCCTCCTTGCGCTCGGACTCGGGCTCCAGGATGAGGAGCGGGGTCTGCCCCTCCTCGATCGTCTCGCGGGTGATGATCACCTCGCGGACGTCCTGCCGGGAGGGAAGCTCGAACATCACCTCGAGCATCACATCCTCAAGGACGGCCCGAAGCCCGCGGGCACCCGTGCCGCGGTCGGCCGTGCGGTTGGCGACCGCACGGAGCGCTTCCGGGTCGAAGGTGAGGCCGACGCCTTCGAGCTCGAACATCTTCGCGTACTGCTTTATGAGCGCGTTCTTGGGCTTCTGGAGGATGTCGACAAGGGCGCTCTCATCCAGCTCGTGCAGCGCGACCACCACGGGAATGCGTCCAACGAGCTCGGGGATGAGCCCGTACCGCAACAGGTCCTCGGGCTCGCTATGCTCGAACGGGTTGTCGCTGATGCGCGCGTCCTCCTCCAGGTCGCTGAAGCCGATCAGCCGCTTACCGAGCCGGCTCTCGATAATGTCTTCAAGACCGTCGAACGCTCCGCCGCTGATGAACAGGATGTTCTTGGTATCGATCTGAATGTACTCCTGCTGCGGATGCTTCCGGCCTCCCTGAGGCGGAACGGAGGCCACGGTGCCCTCGAGGATCTTCAGGAGAGCCTGCTGCACGCCCTCGCCCGAGACGTCTCGCGTGATGGAGGGGTTGTCGCTCTTTCGGGCGATCTTGTCGATCTCGTCGATGTAGACGATGCCCCGCTCGCACTCGGCGACGTTGTAGTCGCCGGCCTGGAGCAGACGCACCAGGATGTTCTCGACGTCCTCGCCGACGTAGCCCGCCTCAGTGAGGGTCGTGGCGTCGGCGATCGTGAACGGAACCTGGAGCATGCGGGCGAGAGTCTGCGCCAACAGGGTCTTTCCGACGCCCGTCGGACCGAGGAGAAGGATGTTGGACTTCTCGATCTCGACCTCGTCGACGAGGCCCTGGTTGTTGATGCGCTTGTAGTGGTTGTAGACGGCCACGGACAGGCTCTTCTTCGCCTCTTCCTGGCCGATGACGTACTCGTCGAGGATGTCCTTGATCTCGAGTGGTGGCGGGATGTCGGTGAAGCGACCGGCGGCCTCGCGCTCCTCCTCTTCCGCTAGGATCTCGTTGCAGAGCGCTATACACTCGTTGCAGATGTAGACGTTCGGTCCAGAGATGAACTTCTTTACGCTCTCCTTGGACTTCCCGCAGAACGAGCAGCGTAGGTTCTTCTCGCCCGCCATGCTCTCGCCTCTCTGCCTTCTTCCGTCCTGCCTAGGCCTCTACCTCGATCTTCTCGACCTTGGCACGCTTGCCGTTCTCCGCCAACGCGTCGTTGCGCTCGATCATCCGATCGATGAGCCCATAGTCGACCGCTTCCAGGGGTGACATGAAGCGATCTCGATCGACGTCCTCCGCGATCTGCTCCACCGGCTGTCCCGTATGGAAAGCGAGAATCGAGTTCAGGCGTTCCCGCGCGTGGAGGATCTCCTTCGCCTGAATCTCGATATCGGCCGCGGTTCCCTGCGCGCCGCTGGACGGTTGATGGATCATGATCCGCGAGTTGGGAAGCGCCGAGCGCTTGCCCTTGGCGCCCGCGGATAGAAGCACCGCCCCCATCGACGCGGCCATCCCCATGCAAATAGTGGACACCGGGGCGCTGAGGAACTGGATCGTGTCGTAGATCGCCAGGCCCGCGTAGACGCTTCCGCCCGGACAGTTGATGTAGATGTTGATGTCCTTCTCCGGGTTATCCGCTTGAAGGAACAAGAGCTGAGCGATGATGACGTTCGCGACGTCATCGTTGATCGGCGTGCCGAGAAAGACGATCCGGTCCATGAGAAGACGCGAGAAAATGTCGTACGTCCGCTCACC